>NZ_JBKQTQ010000032.1:0-20424 GCF_052143115.1 Mycobacterium sp.
TCGAAGCTGAGCACGGTGACGCGTTGGCCGCGTTCGGGTACTTCGAACTGGCCATCCGCAATCACCATGATTCGGGCAATATCACCATGATTCGCACTCCGTTGGCGGTCCTCGCCGCCTTCTTGGATCGGCTTGGTCGGTACGAAGCGGCAGCGACCATTGCCGGCTTTGCGACCAGTTCCCTCACCGAGACCGCCATCCCTGAGCTCGGCTCCGCGATCACAGGCCTGCGCGACGTCCTCGGCGACCAGACCTACAAGACGCTCGCCCACAGGGGCGCAACGATGACCACCGCCGCCACGGTGACCTACGCCTACGGCCAAATCGACCAGGCCCGAGCGGCACTAGCCAACGTCTCGGAATAGACGAGTTACGGGCATCTCATAAGTCGGTCGCGCGGCGTCGCGCTCAACCGTGAGGCGTTGGTGCAGGCGCTAAGTGGGCTGATTAGGCGCCTGGGCGGCTTCACCAAGTCGATTGTGGCGTGGGTCACGCTCACGGTGCCGGTGTGCCTCGCGACGACTCGACTTGTTGCGCCTTGCCGCTGGCCTGCGATTTCGCCGACAACAGCCTCGTTCAAATCGACTGTCGTCGATTCTCGTTGGGGCAGAGGGGCTCTCACACGAGAGGAAGCAGCGCGGGGTTGTTGGTGTCACACCGCCGCCGACACAGGAACCCGGGCGGTGCCTCGGTGTTTGGGGTAGAGGATCCAGGAGAATCGAGTACCCACCTACTCTGGTGCGCGGCTGCTCTCGTGATGAACATAGCCCCATGTCCCGAGTGTTCTTGACCCATAGTGCCGCGCAGGCGGTTCACGCGCTGAGGAGTGGAAGACCTTCCGCCCAGGGAGGTTGGGTCAAAGGATCGTGCCTCGTCCGCGAGGGCGTGCCGACCGACCGCCGTCATGCCGCGTTGAAGCAACGTACGACCCACAGACTGCGGGGCACCGAAGATGAGCGATAACGTTCGGCAGCTCGCCTTACGCGCATTTCCACGGCGACTGGCCGCAGCGAGCATTTTGCGACCAAGCATGTTGCGCCGCGGCGTGTCTCACCTCGATTCCCATGAGACCATTTGTGGTCCTTCAGCGACCGCGTCAGGTTTCCCCAATCCATACTGCGTGATCGACGCGCTTCTTGGTCCGCTGAGACTGATGTCGCCGCTCCCGTCGTTCACGCTGCCCGATGTCGCCCCCGTTGGCCGCCTTCCGCACGGCCGCATGGTAGAGCTTTCCAATCGTGGCAGCACTTATGTTGTGGATTCCGGCCCAACTGCCGGCGGACCGACGTTTGTATTGCTCCATTCGCTGGCGTGCACCGGGCTGTTGACGTGGTATCCGTCGTTGGAGATGATGCGTCGCTTCGGGCGTGTGGTGGTGTTCGACCAGCGCTGCCACGGTTCGGGTATCGCCTCGCCACGTTTCCAGCTGGAGGACTGCGCCGACGACGTCGCCGCGTTGGCCGACGAGCTCGGCATAGAAACATTCATCCCGGTGGGCTTTTCGATGGGATCACTGGTGGCGCAGCATGTGTGGCGGCGCCACCGAGACAGGGTCGATGCATTGGTGCTCTGCGCCGCGGCAGCGACATTCGGCCGTGCCACTCATGAGCGGCTCGCGACCGGTGTCTTCGCCGCGCTGCTAGAGGCTTTCGGCCCGCAGCCCGGGCGGCCCGACCCGGCGCGGCTGTCCGTCGTCGACGACATCGTGATGAATGACCGGCTTTGGGCGCTTGGGCAATTCCGGGCGACGAGCTATGGGGCGATGATGCGGGTGCTGGCCGAAATTACCCGGTTTGATTCCACGCGCTGGATCGCTGACATCGATGTACCAACCTCGGTGCTAATATCGCTGCGTGACCGGGTCATCCCGCCGCGGCACCAGCGTTGGGTAGCCGAACAGATTCCCGATGCGCATACCGTGACCGTCGATGCGGGACATGCCGGCTGCACGATGCAGTGGAAGGCGTTCGTGCCCGGCCTGCGATCCGCTGTGGACTCAGTGGTCAGGCGAATCACGCACTCGCGCAATGTAACTGCTGGAGTGCCCGCGTAGTCGTAGCAGATGTCAGGCGCGGGTTTCGGGCACGAAGCGGTAGCCGACCTCGGCTGAGAGGACGCGGCCCGGCAGAGGTGCCGGCGAAATGCGGACCGCCTTCCCCGAGATCAACACCACCATCGCCCGGAGCACTTAACGCTTTATGCGCGAGAGTGATTGGCTGGCACTAAATCAGGTCCTTGTCCGTCAGCCACCGCATCACCGGCCAGCCGACAAACACCGGTAGCCAGCAGGTAAGCACCCGATACAGCAGCACCGACGGCACAGCGATGGCCGCGGGTAGGCCGAAGGCGGCGAGCCCACCGATGAGCGCCGCTTCGACGGCGCCGACCCCGCCGGGGGTGGGGGCGGCCGAGGCGAGGGTTCCGCCGACCATTGTCACCACGGTGACGGTGACGAACGTCGCGCTGCCACCAAACGCGTTGACGCTGGCCCACAGCGCCAGTGCAGAGCCGAGAGTTGTTCCGGTACAACCGAGTACGATCAAGCCGAGTCGCTTCGGTTCGCCCGCCAAGGCGACGAGGTCGCTGCTGACCTCTGCAAGCCTCGGGCGTAGGTCCGTCGCCAGCCAGTGTCGCAGCCTGGGCACGAACAAGAACGTGCCGACGATGCCCAGCGCGACACCCGCGATCAGGTAGAGCATGGCGGCCTTCGGGACGAAGTGCGACAGGTCGGTCGACGCACCGGCCGCGGTGCTGAACAGGATCAGCAGCGCGACGTGCGAGATCACCTGTACCGACTGCTGCAACGCCACCGCCGCGGTGGCCCGCACCGTGCTGAGCCCGCCCTTCTGTAAGAACCGAGTGCTCAGCGCGAGGCCGCCGACGCCAGCCGGGGTGGTGGTCGCGGCAAAAGTGCAGGCTACCGTGAGGAGTATCAGGTGGCGGTAGCTGACCAACCCGTCGGCGCAGGCCCACAACGACGCCGCCGCGCCCAGATACGTGCCCGCCGAAATTGCCAAACCCAGTAGCGCCCACGAATAGTTCGCTTTGCCGAGCTCGGAAAAGAACGTCGGCACGGTGCTGATGAACGGGTAGGCGACGTAGACCAGCGCAATGAGCAGCACCAGCTGGATGAGCTGGCTGCGGGTGAACCGGGTGATCGTCTCGGCTTGGATTTTCTCCGTGCCGGTTTGGCGCATCACCGCCGCACGGCTGCGGGAGATGACGGCCTTTGCGTCGTTAACTGAGTCCCGGATACGTTTCGGCACAGCGGATTTCGTCAGCCTGCGGGACGCGGTCAGCACGGTGTCCTTGCCCAACGCGTCGATTGCTGCGTTGACCGCGGATTCTGCACCGTAGAGCGATGACGTCGTCACCAGCAGCGCGGCAATGTCGGCATCGAGTTGGTTATCGGTGGCGCCGTATTCGGCGCTGCCGAACCCACCGAACAAGACCGTGCCGTCGTCGACCGTCATCTCCGCGTCGCGCAGGTCGCCGTGCGAGATCTGATCGTCGTGCAGCTTTCGCAGCGATTCCCACACCCGGGTCACCGGGGTCGATGTGGCGCACTGCTTCAGCGGGGCTCCGCGAACGGGCTTGTGCGCGTACAACGTCCAGCCCCGGTCGAGCGCGCCGACGGCGATCGTCGACGTGTTGGCGACACCCAGGTCGCCGACGGCCATGGCCATCAGCGCGCGATGCTCGACGGCGCGGCGCATGGAGGCCTGAAAGGGTGCCGCCTCGGTGCGGCGCAGCCGCAGCTTGCCCCACAGCTGACGCAGCGCGCCGCCGCTGCTTTGATGCGGGCCGTACATCTCGATCACCGCGGTGGCATCTGATTCCGTGGATGTGGCCGAAAGCATCAGCGGCCCGGCTCCGGCCGGGCGGACCACCGTCAGCCCGCACACCGCGAATCCGCGTCTGCCCAGCGCGCGGACCGCGCCGTCCAGCGGCACCTCGAGCGCGGGAGTGCCGCTGACCAGGATCACCAACGCGCCGACGAACCATCCGACGGCCAGCCCCAGCAGTGAGCGGGCCGGCACGATGGCGCTGACCACCAGGTGGATTGGTATGAACGCCAGCAGCAGCGTCCACCACCAGTGCCGCCAGCGGGCGGGCAGCCATGGGCCGGACACGGTGAGCACCGCGGCGAGCATGCCGATCCAGCGCGGGTCGTCGAGGAATTGGGACAACACCGTGCGCAGCCGGTCGGAGAGGTCGAAGTGCCATTGTGGTGCCGAGAGGCGCCTGCCGGTGATCGACAGCGCGAGAAAGGCGATCAGTGCAGCGGCCGCGTAGGGAGCGAGCAGTTTCCATTGCCGGGAGATGATCAGGCCGAACAAGATCATGAACGGCAACGCCAAGATCGCGACGCCGTACACCAGGTACACCACGTCGGATTGGGTGGGGGAGAGCACGCCGATGATGCGGGAGATGGATTTCTCCAGCTCGTCCCACCGGGTGCGGGTGATTACCGAACTGGTGATCACGATCGCCAGCAACGCCGCCGACAGCACGAGCCGAAGGATGTCGTTGGTGCGCCGGGTTGGCGGTTGCAGCAGGCTGCCGGAAACGGTGACTTCCCGCCCGTCGACGTGCATGCTTCAACCAACCTCCGGGCCGCGTCGGTCGGCGGCTCGTCGCCAACATAACCGCAGACCGGCGTCGCGAACCTGATTTGCAGCCCGCGATCCGCGACCAGCCCCGACTGTCACAGCAGTCACGCCGAGAGTCGAGTGTCGATATGCCCGGCCATGAGCGACAACTGGGCTCCACTGTGCGTTAGTACGCAGGCTTTAGCTTGGTAAACATCGGAAAGTGCAGCACATTGGTCGTCAGCAGGTCGGCGTCGGTGACGATTGCGGTCGCGGCGATCAGGTAGTCGATCGCACCGATGCCGCGGTGGCTTTTCCGGTATCGACGGGCGAGTTGTCCGGCGACCCGGGCGACGTCCTCGGTGACCTCGACCCAAAGCAGGGCAGAGCAGAACTCCTCAAAGGCAACGAGCTCCTTATCTCGGATTCCTGCCAGTAGCTCGAATCGGACTAGCTCGCTTGCCAGTAGGTCATCGCCGGTGTCGATCAGCGCCGTGAGTAGATCGACGGCCGCGGACGCGCCCCGCAAGTGGTCGACAGCGATTGGGGTGTCGATCAGCTTCACGCCAGACCAAGCCGGCTCAAGCGATCGTTAAGGTCGCCGCGAACCGCGTCGACGTAATCGGAACCGGTGAAGTCGCGTCCCCGCCACGAGCCCGCGCTTCGCTTCAAGGCGGCGGTTCGTTCTTCCTTGTTGCGGTTTCCGTAGGCGGTACGAATTGCCCGACGAATCAGCTCTGACCGAGATGCGCCGCTCGCCCTCGCTGCACGATCGAGCAGCTCGATTTCCTCATCAGTCAGCGTGATCTGAGTACGCATTACAGCTGTTCATCGGGGGTTGCGAAAGCGGCCAGCTGCCTTCGCGGACAGCGTTTTCCGACTAGTTCTTCATCGACGCCACCGAGGCGGCCCGTGCGGCAGGCCGGGTTTGACCCCACCGCGCCTTCACCGCCGAGGGGCTACCTGCTGACGGGACTCCTGCGCGGTCCGGCCCCGCGCGCGGGTCGACGCCGACGGGACCTGGCGGGTGCGGTGCTTGCCGCCGGGGCTGCCTTGGGAGCGGGCGCCCGATAGGGAGCGACGTCGCCGACCAGCTTGGTGACCGGTTCGCAGTGGGCGGTCACTTGTTGCGGGCGGACGTTGATGCCGGCTTTGCGCATCAGCGCCGAGAGGTCTTTGCGTTGCTCGGGAAGCACCACGGTGACCACGTCGCCGGCGCTGCCGGCGCGCGCGGTGCGTCCCGAGCGGTGCAGATAGGCCTTGTGCTCGGCCGGCGGGTCCACGTGCACCACCAGCTCGACCTCGTCGACGTGCACACCGCGCGCGGCGATGTCGGTGGCCACCAGCACGCGTGCCGTGCCGGAGCTGAATGCCGCGAGGTTGCGGTCCCGCGCGGGCTGAGACAGGTTGCCGTGCAGGTCAACTGACGGGACACCGGCCTCGGTGAGCTGGCGGGCCAGCTTGCGAGCCTGATGTTTGGTGCGCATGAACAGGATTCGGCGGCCGTTGCCGGAAGCGAGCCGATGTATCAGCTCCTTTTTGGCGTCGGCGCCGGTGACGTGGAAGACGTGGTGGGTCATCTCAGCCACTGGCGAGTTCACTTCGTCAACCGAGTGTGTCTTTTCGTTGCGCAGGAACCGCTTGACCAGTTTGTCGACGCCGTTGTCGAGCGTGGCGGAGAACAGCATTCGCTGACCGCCGGCCGGGGTGGCGGCCAGGATGCGGGTCACACCCGGCAGAAAGCCGAGGTCGGCCATGTGGTCGGCCTCGTCGAGCACGGTGATCTCCACCGAGTCGAGGCTGACCAGACGTTGCCGCATCAGGTCTTCCAGCCGGCCCGGGCAGGCGACGACAATGTCGAGTCCTGATCTCAGCGCGGACACCTGACGGTTTTGCGGCACGCCGCCGAAGATCGTGCCGACCTTCAGGTCGTGGGCGGCGGCCAGCGGGGCGAGCACGGCGGTGATCTGAGTTGCCAGCTCCCGGGTGGGCGCCAGCACCAGGCCGGACGGCCGCGAGGGCCGACGCTTGCCCGACGCGAGCCGGGCGACCAGCGGGATGGAAAAGGCCAGCGTTTTGCCGCTGCCGGTCTTGCCGCGGCCGAGGACGTCACGGCCGGCGAGGGTGTCGGGAAGGGTGTCGACCTGGATCGGGAACGGCGTGACGATTCCTTGCGCGGTGAGCGCGTTGACCAGGCGTGCGGGTACGCCGAGTTCGGCGAAAGTTCTTTGGGTAGTCATGTTTTCGGTGCCTCTCGGGCATCGGGTGTGCCGCGTCGCCGCGACGGCATATCGTCATGCGGCGGTCAGCACACGGTGGCGAGATTGCCGGTGGGCAAAATCGATCGCCGCGAGAAAATCCTGTGCTGCATGCACGAATCATCGAGATCCGGTGAGTTCCGGTGGATGACGGAGCATTCCACGACGTTGTCAGCATCTGTGTTGGTGACGCCAACGTTGCTCAAAGCCTATCTGATGAACGGCTCAGCGCCCTCACGAGGTGACATGTGTCACCTTCTGAGCAAGCGCGCGTGTTTGTTTGGCGGTGAGCTGAACTGAGCGCCTGAGACGGCGCGGAGGCGGCGACTTGTCGACACGTCTTCTGCGGATCTCGCGGGCTTGCGATGATCGGTGCATGGCCGAGCGTGACCGCGACGAGTCCGGCCGACCCCGAAGCGCCCGCGCGATGCTCTGGGCCGACCACTGCCCCGTGGCAGTCAAGGCATTCCACCGATCCCCGATGACCCCGAGCTGGCACCGGCGGAAACCCTCCGCTACGCCCAGGACCTCCTGGACCAGGGGCTGGCGTTCAACGCACACGAGGTCCTCGAGGCGGCCTGGAAGAACGGCCCTGACGACGAGCGGATGCTGTGGCAAGGCCTGGCACAGCTCGCGGTTGGCATCACCCACGCCCAGCGCGGCAATGTCAAAGGCGCGATGAGTCTGCTGCGCAGCGCCTCGGCCCGTCTTTCCCACGGCGACCGCCCGGCACGCCACGCGATCGACATCGCCGGTTTGATCGACTTTGTCGATGCGCTGATCGACGACCTCGCGGCGGGTGTGGAGATCGCGCCGGAGCGGCTACGACCACGTCTGGTTGTCGTAGAACCCGGTAGCGGGTAGCGGCTTTTCGCAGTAACGATCGTTGCCGCCAAACTGATTGAGGTTCAAGTGTCGAGAGTTGGGGAAATGGCGGTGGTGGCGTGTCGCGCGTACCGTGGCCTGATTCGCTGTGAAAGTCGGTTCGGCCCCGCGCCGGGTGTTCGCCGCGCACGCCGCGATCGCGCTGACCGGGTCCACGCAGCAGGCCGAATTTCGCAGAGCGCTCTCATCCCGCGACACCATCGGGATAGCCAAAGGAATCCTGATGCAGCGCGAACGCCTCACCGACGAGCAAGCCTTCAATCTGCTGGTCTCCACGTCGCAAAAAGCCAACATCAAAATCCACGACCTCGCCGTCTGGTTAGTAGACAACGTCAACAACGCCGCGAGCCGACCCGATTAGGCCTTCTTATCCGCGATAATCGGGCAGTGATAGCGCCTGCCGCGGGTCCGAACGAACAGTGACCGTACCCGTGTTGGTGGCAGCTGCCACCGTCGAATTAGCCAGCATCATCGCGCTCGGAGTTCTGCTGACCGTTTCTCGGCGGCAACTGAAGGAGGCACGGCGCGCACTCGAGCGCAGCCGACAAGACAGGCCCCGCCGCCGACGCCGCGGAGTCGCGCCGTTCGCCATCAGGACAGCCTGGCAGACGGCCGACTCGCTGATCAACAAGGGTATCGGCGCCACGGTGCGCAATTCGATCGAGGACCTCGCAGGCTGGGCCCAGGTCGAACGGCCCGATCTCGCCAGACTGACCGCCGACGGCCAAGTCGTGATCGTCTTCTCTGATATCGAGGGTTCCACCGAGCGCAACGAGGAGTTGGGCGATCGACGATGGGTCCAGTTGCTTGACCGGCACAACAAACTCATCCACAAGCGCGTTGAAGATTACGACGGCCACGTAGTCAAGAGCCAGGGCGACGGATTCATGATCGCCTTCTCCGATCCCCGACAAGCTGTCCGCTGCAGTATCGCCGTGCAACAAGCCCTGCACGAGAGCGCTGAGCACTGGGACCACATCCGGGTGCGCATCGGCGCTCACGTGGGTACCTCGGTCAGACGCGGAGACGACCTCTTCGGGCGCAACGTGGCGATGGCGGCGCGGGTGGCAGGGCAGGCCGACGGCGGCGAGATCCTGATCAGCGAACCGGTGCGCGAGGCGGTCGAAGGCCAGTCCGACATCCGGCTCGGTCCCCCTCGCGAGGTCGAACTCAAGGGGTTCCGCGGTAGCCATGCTGTGTATCCGGTCGAACTGCCGATCTGACCGCGACTTGGAGAGAGCGTCGGCCAGATAGCGCTCCATTCCGGTGAAAAGCCTGGTACTCCCGGCCTTTTGCACCGGACGGCGACTTCGCGATGACGCGCCGGGCCGCCTCGATCGGGCTCCCCGTAACGCATCGCATCGCGGACCTCACAGCCGGCGCGGGTACCTTCGCGAGTCCCGACAAGAAGGGAGCAACCGTGCCGAGAACCGACAACGACAGCTGGGAGATCACCGAGAGCGTGGGAGCGACGGCGCTAGGTGTGGCGGCGGCCCGCGCGGCCGACACCGAAAGTGACGATCCGCTGATCGACGATCCGTTCGCGCGGGTGTTCCTGGACGCCGCCGGAGACGGCATATGGAACTGGTTCGGCAACTCCGACCTGCCTGACGAGATCGCCAAGGTCGCTCCCGATGTGCCGTTGCGGATGCAGGGCATGCGCGACTATATGGCTTCGCGGACAGCGTTTTTCGACGAGTTCTTCATCGATGCCACCGAAGCGGGCGTTCGGCAGGTGGTGATTCTGGCGGCCGGCCTGGATTCTCGGTCGTGGCGGTTGCCGTGGCCCGACGGGGTGACGGTCTACGAGCTGGACCAGCCGCGGGTGCTGGAGTTCAAGTCCGCGACATTGCGGGAGCGCGGCGCGGAGCCGACGGCCAACGTGGTCAGCGTTCCGGTGGATCTACGGCAGGACTGGCCGACGGCGTTGCGGCAGGCCGGTTTTGACCGCACTGTGCCGAGCGCCTTCACTGTCGAGGGGCTGTTGCCGTTTCTGCCGTCGGCCGCTCAGGATCTGCTGTTCGAGCGCATCCAGACGCTGACCGCCGTCGGCAGCCAGGTCGCCGTCGAGGCGCCTGGTCCCGACTTCAATAACCCCGACGCCCGGGACCGGCAGCGCGCACAGATGCAGCGCTACCGCGAGCTGGCGGCCCAACTGGGCGGCGAGGAGCATGTCTTCCCCGACTTCGACGAGCTGTGGTACTTCGAGGACCGCACCAATGTCGGGGACTGGTTGCTCGAGCACGGCTGGGATGTGTCGGTGCTGACGACCGAGGACATGATGGCCCTCTACGACCGCCAGCCTCCGGAGGGCATCGAGGACGGGTCGCCGGACACCTTGTTCGTCTCGGCGCAGCGGTCGGTGTCCTAGACCGCTACGTCGGCGGCTTAGCGATGCGCACCTGCCGGCCGGTGGGCGGGTGCCCATGATGCTACAGAGGTAGTACATTTGTAGCATGACCGAAGTCGGGTCTCGTGACCTGCGCAATGACACGGCGGGAGTGCTTCGGCGCGTTCAAGCCGGAGAAGACATCACTATCACTGTTAAGGGCCGCCCCGTCGCGGTGCTCATCGCGGCGCAGCCTTCGCGTCGGCGTTGGTTGCCCAAAGCAGAGTTTTTGGCGCGCATGCGGCGTGTACAAGCCGATCCAGGGTTGCGCGACGACCTTGCGACACTCGCCGGTGACACCACCGACGATCTTGGTCCGATCCGATGAGCGAGACTCCACCGGCGGGGCTGCTCGACACATCGGTCTTCATAGCCGCCGAAACGGGCCGTCAACTCGAGGAGTCGCTGATCCCCGCCGAGGTCGCGACTACCGTCATCACTCTCGCCGAACTCACCGCCGGTGTACTGGCGGCAAGCACTTCCGATACCCGGGCGCAACGACTCGCGACCCTCGAATCTGTTGCCGACATGGAAAGGCTGCCGGTCGATGAGGACGCGGCGCGGATGTGGGCGCGGCTGCGCATCCACCTGGCCGAGACTGGCCGCCGGGTCCGAATCAACGATCTGTGGATCGCGGCCATCGCCGCTTCGCGGACACTGCCTGTTATCACCCAGGACGACGACTTCGCCGCCCTCGATGGCGCGGCCGGTCTCACGGTCATCAAGGTCTGAGCGACAGCCAGTCCGGCAAGGACATTGCATGCCTTCCGACCGCGCTTCGGTCGGGAGTCGAGCCGCTGGCAGTATTGGTCGTCGTGGCGCGGACGTGGTTGTCGATTCAGGTGGAGCTGGTCAGCGGTCGCGGCGAGAATTACTGGCCGCGGCCGGGGCGGGTTTTTGCGGCTGCCCGCTCTCACGGCTTCAGTCAGTTTGCCGATGCTATCGATACCGCGTTCGCGCGCTGGGATCGCGCGCATCTCTATCAGTTCGTTCTTAGTGACGGCACGCGGATCGGGCAACCCGAATTTGACGATTTCGGTGAGGGTTTCATCGATGGCGCCACCACCAAGCTCGGTGTGCTGGGACTTGGCGAGCAGTTCGTCTACGAGTTTGACTTCGGCGATGGCTGGACGCATCTGTGCACGGTGGCACCGACGCGGATCGACCCGGTGCATGAACTGGGGATCAGCCCAACTGCGCCGCTGCCGTACCGGGGGTGGGGAGCGATCCCCGACCAGTACGGCCGCCGCTGGGCCGACGACGACGGCGAGGGCGACGAGCCGGCCAACCCGGGTACGAGCGACCTGCCAGCTTTACAGCCCGGGTGGGGTCCACAACTCCCGAGCTGACCGGCCGACACCTACGTGTCGTTGCCGATGTCCCAGCTGACGGTGAAGTCTTGGCGCAGAACCAGTTCGGTGAGAATGTCGTCGCGCTGCGCGAGTGGCCACGACTCGGCAGAGAACGCGTCGAGGCTGAAGAAGGCGTAATTGACCGAGCTCTCCGGCGTGGTGCGCGGCCGGTACACCAGCGCATCCAGGTCGTTCCACCAGTGCTTGACGGCGTCGGCGAGGCGATGGCAGGTATCCCACACGTCGGGATGCTGGCCGGTGCTGATCTGATCGTCAACGCCGAGGATGTCCAGGTTGGCCTCGGTGCGCAGGTCGAAGACGCGCAGATGCCTTTTGGCGGTCAGCCGCACCAGATGATGGGCGGCGTGGTCGGCGGGAATCACCAGCCCGGTGGGCCGGTAGCGCTCCCGGAACGCCCCGGTGAATGTGCTTGCCGCATAGCGGGTTCGGAATAAGCCGGACTCGGGGTCGAAGCGGAAGCGCGCCGTAGGGAAACCGGCCCAGCTCCACTGGGTCGGTGGGGTGGCGTCGGCGCGCCACAGTTCGGTGCCTTTGTCAACGCGTCGGCGTCGCAGGCCGACGGGCCGGACGTCGGGCAGCGGCGCCCGGTAGCCGGCGGGAAGGTCAGGCACCGACGGCGGCGAGCATCCGCCATGCGGTGTCGGCGGTCTTCGGGCGGCGCAGCGCCGCGGCGATCGACGCGCCGCCCAGGTCATCGTGCCGCAGGCGCATGATGCGATCGGCCGCCAACGGGTCCGAGGTGAATTGCGCGAGCAACTCCAGGATCCGCGGCAGGTCGGGTCGCACCCGGTCGTCGTCGAATTGCCAGGCGGGGAACCAGGTTTGGTTGCCCACCGCGGAGCCCAGGACTTTGCCCCGGCTGCGCAGCCGGTGCACGGCCTGCGGAGATTTCAGCCCCAGCCGGGCTTGGACCTGGGGCGTCGGCAGCGAGCCCTCGACGAACTCGCGCACCAGGGCGCTGCGGCGCTCGTCGTTGAGGCTGCGGGCGGCGATGCGCTGCAGCGTTCCGTGCGGTTCCGTCGGCGCCTCTAAGATGGCGTCAAGGACCTCGGCGAACCCGGAGTCCTTTTGTGCGCGCTCGGCGACCTGGCGGGCAAGCGGGGCAAGAGCAGTGGACATGGCTCAATGCTACCAGGCGTGCGTGCAATCGAAACAATTGAAACAGAACGTGAGTGGGTCGGCGAGGGAGGACATGACGATGGCGAGGACCGATAACGACAGCTGGGAGATCACCGAGAGCGTGGGCGCGACGGCCCTGGGTGTGGCGTCATCGCGGGCGGCGGAAACTCGAAGTGAGAACCCGTTGATCCGCGATCCGTTCGCGCAGGTTTTCCTCGACGCCGCCGGCGACGGGGTGTGGAACTGGCACTCCGCGGCGCCGCTGCCGCCCGAGGTCATCGAAGCCGAACCCGAGGTGCCGCTGCAGATGCAGGCGATGGTCAGCTATATGGCTTGCCGGACAGCGTTTTTCGACACGTTCTTCCTCGACGCCACGAAAGCGGGCATCGGGCAGGCCGTGATTCTGGCGGCGGGCCTGGATGCGCGGTCGTGGCGGTTGCCGTGGCCCGACGGGGTGACGGTCTACGAGCTCGACCAGCCCAAGGTGTTGGACTTCAAGGCGTCGACGTTGCACGCACACGGCGCCGAGCCCGCATGCCATCGCGCCGCTGTGCCGGTGGACTTGCGTCAGGACTGGCCGGCGGCCTTGCAGCAGGCCGGTTTTGATCCGTCGGCGCCCAGCGTCTGGTCAGCCGAAGGGCTGACGCCGTATTTGCCTGCCGCGGCGTCAGACTTGCTGTTCGAGCGTGTGCACGATCTCACGGTGACCGGCAGCCGCGTCGCCGTGGAGGCGCTTAGTCCCGACTTTCTTGACCCTGAGATACGCGCGAAGCGACGTGAGCGGATGGATCGGATACGGGCGGTGATGGCCAAGGTAGACGCGCAGCGTGAGATTCCGCGCAACGACGAGCTGTGGTACTTCGAGGAGCGCGAAGACGTCGGCGAGTGGTTTCGCCGCCACGGCTGGGACGTAGCGGTGACAACGACCCCTGAGCTGATGGCTAGCCACGACCGAACGCCGGCCGCAGAGGTCAAGGACACCACCCCGCACAACCTGTTCGTGGCGGCGGAGCGGGTGAAATAGGGCGAACATCCACCGCGAGCGGCTGCGCACCCAACAACGAGTCGGTCGACGCCGACTGCCGCCGACCGTGCTCTCGCCTGGCCTATCGGAGGATCAGCGCGACAGCAGTCGCCCTGCAGCCGCTTTCTTCGGCAGCCGCAACCGTCTAAAGTCCCCCGCCGCGACCGTTGGATAAGGAGCATGACTCAGTGAGCGCCGGCTCGTAGATGACGTCGCTGCATTCGCATTCCCATGTGGTATGCCGACCGCAGGAACACGGCAGACTTCCGACGATCATGTGTCCCGGCAGCAGCCAGTGGCCCCGCTTACAGCGGTGAGGCCGTCTGTCCATCTGCATTCGCTCAAGAAAGCGGACGAGGTCGTCGTCAACATCAATAGTCACAACCATCACACTGGCAGCCCCGGCGTCGTAAATGCGAGTCGGTTGCCGGATCGTTATGGTTTGGTGTCCCGCCGCGGGCGTGTCGTTAATCTAAGGGGACTCAACGACTTATGCGGAAGTAAGAGACAGCTATGCGGTCGCGAAAGGCTCTCGCCGCGCTGACGGTGGTGGCGGTTGGCTGCATGATGCTGATCGGCGCTCCGCGCGCGGCGCACGCCGAGGAGCCCGCGCTGGTGACGAACCCGGTCGGCCACGTCGACACGCTGATCGGCACCGGGTCGAGCGAGACGGGTGGACCGATCAACAACTTCCCCGGCGCCGCTGTGCCGTTCGGGATGGTGCAGTACTCGCCGGACACCACCGACGCCTACGCCGGCTATGACCACGACAACGGGCACTCCACCGGGTTCAGCATGACCCACGCCTCGGTGGGCTGCCCCGCGTTCGGCGACATCCCGATGCTGCCGACGACCACCCCGATCGGCTCGCGACCCCAGAACGCCTGGGAGAAGATCGCCCACGACGACACCGAAGTGGGCGTGCCCGGCTACTACACGGTGCGGTTCCCCGACACCGGGGTGACCGCGGAACTGACCGCCACCACCCGCGCCGGCGTCGGGCGGTTTCACTACCCCCGCAACGGCCGGCCCGCCCTGTTTCACGTGCGCTCCGGCGGGTCGCTCGCGGGCAACTCGGCGGCGACCGTCCGGATCGGCGAGGACAACACCACGATCACCGGGTCGGCGACCAGCGGCGGGTTCTGCGGCAAGGACAACGTCTACACGGTGTATTTCGCGATGACGTTCAGCCGGCCGTTTACCTCCTACGGCACCTGGGACGGCAACTCGGTGTATGCCGGTGCGCGCAGCGCGGATTCGAGTCGCAGCGGGGGATACGTGCAGTTCCCGGCCGGTTCGGTGCTCGAGGTGCGGACCGCACTGTCCTACGTGAGTGTCGACGCAGCGCGAGCCAACCTCGCCGCCGAGGGCGGAGCGAGCTTCGACGGCGTCCGCGCCGCCGCATCGCGCGCATGGAACGCCGCGCTGTCGCGCATCGCGGTGGCCGGCACCAATAGCGATGACGTGAAGACCTTCTACACCTCTCTGTACCGGTCTTCCCTGCACCCCAACACTTTTAACGACGCGGACGGACGCTACCTGGGGTTCGACGGCAACGTCCACACGGTGGCCAAGGGCCACACCCAGTACGCCAACTTCTCCGACTGGGACACCTACCGCTGCCTTGCGGCCCTGCAGGGACTCGTGTTCCCCGAGCGAGCCAGCGATATGGCCCAATCACTGGTGAACGACGCCGAGCAGAGCGGATCGTTTCCGCGTTGGGCGCTGGCGAATTCGGCGGCCGGCGAGATGACCGGGGACAGCGTGGTGCCGCTCATCGTCAACCTCTACGCGTACGGGGCCAAGGACTTTGACGTCAAAACGGCGCTGTACTACATGCTGAAGGCGGCGACCGACGGTGGTGTCGGGCGGGGCGGCTACGTGGAGCGGCCGGGAATCGCCACCTACCTGCAGCACGGCTACGCACCGCAGACCGAGGAGTTCCGCGGCGATCATGGGATCGACGGCGCCTCGACCACGCTGGAGTGGTCGGTCGACGACTTCGCCATCTCTCGATTCGCCGACGCGCTGGGCGACACCGCGATTGGCGCCGAATTCCAGAACAGGGCGCAGTACTGGCAGCACCTGTTCAATCCGTTGACCGGATACATCTCGCCGCGCGGCGCCGACGGTGCTTTTTTCTACAGCCTCGGGTTCACCGGGCCCACTTCAGATTTCGGACAGGACGGATTCGACGAAGGCAACGCCGAGCAGTACCTCTGGTTGGTGCCGCAGAACATCGCCGGCCTGCTGACCGCGCTCGGCAGCCGGCAGGCTGTGGCCGAGCGGCTGGACCGCTTCACGACGGACCTCAACGCGGGCCCTAACGAGCCCAATCTGTGGATCGGTAACGAGCCGGGCTTCGGGGTGCCGTGGCTGTACAACTATGTCGGTCAGCCGTGGAAGACCCAGCAGACGGTTGACCGGGTGCGCAGGGAACTGTTCGGTCCCACGCCCGGCGGCGAGCCGGGCAACGATGACCTCGGCGCGCTGTCCAGCTGGTATGTCTGGGCCGCCCTCGGCCTGTACCCGAGCACCTCGGGAACATCGATCCTCACCGTGAATACGCCGCTGTTCGATCGCGCCGAAATCGCGCTTCCCGCAGGAAAATTCATCAGGATCTCCGCCCCAGGCGCATCGAACGGCCTGAAGTACATCAACGGGCTCAGCATCAACGGCCAGCCCACCGACCGGACGTTCCTGCCGGAGTCGATCATCCGCACCGGCGGCGATGTCGCGTTCTCCCTTTCTGTCATCCCCAACCCGCTCTGGGCTACTGCCGAGTCCTCCGCGCCGCCGTCGTTCGGTGCGGCCGGCTCGCAATGACCGTTGCGACGTGGGCAGTCCACAGCCGAGCTCCAATTCGGGTCAAGCCCGGCGAGCGGGCTCGGAGAGGGAGCCGCCAGGCAACGCCGGATCGTGAGCGTCGAAGACGTACAGAGCGCGGCTTGCCATGATGGGAGCGTGACCGCGTGGTTGGGACGCATCAGGCCGACCCCGAAGTGCCCGCCCGCGTGATTCTTTGGGCCGACCGCGGCCCATGGGGCACTTGTACGCCGACGTCGTTGTTGTCGCGATGGGTGTCTCGGGCTCATTCAAGGTGATATCAAGATCGGCGCCGTTGCGATGAGACGCTGGCAATAACCTCGGCAAACCGGAAGTGGGGCCCGCTCAGTGGCTTCGAACCGCGCGACGACGTTTAAACAAGGTGCACGATTCGGTGAGCACCGGCACGTAGGTGACGTCGCTGCATTCGCATTCCCAGGTGGTGTGCCGACCGCAGGAACACGGCATGCTTCCGACGAGCATGTGTCCCGGCAGCAGCCAGTGGCCCCGCATACAGCGGTGCGGTCGTCCGTCCATCTATATCCCCCCGATGGAGCCGACGAGGTCGTCGACATCAATAATCACAAGCATCACACCGGTATCCCTGGTATCGCGAATACAGGGTGGTTGCCGGATCGTTATGGTTTGGTGTCCTGCCGCCGGGCGTGTCGTTGTGCTTGTGGCCGTGCCGCGCGCTGCATCACACCGGCCCAACAACCCCCGGAGCAGTGCCTAGTGAATTCTGTCACGATTGGCATCAGCGCGGCTTTGGCAGGACCAGAGGGGCCTGTACCAGCTTTTCTTGTTGTGAGGTTCCTCGGGGTTGGGCCTGGGATGGCGGGTGGACAGGGTCTGGTCGGTGGGGTCAGGCGGCAAATAGCCCTGAGGGGATGTGCGCCGGTGGGCCGTCCATCAAATCGGCGAAGGTGGTTTCGATGATGGCGTGTTTTCGGTGGGTGATGTCGGCCTCGGCGGTGGGCAGGGTGGAGTTGGTCACAAACGGGTGATGGCGCCACACCGGAAACAACGCATCCAGGTATCGGGTAGTGGGTCAGTTTGGCAGTTTGGCGCCCCACTGGTTTTTACATCTCCGTTGCGACGACGCGGATGCCGGTGATGATGGCAGGTTCGATGGCTACGATGGTATCGGCGTGGTTGACCCACGGATGGAGTAGTTGCTCGTAGCGCGAAACTTGGTCGGGATCAGTGATGGTGTATGCGTGTCCGGTAACGACAACGCTCCAGCCCGTCCTAGTCTGGGGATCGATGCTGTCGGCTTCATAGGCGACGACGATGCCATCGCTGGATCGCACAGCAGCGGAGATCGACGCCGTCAAACGGGTGCGAATGATTATTCGGCCTTCGTCCAGCAGATGATTGACTGGGCGGATCGCCGGAAGCGCGTTGAGAGTGAAGACGATCCGCCCATAGCTGATGCTGGCCAGCAATCGTATCGCCTCACTACTGTCTAACCGCTGAGCGCCCGCGGCGGGCTGCCCTAAGCCCAGTCCGCCGTCATAGTCGCTCATACCCTCAAGCATCTGCCGTACGTTCGTGAGCACCTAGGGCCATACGGCCCCACGTCGGGATGACAACAGCACGCCGCGAACCCAGGTCTAGTCGAGTAGCGCGGCGATGTCGCGCTGCGTCCAGACGCGGTTGGTGATGCCGGCAGCCATCGCGGGTGTGGCCGGGTAACCGCCAGCAGCCTTGGTCAGTGTGGCGTGCGGGCGCGCGAAGTTGTAATGCATGTAGTGCAGTGACACCGCGTGCGCCAGGTTCTCCACCTCCTTTGAGAAGGCTGGTCAGCCGAGGCAACCGGCGCATACCCATCCGCATGGTGAGGTTCTGACTCGCCCGCACCCGGTGATTCAAACTGACCCACTACCAGGTATCGGGCGTCCTTGACGCGGCGCACGATCAGCCGCACGGTGAGGCTGCGGCCGTTGCCGCGCCGCAGGGTGTAGGGGGTTTCGGCGACCTCGGCATCAGAGATCAACTGCCCGGTGTCGGGGTCGGTCACCGCGCCCGGGTAGTGCAGCGGGGTATAGGTTTTCACCTGACAAACCGCCGATTCGTTGTACGCTTCGCCGAGCCACCTCTGCCCGGGTGAGGAGTTGCGGTGCGCCGCATAGCCGGAGGAGCTGGGAGGAACTGATGGACAGTCCGAATCGGTGGATGACGCATGAGCCGCGCCGGGCGGTGGCGGTGGTGGGCACGCTGATGCCGCATCTGGCCGAAGAGCGTCATCACATTTACCGCAGCGTGACCGCGCTGGCGCTGTTGGCGGCGTTGATCGCCGCGGCGTTCGGGTCGCTGTCGATTGCGCTGGTGCTGGCCGCGGTGGCGTTGCCGGCGGTGGTGTTGACCTATATCCACGACCACAATCTGTGGCGCGACGAGCCGCTGACCGTCATCGCCGTGACGTTTGCGCTGTCACTGGTTCTGGGCGTGGGTGTGGGGTTTTTGCAAACCTATTTCACCCCGGGGATCGCACTGGCCGCCGGCCATTACCGACTCCCGCCGATGTCGCGGATCCTCGAACTGGGTGTGCTGGTGCCGGTGGTGGCGTTCGTGGCGGTGCTGGTCGCGCCGCTGCTGGTGACCGCCCGCGCGGCGTTTCGCCATCCGATGGATGTGGTGGTCACCTGTGCGCTCAGCGGCGCCGCGCTGTCGCTGGGCCTGAGTGTGGTGGTCCAACACGGCGCGTTCACCCACCTGCAGGCCACCGCGGGTGACCCGGCGAGCGTGGCGTTCATCGCGTTGACCCTGGGATTTTTGCAGCCGGTGATCTTGGCTACCGCGGCGGCGGCGGCGGTGTTGGGGTTGCGCAGCGCCGGCGCCAACCCGGCCGTGGGCGTGATCGAGGGCCTGGTGTTGGTAGTGCTCTATGAGTTGGCCACCACCCTGCTGGTGCCCTACGGCTATCGCGGCATCGCGCTGACCATGTTTGCGGCGTTCCTGCTGGCCGGGGCGGGCCTTTTGGCCACGCGCACCGCGCTGCACACCGCCGTCGACGCCGCGCCCAATGTGGGCCCCGTCGAGCACCGATTGCACGGGGCGGTGGTGGCCGCGATCATCGTCGTGGTGGTGATGCTCGCCGCGGGGGTCACCGCAGCCGTGGTGTTTAGCGGCCCATCGACCCAGCCCAAGCCCCCCAGGACCGGACCCGGCGGCGGGGTTGTTCCCACACCCCACGCGCTCGGCGGCGGGACGATCAAATTCCCAGACGGAGTCACCCTCACCGTGGCCCCCGGCTGGACGATCGTCCAATCGTCACAGACCTGGGTCTTGCTCGCCAACAGCGACAACAGCGCGCTGATGGAGGCCGACTCCGGCACGCCGGCGATGCCGGATATCACCGAAGAAGCAGGCTTCATAGCCGGTCAGGACACCCTACGCAGCGGACTCACGAATGTGGTTCAGGAACCCCAGGCGGTGCAGACGGTGCATGGCAACAACTTCACCCAGTCCCTGCAGGTCAACTACTCCGCCAATCGCCAAACCAACCAGGGCACGATGCAGCTCTACGGGATCTGGACGACGCTGTTTAACGCCTCGACCCAAATTATCGGCTTCATCGATTTCCGCGCCATCAGCCCCGACGCGTTTCAGGCGGCATTGCCCGACGCCAAGAGCATGCTCGCCTCCATGCTGTAGTGACTGCACCAACGCCTTTCGGCAAGGAGGTCTCTGCAGGCTCATGGCTTGCCGTGATCGGGGTGGGGGACGGTTCGCAGGTCCAGGCGTGGGATCGCGTCAAAGCCTGACGGATTGCAGCTGTATAGCGGCAGGTCATAGGCAATGGCGCTGGCGGCGATCAGTGCATCATAAGCGCGTGCCGCCGGCTTTCGGCCGGACGCTCGCAACGATGCGGCAACTGACCCAAATGCGCGCGCAGACTCGGCATCGAACACCAGCACGTCGAAGTCCGACTCCGCCTGCTGCAAATGCGCCT
>NZ_JBKQTQ010000033.1:0-13916 GCF_052143115.1 Mycobacterium sp.
TGACCCACGCTCGGGCACGCCCAAACTGTGCTGTTGCTGTGAGGAGGGGAATTGGCTAGTTTCGACGCGACCGACGACCGCGCGCAGGGCCCAGAATCAGGCCATTCTTTGCTCGCTATGAACAAAATTCCCGCTACCCCGATTGCCGTTATCGGCATGGCCTGCCGACTTCCCGGAGGCATCGAATCGCCGGACCAATTATGGGAAGCGTTGCTGCGGGGCGATGACCTGGTCACCGAGATTCCGCCCGACCGGTGGGACGCCGACGAGTACTACGACCCCGAGCCGGGTGTGCCGGGCCGGTCTGTGTCCCGGTGGGGCGCATTCATGCACGACGTCGCCGGCTTCGATTCCGAGTTCTTCGGGATCAGCGAGCGGGAGGCGACCGCGATCGATCCGCAGCACCGCCTGCTGCTGGAAACATCATGGGAGGCCATGGAGCACGCCGGTCTCACCCCGCAGACGGTGGCCGACTCGCTAACCGGCGTGTTCGTGGGCGCTACTGTCGGCTCCGCCAATTGATCGTCGAGGTTACCGTAACTTGCTGGGTCGCTAGCAAATGGAGCTTAGAGAGAAGGTGAAGGAGGAGTGACTCCTACGATGGAGACGCTTATTGATTACCTGCGGATGTGGGAAGCCCGGCAACCAGCCCAGACCCTTTACCGGTTCGTCGACGTCGAAGGCCGGGAGCTCGAGCACTACACCTACCAGAGCTTCGCCGAGCGGACGCGTGAGTTGGCCGCCTATTTATATACGGAGGCCGGGCTCAGGCCGGGAGATCGGGCGCTGCTCCTTTACCCGCCAGGCCTGGAGATGGTGGCGGCGTTCTACGCGTGCGCACGCATCGGCGTGATCGCCGTACCGGTCAGCCCTCCCCTGCCCATGGCGTTCGAGGCCGGTCTGGCCAAGCTCAACTACATCGCCCGGGACTGCGAGGCCAAGGCGGTGCTGTCTACCAAGCAGTTCGAGTACGACTTCCGAATGCTGCTCGGGCACCGACAAGGCGCGCTGCCGTGGCCAGATGCCGAGCGGGCCTCGCAGCTGCCCTGGTTCGGGACGGATGGCACGCAGGACTTTGGCGGTGCCCACGTGGCGGACACGCCTGGCCCAGTGCTGTTCCTGCAGTACACGTCCGGCTCCACCAATGATCCCAAGGGTGTGATCGTGAGCCACGCCAACATCATCGCGAACGGGCGCAGCGCAGTCACCGGCGACGAGGTGGTGGTCAGTTGGCTGCCGCAGCACCACGACATGGGCTTGATCTCGGCGTACCTGTTCATGTTGGTGGTCGGTGGGACCACGCATGGGATGTCACCGCTGGACTTCCTCAGCCGGCCCTCAGCGTGGCTGCGGCTCGTCAGCGAAGTGCGCGGCACCCACGGGCCAGTGCCGAACTTCGCCCTCGACTACTGCCTACGTGAGGACAAGTGCCCCACGTCTGAGTTGGCCGGGATCGACCTGAGCAGCATCGCCACCTTGGTCTGTGGGGCCGAGCCTCTCCGGGCCAAGACGTTCACGCGGTTCCGGGAGCGCTTCGCCCCCTACGGTCTGAACCCCGACGCGCTGGTCGGCGCTTACGGCTTGGCCGAAAACACCCTGATCGTGTCCATGCGGGGGCGCCAGACCCTGGCTGTGAACAAGCGCGCGCTGGAGAAGAATCTCGTGCGGGTCGAAAAGGCCCTGCCTGAGAACAACAACCAGACCCCAGTGGTGAGCTGCGGCAAGCCCGATGCCGGGAACGTGGTCCGCATCGTCGATTCCGAATCGGGACAGGCCTTGGGCGAGGGTCGGGTCGGCGAGGTTTGGGTGGACGGACCCTCCAAGGCGGGTGGCTACTGGCGACGCCCTGAACTCAGTGTGGAGACATTCGCGGCCCGCATCGTCGGCGATGAAGAGCACACGTATCTGCGGACCGGTGACCTCGGGTTCCTGTATGAGGGCGAGCTGTTCGTCTGCGGCCGGAGCAAGGATCTGATCATCGTCCGCGGCGTCAACTGCTACCCCTCGGACATCGAGGCGGTCGTGGAGCGCTCAGCCCCGCAAGTCCGTCACGGCTGCGTCGTCGCCGTCTCGGTCGAACTTGAGGAGCAGGAAGCGCTGGTCGTGGTCGCCGAAGTGCGGGACAAGGAAGCGCTGCCCGACGGGACAGCCTTGGCGCGGGCGATCCGCAGGTACGGCCATATCGATCCGCACACCATCGTGTTCGTGCCGCCGCGCAGCATTCCCAAGACCACCTCGGGGAAGATCCGGCGCGCGGAGACCCGCCGGCTCTGGCTGGACGACAAGCTGCCCGTGCTGGCGAGCTACGCCCACCAGACCCAGGAAGGGCCGGACGCCAGCGCGGGTCCGCTAGAACGCTTCCGCCATGTCATCGAGAGTTACGACCTCACCGGGGAGGAGGACTGCTCCTTCGCGGATCTCGGCATCGACTCGCTGGCCTTGGCTGAGCTCCGCGCGGACCTGCAGGCCTTGCTGGAAGAGCATGGCGCGGGGGAGCTGGCCGAGGACGTCAACACGCGGCTGCTCCAGCGCCTCACAGTCGCCGAGTTCTTCGGGCTCATGCGGCAGTTCGGCGATGGGTCCGGGCAGCCACTCGACGCCCTTCGGCGGGCGCTGGATCAGATTTCCGCCGAGTATGAGGCATACGAGATCACGCAGATGCGCGCCGACGCACGTTTGCCCCTGCCGGCGCTTCCACCGACGCGACCGGGCGTGCAAAGCGACATCCTGCTGACCGGCGCGACCGGTTTTCTGGGACCGTTCCTGCTGAGCAGCATGCTCGGTCGTACGTCGTACACCCTCCACGCGCTGGTCCGCGCGACGGATGCGGAACACGGCCTGGACCGGATCATCGCCTCGCTGCGCCGGGCTCACCTATGGTCCCCGGCTCTCGAAGCCGAGGTCCGGGCGCGGGTGCATGTGATCTGCGGGGACCTGGCCGAGCCTGACCTGGGAATCGGTGAGGCGGCGTTCCGGCGACTGGCTGACAGCGTCGATGCCATCGTCCACAACGGCGCCCTCGTCAACTACGTCCGGACCTACGACGCCCTGCGGCCCGCCAACGTGGCCGGCACGCGGGAGCTTTTGCGCCTGGCTCTGACCGCGCACCGCAAGACCTTCCACTTGGTCTCCAGCACCTTCATCTATGGCTGGAGCACCCAGCCGGTAGTCGGGGAGTGGGACGCGAACGAGGAGATGAGCGGCCTGGACTTCGGCTACTCGCAAACCAAGTGGGTCGGCGAGCAGCTGGTGCTGGCAGCGGCGCGGCAAGGACTCGACGTGCGCATCTACCGGCCCTCGCTCATCTCTCCCACCAGCGCGGGCTTTGGGAGCCAGGAGGACATCTTGGTGCGCCTCATGGCCTTCATGATCGAGCACGGCCTGGCCGTCAACGCCCGCAACCAGGTCAGTCTGCTGCCGGCGGACCTGGTCGCGGATCACATCGTCGAGCTGATGGGCCTCCCGGCTGAGGCGGGCACCGTCTTCAATATGACCGCGGATGACTATTACAACCTCATGGACATCACCCGACTCTTGTCCGAACGCCACGGCTACCGCTTCGCCTACCATGACATCCCGTCCTTCGTCGAGCTGTTGAATCGCCGGTGCGCGCCGCGCGATCCGCTTTATCCGCTGGTCGATTTCCTCACCCGCTCGGCGGACAACATCGCGGCGATGCGGGACAAGCGCTACGACAACACCCAGTACCGGTACGCGCGCGCGCTGGGCAAGGTCCGCCTGCGCGAGCCGGCCCTGACCGACACCGTCGACGACCTCGTCCGATTCGTGCGGCCGCTCTGCCGCACGCCCAGCTGATCGACCCGGTGATACGTTGCGCGCATCCCGATTCCGCACCCTTGAATCGCTACAGGTTGGTCTGTATCCGCACCCACAGGGAGGCTCTTTCCCTGCGCCTCGGGAGGTTGGTCTGTAAGCCATGTCCCAACAACTGACCGTCGCGATCGTCATTCCCGCCTATAACGAGGAACGTTTCATCGGCAAATGCCTGGAATCATGCATCGACCAAACCTCGGCGCCGGACGAAATAATTATTGTCAACAACAAGTCGACTGACAACACCGCATCGATCGTGCGCCGGTATCAAGAACATAACTCGCATATCGACATTCGCCTGCTCGACCAAAATGAGTATCAGGGCATCGCTCCGACGCGCAACTGTGGATTCGATCATGCGCAAAGCGATATCATCGGCCGGATTGACGCCGATTCCATCGTCGCCAATGACTGGGTTGAGACGATTCGCCGCCGCTTCCAAGACCCGGCCATCGACGCGGCGAGTGGGCCAGCCGTCATTTACGACATGCCTCTGCGAGCGTTTTTTTTCTGGCTCGACAGTACGCTCAAGGACAGGGTGCACCGCACCGCAAAGGATGAGCGATTTCTCTTTGGCGCCAACATGGCAATCCGCGCCACGGCTTGGAAGGCGGTCCGTCATCTGACGCAGTTGGATCTGGAAGACCGACTGCACGAAGATGTCGAGCTTGCGCTGACACTGTTCAAAAACAATTTTGAGGTCACATATGAGCCGACTATGGTTGTCGGCATTTCTGCCCGCCGGGTGCAATCCTCACTGCGCGATTTCTACCGGTATGCCATGCGTTATGCCAGGACGACAGAGGTGCACGGTGTCCACGGTGTCAAGAGCCGTGCGGCGCGTACAGAGATAATCACCCTTCTGCTGCTGTATCTCCCGGGCCGGACGATGCGGTTCTTTTATGACGTAGAGAACCTCCAGTTTACGTTGTCAAAGCTACGTGACGAGCTTCGCAAGATAGGCAGGGGTGCTGTGTCAGGGAAAATTTCACGGTTGCCCGAGTTCATCCCTGATGAGCGTCGATCCGGCGAGTTGGGTTTTGATTTCGGTGGGCCGTAGGGGCGATCGCCGCGTGTCGTGTGACGCCGGGTTCCACTGTCCCGGGCTGGCTAAGGAATTACCGGTCCGCATGCAAGGCGAGCTGATCAAGCAATTTGATGAGCCGGCCGTCGAGGTGTCATGAGGGCCATCGCTTTTTATTTGCCGCAGTTCCATCCGATCCCCGAGAACGACCAGTGGTGGGGACCTGGCTTCACCGAGTGGGTCAACGTGGTCAAGACGCGCCCGTTGTTCCGTGGCCATTACCAGCCCCATATTCCTGCCGATTTGGGTTTTTACGATCTGCGCCTGCGCGAGACACGAATTGTGCAAGCGGAGCTGGCGCGGCAGTACGGCATCGGAGGTTTCTGTTACTACCACTACTGGTTCAATGGCAAACTGCTGCTCGAAAAGCCGCTTGAGGCTGTTCTTGCCGATCAGGAGCCCGACTTCCCCTTCTGCGTCTGTTGGGCCAACGAGACCTGGAGCCGGCGTTGGGACGGTCAGGAACGTAAAGCCCTCATCGAGGTGGACCTTGACCGGTACGATCCAGATGCGCACTTCGAGTATCTCAGCAAGGTGTTTTTCGATCCGCGCTATATCCGCATTGAAGGCAAGCCCGTCTTCCTAATTTATCGCATCGACCTGTTCTCCGACATTCGGTCGACCATTGGGCGATGGCGCGCCAAAGCGCAATCGATGGGGCTCCCGGGCATATACCTCTGCGCGGTTCGTAGCCATTCCCACAGCCTGGGCGATGCCGAGACGATAGCCCTCGGTTTCGACGCGACCATCGGGTTCGAGCCGAACTTTCGGAAGCTGCGAACCCAGGTCCCCGCTATGGCGCGCTACCCAATTCCTCGCTTGCTCAACCTTGTCCGGAGAAAAGCGTTCGTTTTTCGCGTTTTCGACTACGCCGCAATGGTCCGTGCCGCCATGGAACGGCAAGAGACGGCCGAACGGCATTTTCCGTGCGTGATGCCGAGCTGGGACAATTCTGCCCGCAGACGCTTTGGCGCCTGGATCATTCAGAACGGCGATGCCGAGTTGTTCGAAGCGTGGCTGCGCGACGCTGCGAATCGCGTGACTTCCTATCCAAAGGATGAGCAAATCGTTTTCATCAATGCCTGGAACGAGTGGGCCGAAGGATGCCATCTTGAGCCGGACCTACGCAACGGGCACCGCTTTCTGGAGGCGGTACGGAAGGTGTTTGGCGGCGCCGCGGAGGGTGCCCGCCAACCCAGCCACCCATGAGCGGCATGAAGGACAGCACGTACCGACCGCGCGCCAAGAGGAGTTGCACTGATGTCGCAGCGGAAAGCGTCTAAAGAGTCATCGTGTAGCGCCGTGGCCGCACGACAATGAAGTGATCGACGATGCTAGGCCTGAACCCAACTACCTCGCCTGGACTTGTCCGGCCACACATCGACCGCCCAACGGAACCTCGAACCCGCATGGGCAACCTGGGCGGCAGCCAAGGGCCCCATCACCGCGGCCGGTGAAGAATCTGGCGCGGGCATGATCGGCACCGTCGAGTTCAACTCCGCCACCCTGTCGTGCAACCGCGCTTGCGCGCCGCAGGTCGGGCACCAACCCACGGCCGCTGTCGTTTCGATCGCGTACTCGACCTCGCCGTCGCCTTCCGAGACCGCCAACACGGCCATGCCTGCCAGCCCGAGCATCGCGGTGGCACTACTGTTCTCAATCACCTGGGGCCTTCCTGTTCGTGTTCCGTAGCACCACGAATCATGAGGCCCCAGGGCCATTCAATGATCCCGTCAAGACCGCGGAGGGCCGCTCACCTGACGGCACGATGAGCACCGTCGGCGACGTCGGCTATGTCGACGACGACGGCTATCTATACCTCACCGATCGCGCGACATTCATGATCATCTCGGGCGGAGTCAACATCTACCCGCAGGAGAGCGAGAACCTGCTGATCACCCACCCAAAAGTGGCGGACGCCGCGGTCTTCGGGGTGCCCGACGATGACCTTGGCGAAGCGGTGAAAGCGGTCGTGCAGCCGATGCCCGGAGTTCAGCCGGGGCCTGAGCTCGTCGAGGAGCTAATCGCGTTCTGCGGTGCGCACCTGTCGCGGCAGAAGGTGCCCCGTTCGATTGACTTCGAGGACGAGCTGCCGCGCCTGCCCACCGGCAAGCTCTACAAGCGCCTACTGCGCGATCGGTATTGGACTGACCACAAGAGCCGGATCGTCTGAAAGAACGTTGCCGGCTCGGAGGCCGATTTACGTAAGTGCAGCTAAGCCGACCTTATGAGAGCGCGCCCGAAGAGATTCGAACTCCCAACCTTCTGGTGTATTCGCACTGTCCGGCAGCGTCCGCCAACGTTCGATAACGTATTGCGGGCCAACGGGATACGTATTCCAGCGTCCGCCTAGAACCGTCACTATTCGGCCTGATTCACGGGCGTTTGTGACAGGAAAGTGGCGACTTTCAAAAGACTTCCCGCAAAGTGCGGAACGCCCCCGCGACGGCAGGCACCGCCCTGGGGTGTCGCCCAACCCGTCGTTGGTACAAAGGTAAATTACTAGACGTCTCGCTGTGAGTTAGCCGTGAGTTTGCCCTTGTGAGTTGCCACGGGCCATACGGGACGTGCAACATGCTGACGTGAACAACGCTCCCCACGGCCAATTCGGGGCCTGCGCCCGGCGCGCGAATGCGTAGTCCCAGTGCCTGCATCCGTGCGGTGACTGTCGCGTGAACCGGATCAAGGCGGTGCAGCAGGCGCTCGACGGGCGGGTGAAGCCCGTCTATCTGGAGATCGGCGTTTCGCGCGGAGCGGCGTTCCGGCGTATTACCGCCGACGAGAAGATCGCCGTTGATCCGGCGTTCAAGCTTTCGGCGCGCTCCCGCCGCAGACTCGCCGACGCGAAGGCGCGCGCCACCCACTACTTCGAGACGACCAGCGACGCCTTCTTCGCGAACGAGACGGCCTTCCTCGAGCAGCGCGGCATCGACGTCGCCCTAATCGACGGGCTCCACACCTATGAGCAGGCCATGCGCGACGTCGAGAACACCCTGCGCTACCTGCGGGACGATGGCGTCATTGTCCTGCACGATTGCAACCCCGCAAAGGCCTCGATCGCCTGCCCCGCGACGTCGGAAGCCGACTTTCATGCGCAGAACCACTGGTGGGACTACTACTGGAGCGGCGACGTCTGGAAGACGATCGTTCACCTGCGCAGCACCCGGGACGACCTGCGAATCGCGGTGCTGAAGTGCGATTTTGGGGTCGGGCTCATACGAAAGGGATTCCCGGAATCGCGATTGTCCTACTCGGCGGAGCAGATCGAGGCGCTCAATTACGCGGATCTCGCCGCAGACCGCGACCGCTTGCTTAACCTGAAGCCGCCCGCGTACCTCGGCGAATTTCTTGAGCAGTCCGATAATGCGCTCGACTTGAGGTAATTCCTCCAGTTCCCAAGGTCAGGCAACCAACCGTGTCACCCGACCACTACCACGCTTCATCACGAAGAGCCGGTAATGCCGCAGCGCGCGCGGTTGTCCTCGATCGCCCGCTTACAGCCACGGACCGCGCCGTAGTCGTCCACTATCAAGAACCCGCCGGGCTGCAGAGCCTCAGCAATCGCGGGACAACTTGGGGGGTCAGTCCTCTAACGGGTGAGCCGTGTACGTTTCGCTGACAACCGTGTTTGGCCACACCGACCGCGTCCATGACCCGCGCGGGAACTGCTTGCGCCACTTACGACCATGCAGTTTTCGCAACGCCCGCACCTTTGCAAGGTTTGCTCCGCACTGATACCGCAAACTTCCGAAGTGGATGTTGGCGGTCTTGTGTCCGAAGTGGTTGATATAGGCCATCTCGGTTGTGTACAGGCCATATCCAACTTTTCGGGCACGTAACGCTAGATCGAGGTCGATCCCCCACCCGTAGCGCCCAAAGTTGCGAAGGTCCAGTCCGCCGATAGTTTGCCAGCATTCGCGCGACAGCATGAGCGCCGTTCCCTCTACGGCGGACACTGCCCGATATCGCGGTCGGGGAGTGTAGTTTGCAGCATTTGGTTTCTCGTCAGCTTCCGCGCAAGGGAACCCATAGTCAATCACCGGCCCAACGATTCCCCCGTCACCGGGTAGCCGCGGGTCCAGCAGGGCAGCGACAAATCCCTTCGAGATACGGGTGTCGTTGTTGAGCGTCATTGCGTGCGAGTAACCCTCCGAGAACGCAATGCGGAATCCGAGATCGCTGCCTCCAGCCCAGCCGAGGTTTTCGCCGGGTGTGGTGACCCGTTCGTCGCTGATCCTCGGGTAGTCGCCGCGGTTGTCAACTATCAGATACTCTGCGCCCTCGCGCTCCAAGTCGGCGACGAGGGCATGAGTGTACTCATGCTGCCCGTAGACCGGCACCGTAATCAGCAGGGACACAAGCTAACCGTAGACCATGGCCATCCCAGAGCTACTCGGGAAGGGACAATGCCTCCGAGCGTTTGGTTTAGCTGGCAACACTCTGTCCCGGCCGGCAGTCCGCGGCCGGACCCGCCTGACCGAGTTGCCAGCCTGCCTGATAGCCGACACCTTCGGCATGACACCGGCGCTCGCGCGCATGTACCGGGCTTCCGGACAGGCGGTTCCGGTCGGGAAACGGATTCTCGAACTCAACCCGAATCATCCGCTCGTCACCGGCCTGCAACAGGCGCACAAGAACCGCGGCGACGATTCCTCACTGGTCGAAACCGCCGAATTGCTTTACGGCACAGCGCTGCTCGCCGAAGGCGGCGTACCCGAGGACCCGGCAAAGTTCGCCGGATTGCTCGCAAACCGTCTGGGCCTCGCACCGTGTACGCCGACCTGTACTGTAAACGTTACAGCTACGTCAATACTTAGCGAGCACCATGCCTAAGGAATTACCGGTCATTGCAGCCATTCCGAACTACAACATGGGCGATAATCTATGCAGGCTACTCCCACAAGTATTGGCGCAGCACTACAACGCCGTCTTTGTGCTCGATGACGCCTCCACGGACCACAGCGTCGACGTGGTTAGTGGGTTTGGCGGTGAAGTGAAATTGGTACGGAGCCCGGAAAATAGGGGTGCCGGCGCTAATCGCAATCAGATCATCGACCACGTTGGAGAAGGGGCAATTATCCACTTCATTGACGCCGATATGGACTTGGAGACTCCCGAGACTCCCGCTGTTGCACGGGAAGTTGTCGGACGCTATGCCGACCGACGAGTCGGTTTGATTGGCGGGTTAGTAAGCCGAGTAGATGGCAGTCAGGAGTTTCGTAACTATGGCCCTGCCCCTGTGTTCTCGGTGTTGGCCACATCGGGTTTGCCGCTGTTAACAATCGACCGCTTGCGGAAAAAACCTCGGCTCGCCGCCGCTATACAACGCGTGGCTGCGCCAGTGATGAGAGATTGGCCCAACATACTTGAGTCTCCCACTGCGGCGCCAGCTTACTGGCTGCATGAAGGAAATATGCTTGTTGATTCCAGCTTATTCAGGTCGGTCGGCGGCTATGACCCTATGCTACGGTCACACGAGATTCAGGATTTGGCAATACGTTTGGAAAAGATCGGCATCAAGCGGCAGTTCGATCCGAGTGTCAGGGTCGTGCATCACCACATTGATGTCAGGGGCAAGAATCGTCTTAAATGGGAAAGTAAGGCGATTATTTATTTGATACGCAAGCATGGACTATTTCATTTTCTGACCGACCGCTAGCCTGAGGGTCCCGTACCTGTTGCCTCGTGTCAAGATGCGCGCGAAGTCTGATTCGTTGACTCATTCGAGGATGCGCGCATAGGAGCGGGCCCGACTGCGACCTTGGTCTTGGGTCCGGCCTTGCTGGCCTCAAAATTTCACGGTTGCCCGAGTTCATCCCTGATGAGCGTCGATCCGGCGAGTTGGGTTTTGATTTCGGTGGGACGGTAGGGGCGGTCGCCGCGTGTCGTGACGGGGTGCTCTCGTACCGGATGTACTGCTTCCTCAAGCCATGAGGAGCGCATCAGCGCAGCCGTTCGACTCGGTGCCGCTGGAGGGGGCAGGCCCGTTGGTCTGGTCGTGCGACAGCTGGTGTCCGTCCAAAGTGGGTTACCGACTCTAATTCTAATCGCCCAGCTCAGACCCTGCCCACGCCGCTCGCAACCATGAACACGCCGACCACGCCGAGGACCAAGGCGAAGATCGGCCGGCCGTGAGCGCGTAACCAATCATGCAGCCGCATTACGACGGCTTGCGTCTTCGCCGGCGATGCCAGGTAGCTAACAAGAGGAATCTCGGCGATCGCATATGCCACGAGGATCCACATGAGGGCGGCGATGACTTGCGCGCCGGCACCCGCTCCGGAGGCCACAATGACCATCATTGCTCCCCAGAACTCGATGAGCGGCGTCGCCGCCGTACCCAGGCCGAAGACAAACGCCATCCTCGGCGACCCATCTTCAAGCAGGCGACGCCACGACAGTCGCGAGAATACGGTCGGTGTTTTCGGCTGGAGCACCTGGGCGGACGGATCGCCGCCCGGCACCAGTGCGTATGCTGCTTGACGGACCGAGGAGGGCGCAGCGAGCATCGCAGCGGTCGAAAGCGCGACAACACCGACGGCGATCTGGATGGGCGGAACAACCGGGTTTCTGGCGGCGGAAGTCACGACTCGCGTAACAGAAAGTAAGAAGTCGCCTAGCAAGAACAGCGCAGCCAGGGCAGCGCCGAAACCCATTGCCTTGAGACCCAGCCAGTACGCGACCAGATGAGGCATGGGCCGCGGGCGCGAAATCAACAGCATAACGATCCCGATGCGCACCGGGTCCTGCGCTGCGGAAAACGCGAAGAATAGGACTAGGCCCCACATCAGCCAAACCCCCTTCGGCTGGCGGTCTCTTCCAGGAGATCGGCGGCGGCGGTGACGCTTTCGGCGGGTTTGCTCATCCGGGTAGCGATCTCGCGGGCTCGAGTGACGTGTTGCGCGGCGAGGATGGAGCGGAGGTCCGCCATCAGCGATTCTCTGGTGGTGGCCGAAAACCGGCGTGCAGAACCGACTTTGAGCCGTTTGACCTGAGCTGCCCAGATCGGCTGTTCGATCCAGATCCAGGCTGGGTTAAAGGGTTCGGTAGGCCGATGGCGCCCATGACCTCGACCGGCACCCCCGCGTAATCGCCGGTGATGGCCGCCGTGTCCCCGTACGCGAACGCCGAATTCATCATCGAGGTAATTAACACATCGAGGTAATTAACAATAGACCGGCACTGGCGCCGGCTACGAAAGCAAAGCTCAGCCACCGAGACTTACCGCCAATCATCGCTGCCTCCCATAAGGTCGTGTACACGGCATTGAGTTTTGACCACGCCGACTGGCAAGCGGGACAGCAATTGAACATAGGTTATACACCTTGCGGTGCGGGCGCACGGCGTATAGGGAAACAGGGAAACAGGGAAACATACAGGTTGAAATACACAGGTTTGTTCCAAAATTCAGCCCCGGTTGTCGGCGCGCAGGGGTTCGCTCTCGCTACACCACTTGCTCACCAGCGATGACCCGAAGAACACCGCTTGATGTGGAGCCACCGCCAGACCAGTGAGGAACTTATGGATGTTAAAGGGCATAGGGCCCCATGGGCGTCCAAAGCGGCGGCCATCGGGTCCGATTTGGTTTTGCTTGCCGTAGCCCCACACGTCGCGTGCCGGCCCATGGCCCGAGATCGCCTCCACAACCTGAGCCACCGCGTCGGGATCGGAAAAACGATCCCCGGAGTGCATGAACCACAACAGATCGCCCGACGCATGGGCAATGCCCTGGTTCATCGCCTCATATCTTCCGCCGTCGGGCTCGGACTGCCAACACGTGAAGCCCGGCTCACACCCGGACAGATACTCCACGACGTCGTCGCCCGATCCACCGTCGATCACGATGTGCTCGATGCGTCCCCCGTAGCGCTGAGCTGGCACACTGTCCACCGTGCGCTTCAGCCCGTCGAGGTCGTGGAAGGAGATCGTTATCACCGAGACGGTCGGAGTCGGTGTCACCGACGTCGCCCTCGCGCACCTTTGGCCGCTCGACGCGGTCGAGCTGCGGAGCTCGTAGCCTCGGCGGCACTCACGTCGTAGGGCACTGGCATCGTGAACTGTGCGCTTTTCAGTTTCTCCGCCATGCTCCAACCATTGCTCTTTATCTTCTGCCACATCATGCCGTCATAATCTTCGGCCACATCATGCCGTCATACGAAAGATGTGGCAATCCCCTGAAACCGTAGAGACTGGTTTGTAGTGATCTGTTGGTTGAGCGCCGCGCGTGTGGGCGGGCAGCGCCGTGCGCCTGCCCGCGCCGCTGCTCGATCAGGGGCCGCAGAGGCTCCGGGGTCAAGGGCGGGCCGTATGTCCGTCGCGTAGCGACCCTTGAGGCCGGATGGGCCGGCCCCGTAGCCTGGTGCGGCAGCTCACGGCCGACGGCGGCGCAGGGCTCGACATCGCCGCGAGTTCCACAGCTTGCCCGGGCAAATCTCATCGGCGGACCTAACTCCGGTACTGCCTATGCGTCTAAGCGGGCGAACTGTCCGTGCCGGTACTGCTCGACACACGCCGCTTGCCTGACCTTGCCGCTGGTGGTGATCGGAATCGAGCCAGGTGCTACCAGAACGAGATCCGCGACGGCGAGGCCGTGCGAGTTTGAGATCGCCGAGGTCACTTCACGCTTGACGAGGCCGAGCTTATCCATCGCCTCCTCGTCGGAGTCGCCGCGCTTCTTGACTTCGATGATGACGACAAGCTGCTCCGTGCCCTCATCCGGAACCGCTATCCCGCACAGCGACCCCGGGTGATCTCCTGGATCGTCGCTCCGCAGCTACTCTGCAACGCTTCACCACATTCGATGTGCCGCCGACGGCCACCCGCTCGCCGGCGGCCACACCCCAACGCTGTGCCGCTTGGGGGCCGATGGCATCGATGGTCCCGACGGTCTCGTGACCGGGAACGAACGCGAACCCGCCCGCGAGCTCGCCGGTGAACTGCTCATGGTCGGTCCCGCACAGTCCGCAGGCCGCCACCCGCACCAGCGCATCGTCGTCGC
>NZ_JBKQTQ010000034.1:0-29734 GCF_052143115.1 Mycobacterium sp.
TGACCTTCCACACCAACCTCAACACCGCCCACACCACCGTCGCACCCCAAACCCCTCACCCCCCGGAGCCACACCCCGTGCTGCCCACCACCCCCTGGCAACACACCCACCACTGGATCACCACCACATCGGCCGCCTACCACACGGCAGACACCCACCCGCTGCTTGGCATCGGTGTCACCGACCCCACCAATGGCACCCGAGTATGGGAAAGCGAGCTCAGCCCGGGTCTGCTGTGGCTCGGGGATCACATCATCGGCGATCTCTGCGTGCTGCCGGACACGGCCTACGCCGAGGTCGCGCTGGCGGCGGCGACGGACGCATTCGCGGTCGAGCAAGACCAGCCGTGGATGATCTGCGAGCTTGACCTTCATCAGATGCTGCACGTGACCGAAGGCACTGTTCTGGTGACTACGCTCACCGGCGACGAGCAGCGGTGCCGGGTGGAAATACGCACCCGCAGCGGCTCTTCGGGATGGACCACCCATGCCGCCGCCACCATTGCCCGCGCAACACCGTCGGAGCACGAGGCACCCCGAACAGAGCTGACCCCTGCCGATCTGGCGGACGAGCTGGACCCCGACGACCTGTATCAGCGGTTGCGCGGCGCCGGCCAACAGCTCGGGCCAGCGTTCCAGGGCATCGTGGGGCTCGCTGTCGCGCAATCCGGAGCGGCCCGCGCCGACGTGCGGCTACCCTCTTCGGCCAGGGCGGGTTCCCGCGATTTCTTGCTGCACCCAGTGATGATGGACATCGCGTTGCAGACACTCGGCGCCACCCGGATGGCGACGGACCTGGCCGGGGGGCAGACCGCCCGGCGCGCCCCTGACCGGAAAACCCTAGTGGTGCCAGTACGTTACGCGGGCGTGCACGTGTACGGCGATATCACCCGCGGTGTCCGCACGGTCGGCTCCCTCGCCGCTCCCGACGGGCGGCTCGTCGGCGAAGTCGTCCTGATGGATCCGGATGGCAAACCGCTCCTCGTCATCGATGAGGTCGAGATGGCGGTGCTTGGATCCAGCGGCGGCGCAACGGGACTCACCAATCGCCTGTTCGCGTTGGAGTGGGAGCCCGCACCGCTGGACAAAACGGCCGACACTCCGGGTGGCCTGTTGCTGATCGGCGACCCCGCCGTGGACGACCCGCTGCTGCCCGCGCTGCAGTCATCGCTGCGTGACCGCCTGGCCGAAGTGGAGCTCGTCTCCGCAGGCGCCGAAGCGAAGCTGCGCGCGGCGATCACCGGCATCGGCTGGGACGGCATCGTCGTGGTCTGTCCGCCCCGAGGCGTCGACGAATCATTGTCGGATCAGGCGCAACTGGAGTTGGCGCAGGCGCGCACGCTGCTGATCGCCAGCGTGGTCGAGACCGTGAAGCGAATGGGTACCCGGATCAGCCCGCGGCTGTGGATCGTCACCCGCGGCGCTCAGCAGGTCGACCCCACTGAGTCGGTCACGTTGGCGCAGGCGGAGCTACGTGGAATCGCGCGGGTGCTGACATTCGAACATTCGGAACTGAAGGCCACGCTGCTGGACATCGACCCGGAAGGCACCGGCTCACTCGCTGCCCTGACCGAGGAGTTGCTCGCCGGTTCGGACCAGGATGAGGTCGCCTACCGTGACGGACAACGCTATGTCAACCGGCTGGTGCCCGCGCCCACCACCGCGAAGGGTGATCTCGCCGCCGAATCTCGCCGCACGGTCGTGAACCTCGATGGCTCAGGCGCTGTCCGGCTGCAGATCGATCGACCCGGACGGCTGGACGCACTCACCGTCCACCAGGTCAAGCGGATCAGGCCGCAAGCCGATCAGGTCGAGGTTCGCGTCGCGGCCGCTGGGCTCAACTTCAACGATGTGCTCAAGGCGATGGGCGTGTATCCGGGACTTAACGGTGCCGCGCCGGTGATCGGTGGCGAGTGCGTCGGCCATGTGACGGCCGTCGGCGACGAGGTCGACTCCGTCGAGATCGGGCAGCGCGTAATCGCCCTCGGCCCCGGCACATTCGGAACGCACCTGACAACGATTGCCGAGCTCGTTGTCCCAATCCCCGACGCGCTGCCCGATAACGAGGCGGCCACGTTCGGCGTCGCGTATCTCACCGCCTGGCACTCACTGTGCGAGGTCGGGCGGCTGTCGGCCGGCGAACGCGTGCTCATCCATTCCGCCACCGGCGGCGTCGGAATGGCGGCGGTTTCGATCGCGAAGATGGTCGGCGCCCGCATCTACGCAACGGCCGGCTCGGAAGCCAAACGCGAAATGCTCTCCGAGCTCGGTGTCGAGTACGTGGGCGACTCGAGAACCGTGGACTTCGCCGACGACATACTCGAGCTCACAGACGGCTACGGTGTGGACGTCATTCTCAATTCGCTTCCGGGCGAAGCGATTCAGCGCGGCTTGCAGATACTCGCCCCCGGCGGCCGGTTCATCGAACTCGGCAAGAAAGACGTCTACGCCGATGCCAACCTGGGATTGGCCGCACTGGCGAAAAGCGCGTCCTTCGCCGTGGTAGACCTTGACCTGAATCTGAAGCTGCGGCCGGCGCGGTACCGCGAACTTCTGCAACACATCCTCGGGCGCGTGGCGGCTGGCGAAGTACAGGTGCTTCCCGTGACCGAGTTCAGCCTGCAAGACGCGGCCGACGCATTTCGGCTGATGGCCTCCGCTAGGCACACCGGCAAGATCGTCATCTCGATACCGGACAGCGGCCGCATCGAAGCGATCGCGTCCCCGCCACCACTTCCACTGGTCAGCAACGACGGCGGCTACCTCATCGTCGGCGGCATGGGCGGTCTGGGTTTCGTCGTCGCGCGCTGGCTGGCCGAGCAAGGCGCGGGATTGATTGTCCTGAACGGACGTTCGGCCCCCAGCGATGAGGTCCGCGCGGCCATCGCGGACCTCAACGCCGCGGGTCACCGGATCGAGGTGGTCACCGGCGACATCGCCGCGCCCGGCACGGCCGACCGGCTGGTGCAGGCGGTCGAAAACGCCGGCTTCCGGCTGGCCGGAGTCCTGCACAGCGCGATGGTCCTCGCCGACGAGATCGTGCTGAACATGACGGATGCCGCGGCCAGGCGGGTGTTCGCCCCGAAAGTCACCGGCAGCTGGCGGCTTCATCAGGCCACCGCTGGGCGCGACGTCGACTGGTGGCTGACCTTCTCTTCGGCTGCCTCACTTCTCGGCACGCCCGGGCAGGGCGCGTACGCGGCCGCGAACTCGTGGGTCGACGGTCTTGTCGCCCATCGGCGCTCCCTTGGACTTCCCGCCGTCGGGATCAACTGGGGCCCATGGGCCGAGGTCGGGCGCGCTCAGTTCTTCGCCGATCTCGGCGTCTCGATGATCACCGCCGAGCAGGGGCTGGCCGCAATGCAGACGGTGCTCGCCGCCGACCGTGCGCGCACCGGTGTGTTCAGCCTCGACGCGCGGCAGTGGTTCCAATCCTTCCCCGCAGTGGCGGGGTCGTCGTTGTTCGCGAAGTTGCACGACACCGCAGCCCTGAAAAGGGCGGAACGGCGCGGTGGGGGCGCGATCCGGGCACAACTGGACGCCCTCGACGCGACCGAACGCCCGGGGTGCCTCGCATCCGCGATCGCCGATGAGATCCGCGGGGTGGTGCGCTCGAGCGATCCAATTGACCACGACCGGCCGCTGCAGACGCTTGGTCTCGACTCGCTGATGGCCCTCGAATTGCGAAACCGGCTGGAAGCAAGTCTGGGTATCACGTTACCGGCCGCGCTGGTCTGGGCGTACCCGACGATCACCGATCTCGCGGGCGCCCTGTGTGAACGAATGGACTACGCGACACCGGCCGCTGCGCAGGAGACTTCCGACGCGGAACCCGAACTGTCAGAAGAGGAGATGGACCTGCTCTCCGATCTGGTCGAGGCCAGCGAGCTGGAAGCCGCGACGAAAGGAGAGTCATGACAAACCTGGCGGAGCGCGCGGCGCAACTGTCGCCGAACGCGCGGACGGCACTGGCGCGCGAGCTTGTTCGTGCCGGCACGGCCTTCCCGACCGATATTGCAGAGCCAGTGGCGGTGGTGGGCATCGGCTGTCGCTTCCCGGGGAATGTGACTGGGCCGGAAAGCTTTTGGCAACTGCTGATCGACGGCGTGGACACGATCACAGAGGTGCCGCCTGATCGCTGGGACGCGGACGCGTTCTACGATCCTGATCCGTCGGCGTCGGGACGGATGACGTCGAAATGGGGCGGTTTCGTTCCCGACGTCGACGGTTTCGACGCCGACTTCTTCGGCATCACACCTCGCGAAGCCGTGGCGATGGATCCGCAGCATCGGATGCTGCTCGAGGTCGCCTGGGAAGCGCTGGAGCACGCCGGCATTCCACCGGATTCGCTGAGCGGCACCCGAACCGGCGTGATGATGGGGCTGACGTCGTGGGATTACACGATCATCAACTTCGAACGCAGGGCGGACATCGACGCCTACCTGAGCACCGGAACCCCGCACTGCGCGGCGGTGGGACGGATCTCCTACCTGCTGGGATTGCGCGGTCCGGCCGTCGCCGTGGATACGGCGTGTTCCTCGTCGTTGGTGGCAATCCACTTGGCCTGTCAAAGCCTACGGCTGCGCGAGAGCGACATGGCACTGGCCGGCGGCGTGGGGCTCACCTTGTCACCATTCACCGCCATCGCGTTGTCCAAGTGGTCAGCACAATCGCCGACCGGGCGATGCAACAGCTTCGACGCCAGCGCGGATGGATGCGTGCGCGGCGAGGGCTGCGGAGTGGTGGTACTCAAACGGTTGGCCGACGCGCTCCGCGACCAGGATCGGGTACTGGCGGTGGTCCGTGGTTCGGCAACCAACCAGGACGGTCGGTCCAACGGCATGACCGCACCGAACGCACTGGCGCAGCGCGACGTGATCACCTCCGCCTTGCGGCTCGCCGATGTCACCGCCGACAGCGTGAACTATGTCGAAACACACGGCACCGGAACGATATTGGGAGACCCGATCGAATTCGAGTCGCTGGCGGCCACATACGGCCGCGGCGACGGCACGTGCGCTTTGGGGTCGGTCAAGACCAACATCGGCCATCTGGAGGCGGCTGCCGGTGTGGCCGGATTCATCAAGACGGTGCTGGCGGTGGAGCGCGGCCACATTCCGCGCAATCTGCACTTCACGGGGTGGAACCCGGCCATCGACGCCTCATCGACGCGTCTGTTCGTGCCGACCGAGAGCGCCCCGTGGCCGGCGGCTACGGGTCCGCGCAGAGGAGCGGTGTCGTCGTTCGGTCTGAGTGGGAGCAACGCGCATGTGGTGATCGAGCAGGCGCCGGATACGCCCGACAGGGAGGTACCGGCGACCGTCGCGACGCCGCACGTTTCGGCCCTGACGGTGTCGGGTAAGACGGCTGCGCGGGTGTCCGCCATGGCCGCGGCGTTGGCCGACTGGATGTCAGGGCCCGGCGCGGCGGCACCGCTGGCCGATGTCGCGCACACCCTGAGCCAGCACCGTACCCGGCACGCCAAGTTCGCAACCGTGGTCGCGCTTGACCGCGCGGAGGCGATCGCGGGCTTGCGGGCACTGGCGGCGGGACAACCACGGGTGGGCGTGGTGGATTGTCATCAACATGCCGTCGGGCCCGGCCGGGTCTTTGTGTATTCGGGTGGGGGCTCACACTGGGCCGGCATGGGCCGGCAGTTGCTGGCCGATGAGCCGGCATTCGCCAAGGCGGTAGCCGAGCTGGAGCCGGACTTCATTGCCCAGACCGGCTTTTCGCTGCAGGAGGTGCTGTCCTCCGGTGAGCCGGTGACCGGTCTCGACCGCATCCACCCGGTGCTGGTGGGAATGCAACTCGCGCTGACCGAGTTGTGGCGATCCTACGGCGTGACACCGGATGCGGTGATCGGCCATTCGATGGGTGAGGTGTCCGCGGCGGTGGTGGCCGGCGCACTGAACGTGGCCGACGGGTTGCGGGTGATCGCCACCCGCTCACGGCTGATGTCGCGGCTGTCCGGGCAGGGCGCTCTGGCTCTGCTGGAACTCGACGCCGAGGCCACCAGTGCGTTGCTCGCCGACTATCCCGACGTCACGTTGGCCGTGCACGCCGCACCCCGGCAGACCGTGATCGCCGGCCCGCGGGAGAAGGTGCACGCCATCATCGAGGCCGTGCGCGAGCAGAACCGGCTGGCCCGGCCGGTCGAGGCCGACATGGCCTCACACCATCCGCTGATCGATCCGCTGCTACCCGAATTGCGCACGTTGCTGGCCGATCTCACCCCGACTGAGCCGACGATCCCGATCTTGAGCACCAGTCGCGAGCACGACCGCGCCCCGGTATTCGACGCCCAGTACTGGGCCGACAACCTGCGCAACCCGGTCCGCTTTCACCAGGCCATCGCCGCGGCCGCCCAGCACCACGACACTATTGTGGAGGTCAGCCCGCACCCGGTCGTGCTGCACGCCGTCAAGGAGACGCTCGACTACATCGGCGCCGCCGGGCGGGTCCAGGTGCTGCCCACGCTGCACCGGGAGAACCGCGAAAACCTGTTCTTCCACACCCAATTGGCCGCCATCGCACCACCGCGGGCCGCGAAGGCCGGGGTCGCCGCGGGCCGGCTCGTCGACCTGCCGACGACGCCGTGGCGGCATGCCCCCTTCTGGGTGGCGGGCCGTCCCGACGATCAGCTGCCGCGCGGCTCCCATCCGCTGCTGGGTGTCCACATCGAACTGCCGGCCGGCGATGGTCACGTCTGGCAGGGCGATGTCGGAACGGCGCGGCACCCGTGGCTGGCCGACCACAAGGTGCACGGCCAGCCCACCCTGCACGGGCCCACCTTCGCCGAGATCGTCCTGGCGGCGGCGTGTGAGGGACTGAAGCTGCCGGTGGACGCGGTCTGCGTGCGCCGGCTGGAGATCGAGCAACTACTTCCGCTGTCCAGTGAAACCCCGTTCATCACACGGCTTTTCGTCAACTCGGACGGCACGAAGCGGATAGAGGTACATTCCCGCACCGGCGGTAATCTATCGGGCGCATCGGGCACCTGGGTGCGGCACGCCGTCGCCCGCATCGAAACCGTCGAGGAGAGCAGCGCCAGTCGGCCACAGCTGACCCCGGACGCCGGCAGCGCCCTCTCGACTACCGTCTCGACCGCCGACTACTACGCCGCCCTGCGCCACAGCGGCCACCAGCACGGCCCGGCGTTCGCCGGCCTGACCCGCATCGCACGCCTGGCGGGTGGGGGCTCAGAAACCGAGATCGCCCTGCCCGAGGAGACCCCGCGCAACCCGGCTTACCGGATCCACCCGGTCCTGCTCGACTCGGCCATGCAAGGCCTGGCCGCCGCACTGCCGGCAGCGCTGACCACCGACCGGGCCGACACCGCATACCTGCCGATGGCGTTCGACTCGATTCGGGTGTTGGGCGAGGTGGGCCCCACCGCGGTGTGCCGGGCGGAACTGAGCGGTCTGGACGACGCGGACGCCGGAATGCTCGGCCGGGTCAGCGTCTTCAACGAGTCTGGCGCACTCGCCGCCGAGATCAGCGGCGTATGCGTACGCCGAGTCGATTGGCGTGCGGTGCCAGTGCCGCTGTCTCAGAAGGTGTTTGACGTCAGCTGGGTAAATAGGCCGGCCGCCGAGGCGACCGCGGCGCCGACCGACACGGGCAGCTGGCTGATGCTCGCCGATTCCGGCATGACGGCGATGGCACGGGATCTCGCGACGAAATTCGGCACCCCGAACCGGCGTGTGGTTACGGCCGATCTGCATGACGAGCAGGCGGTACTGCGGGCCTTCGCCGACGCTGCTGCCGTTCCGGAGCTGCCGCCGCGTGGTGTGGTGGTCTTCGCCGGCGGCGCGGCTCTCGACCCGGTGGGTGCCGAGGCGCTCGCACATACCGAGGAGACGATCTGGTCGATCGTCGCCGCGGTGCGCGCGGTGGTCCGAGGCTGGCACGGCCAACCGCCGCGGCTGTGGCTGGTGACCGGCGGAGGCCTGGTGACGCAGGCCGGGGAGACCGGCAACCCGGCCGCCGGTGCGCTTCGCGGTCTGGTGCGCGTGCTCGCCTACGAACATCCCGAGCTGCACACCACCCTGGTCGACCTGGACCCCCGCGGAGACAGCCTGGCCACGCTGGTCACCGAGCTGCAGTTGGCCGATTCCGACGACGTGGTCGCCTGGCGCGGTGACCACCGCCGTGTCGAACGGCTCAACCGCGCCACCATCGGCGCACCGCATCGCGACCACATCGTCCGCTCCGACGGGTCCTATGTGGTGACCGGCGGCCTGGGCGGTCTCGGCCTGGTCGTCGCGCGGTGGCTGGTGGACCGCGGCGCAGGCCGCATCATCCTCAACGGCCGCAACGCGCCGTCGGAAGCGACGCGGGCACTGCTCGACGAACTCGCCGGACCCATTCAGATCGAGGTGGTTACCGGGGACATCGCCCAGGCCGGCGTCGCCGACGCCCTAGTGGCGGCGGCCGAACGCACCGGCCTGCCACTGCGGGGCATCGTCCACTGCGCCGCCGTCATCGACGACGGCCTGGTCATCATGATGAAAAAGGAGAGCCTGCACCGCGTGTGGGCCGCCAAGGCCGCCGGCGCGCTGCGGCTCCACCATGCCACCGTTGATCGTCCACTGGACTGGTGGGTGTGCTTCTCCTCCGCCGCGGCCCTGCTCGGCTCACCCGGTGTGGCTGCCTACGCCTGCGCGAACGCCTGGCTCGACGCCCTGGCGCAGTGGCGGCGCGACTCGGGGCTGCCGGCCACCGCGATCAACTGGGGGCTGTGGTCGGATGCCGGTCTGGGACAGTGGCTGAGACTCAGTGCGCTGGACCCGATCACACCTGCCGAGGGCATCGAAGCGCTGGAGGCACTGCTGGCCGGTGGCGCCACCCGGGCAGGTGTCGTCCGGCTGCGGCTCGACCGCGAGGCGGCGGCGTTCCCCGAGATCGGCGACCTGGGCTATTTCGCCGCCCTAGCGGAGGAACTCGAAAACTTCGACGGCTCCGGTGACTGGGCAGGTCCGCAGGCGCTGGCCGACCTCGCCCCGGACGAGGCCGCGCGGGTGGTGGCCGACCGGCTGCGGCTGCGGGTGCTGGCCATCATGGGCTATCCCGACGACTGGCCACTAGAGGCCGACTCGCCACTGATCGAGCTGGGCATGGACTCGCTGATGGCGGTGCGGATCCGTAACTCCGCCCGCGCCGACTTCGGTGTCGAGCCGCCGGTAGCGCTGCTGCTGCATGGGGGCTCTCTGCAGAACCTGACCACCGATCTCGTCGGCCAGCTCGGTCTGGTCAAGCCCAGCAGCACCGAGCGCGCGTCCGGCCTCGGCGCGCGAGCCCAACAGCGCGCCATGGCCCGTCAGGATGCGGTGCTGGAGAGACTGAGAGGACTCGACCCGTGAAGCATGTGAACTCGACCGACAACTCAACCGACCAAGTGCCCCCGAACGCGATCGCAGTCATCGGCATGGCAGGCCGGTTTCCCGGCGCCGGCTCGGTGACGGAGTTGTGGGACAACCTGTGCCGCGGCGAAGAGTCAATCGTCGACCTCTCCGCGGCGGAGCTGACCGCCGCCGGCGTTAGCACCGCGGCCCTGGCCAACCCGGCGTATGTGCGGCGGGCGGCCCCGCTGGACGGGATCGAGGACTTCGACGCCGACTTCTTCGGGATAACGCCGTACGACGCGCAGATGATGGATCCGCAGCACCGGTTGATGCTCGAAACCGCCTGGCACGCCTTCGAAGACTCTGGGTACGACCCCGGCACCTACGGCGGGACCATCGGCGTGTTCGGAAGCAGTTCCGACAGTGGTTATCTGTTCTACAACCTGATGTCGCACCTCGATTTGAAGTCGACCATCGGGGACGGCCTCACCGTCGAGATGGGTAACCTGGCGCTGCACAACGACAAGGACTACCTGGCGACCCACGTCTCGCATGCGTTCGACCTCCACGGGCCCAGCCTGTCGGTGCAGACGGCCTGTTCCTCCGGGCTGCTGGCGGTCCACCTCGCCTGCCAGAGCCTGCTGTCGCGTGAAACCGACATCGCGCTGGCCGGCGCGGCCTCGCTCCGGGTGCCGCACGGGGTCGGCTACTGGTATGTTCCGGGGCTGATGGCGTCTGCGGTTGGCCGCTGTCGGCCGTTCGACGTCCGCGCCGACGGCATGTTCTTCGGCAGCGGTGTCGCCGCAGTGGTGCTCAAACCGCTGAAGGCCGCAGTCGCCGACGGTGACCGCATCCACGCGGTGATCCGCGGTTCTGCCGTGAACAACGACGGCTCGATGAAGATGAACTACGCGGCGCCCAGTCCCGCCGGCCAGGCGGAAGTCATCGCCCAGGCGCACGCAATCGCCGGAGTGGACGCCGCGACCATCGGGTTCGTCGAAACGCACGGCACCGGAACGCACCTGGGCGATGCGCTCGAAATCGAAGGCCTGCGACTGGCTTTCGAGGTGTCCCAAACGCCCCGTGCGGCCCCCTGTGTCCTGGGCTCGATGAAGTCGAACATCGGCCACCTGGAGGTGGCCTCTGGCGTCGCCGGCCTCATCAAGGCGATCCTGTGCCTGAAGAACAAGGCGATCCCGCCGACATTGCATTACACCGCACCCAATCCCGAACTGCGCCTGGAACGCACCCCGTTCGTGGTGCAGAACACCTACGCCGCGTGGGAATCCGACGCCCCCCGCCGGGCCGGGGTCAACTGCTTCGGGGCCGGCGGAACCAACGTGCACATTGTTCTCGAGGAAGCGCCCGCGGTGGCGCCCAGTGCCGAGCGGCTCGGCCCGCAGGTGCTGCTGTTGTCGGCCCGAACCGCCGAATCGCTGCACGACGCTCGGATGGCGTTGGCCGACGAACTGTGCCGCGAAGCCGAGCTCGCATTACCCGATATCGCGTACACCCTCGCACACCGGCGCCGCGAGGAGCATCGGTTGGCGGCCGTTGTGCATGACCGTGGCGCCGCCGCGGCCGTGCTGACCGTCGCCGATCACGACGACGTCTCGGTCACGCAATGCCCGCAAGGCATTCCGGCGGGCACCGAGCGGGTGGCGTTTCTGTTCCCGGGTGAGCCCGCCCAGCACGTCGGCATGGCCCACGGGCTCTTCGAGACCGAGCCGGTGTTCCGCGAGCACTTCCACAGGTGCACCGCGGGATTGACCGACGACCCCGGCATTGACCTGAGAGACCATGTATTCGCCGGCACCCACCTGGAGCGCACCGATCTGGCGCAGCCGGCCCTGTTCACGGTGGAGTACGCGCTCGCGCAACTGGCAATGTCGTACGGCGTGAAGCCCGCGGCGCTGGCCGGACATGGCATCGGTGAGCTGGTGGCCGCCACCGTCGCAGGCGTTTTCGACCTGCCCACCGCGCTGAAGGTGGTGGCGCTGCGCGCCCGGCTGATGCACGCCGCACCGTGCGGCGCGATGGTCGCCGTGGCCGCACCCCCCGAGGACATCGCCGCCCAGCTCGGGGACCTCGCTTTCGACGTCGACGTCGCCGCCGTCAACGATCCGGGCAGTTGCGTGCTCGCGGGGCCGGAGGACACGATTGCGACGTTGACCGATCACCTTGCCGCCCAGGGCATTCTGGTGCGACGGGCCCGCACCTCGTATGCCTTCCATTCACGGTCGATGGACGAGGTACTGCCGCGGTTCGCCGAGTACCTGGCAAGCGTGACGCTGCACGAGCCGACCATCCCGATGCTGTCGAACATCACCGGCACATGGATGACGGCGACCGAGGCCACCGACCCCGAGCGCTGGGCCCGGCACATCCGCTCCACCGTGCGGTTCGCCGACGAGATCCAGGTGCTGCTCGACGATCCGCACCGCCTGCTCGTCGAGGTGGGTCCCGGCCTCAGCCTGACCGAATCGGCGCTTCGGCTTCCGACTTGGGGCGACACCCACCGCGCGGTCCGCCTGATGCGCCACCCCCTGCAGCGGCGCGACGACCGCGACGCCTTCCTGCTTGCCCTCGGCCAGCTCTGGTCCGCCGGGGTCGACGTGGACTGGACCGCGCTGCACGGTGAGCAGGCGCGCCGGGCGACCCTGCCCGGCTATCCATTTGCGCGCCAACGGTATTGGATTGAGCCGACCGACTGCCAGCGGGTGGTGACTTCGACTGGGCACAACGGCGCCGCAGTCGCCAGCACGGCCGGTACCGACCCGCGCACGCAGATGGTGGTGACGCTGCAGCGAATCTGGGCACCGTGCCTGGGCGTGGAGTCGGTCAAGCCGAGCGACAACTTTTACGACCTCGGCGGCAACTCACTGACGGCTGTCGGGGTCGTGATCTCCGCCAACCAGGAAGGGCTGGACCTCACCGCGCAGGACCTGTACCAAAACCACAGCCTGGCCGCGCTGGCCGACACCTTGGTCGCCCGATACGCCTCCCGCGGACTCACCAGCGATGTGCCTGCCGATCTGGGCTTGCCGCTGCCTGCGAACATCTGCCGCTTCCTCGACACCGGCTTGGCAGAGCGCGGCCGCTGGCGGGTCCCGCTGGTGCTGCAACTGGACTCCCGGGTCAGCGCTGCCGACGTCATGGCCGTTGTGTCCGCGGTGATTTCGCACCACGACGCTTTGCGCATGCGGGTAGTCGAGCGCTCGGGCACCTGGGAACAGCAGATCGTGGAGCCGTGCGAATTCACCGACTTGGTCGAGCACGCACTGCCGTTGGCGGCCATGCCGGACAGCGTCAAGGAACGAGAAGCGTTGGCGGCCGTGGTCACCGATACTGTCCGCGAACAGGATCTGCACAGCTGGCCGATGACCGTCACCTATGTCAGCGACGCATCCGGCGCGGCCCGGTTCCTCGTGCTCACGGTGCACCGAATCGTCTGCGATGCCACTTCGCGAAAGGTCCTGGTGACCGACCTGCTCACGGCCTTCGCGCAGCGGTGCGCCGGGCAGGACATCGCCCTCGAGCCGGTCGGCACCTCATGGCGGGACTGGTCACAGCGATGCGCAGCGCTGTCCACGCATCCCGCGCTGCTCGATCAGCGCGGTTACTGGCTGGACACCGTCGCGAAAGCGTCTCTGCGCGTGGCAGAGCCGAGTGCCGCCGCGCAACCACCACCCGCCGAAGGCGATCTGGTCAGGTTGCCCGGCGGACTGACTACAGAGCAAACCTCCATGATCGACGACGCCCAGCGGCTGTTGCAGGTCGGCATCGAGGCGCTTCTGCTGTCGAGTCTCGCCCGCACGGTCGCGGCGGTCGTCGGTGAGGGAGTCGTTGCCGTCGACCTGGTTGGCGCCGGGCGTTCGGTGCTCGCACCGGAGGTGGATGTGCGCCGCACCGTCGGCTGGTTCTCAACCATCTACCCGATCGCTTTGCCGTGCGTAGAAGTGTCGGGGGCCAGCGCCGTGCAATTGCTCGAGGAGATCCGCCAGACCCTCGAGGCCGTACCGCATTACGGCATTGGTTACGGAGTGCTGCGCTACCTGCACGCCCCCACCGCACGGCTGCTGGAAGCGACCGCCGCACCGGACATCCACTTCGCCAACCTCGGAATGATCCCGGAGCGGCAGGCGGCACAGGATCCAAAAGCCCCGGCGGGCACGGTCAGTGACGAAGAACGGGTACTTCCGGATACCCCACCCGGGCTCGGCCATCCGATCGAACTGCGGGTGTACCGGCGCGGCGGCGCGCTGCACGTCGACTTTTGGCATGACCGCAGACGCGTGCCGGGCGCAACCATCGAAGCACTCGCAGAGCGGTTCCCGGCGATGCTCATCGGCCTGGTCGACGAAGCCGTCACGGGGCACGGCGGCCAGCACGCCACCGACGCTGACGACGCGGCGCTGGCCCTGCTGGACCTATCGGCGGCCGTCCTCGAAGACGGCGACTAACCAGAGGAGACAGGGATGTTGCAGTTCGACAAGCGTTTAGACATGGGCGTGATCGTCAGCGGGATCGGCAAGTCGTTCGGATCGGTTGTCGCGCTTGACGACATTTCGTTCGACGTCGGACGCGGGGAAGTCGTCGCCCTGCTGGGCCCGAACGGGGCGGGCAAGACCACCGTGGTCGAGATCTTGTCCACACTGATCGCACCTGACCGTGGACACGCCAGCGTCGCCGGCTACGACGTGGTTGCCGAGCCGGCGATGGTGCGCCGGTCAATCATGCTGACCGGTCAGCATGTCGCACTCGACGACATGCTGACCGGCTACGAAAACATCGTCCTGTTCGGCCGTCTGCAGGGCCTGAAGAAGTCTGCGGCGCGTGCCAGGGCACACGAGCTGCTCGCTGGGTTCGACTTGGAGAACGCCGCCGGCCGCCGGGTCAGCACGTACTCCGGCGGTATGCGCAGACGAATCGACATCGCCTGCGGCCTGGTGGTCCGCCCGGAGGTGGCCTTCCTCGACGAACCGACCACCGGGCTGGATCCCCGCAGCCGCCAAGCGGTTTGGCAGCTCATCAGGGGCTTCAAGGACGCCGGTATCGCGACGCTGCTCACCACCCAATACCTCGAGGAGGCCGACACGCTCAGTGACCGGATCGTCGTGATCGACCACGGCACGATCGTCGCGCACGGATCAGCCGACGAGCTCAAGGCCCGCACCGGGGGCACCTACTGCGAGATCGTTCCGCGCGATCTCAACGATCTGACCGCTATGGTCGAGGCGCTGGGCCCGCTCATTCCAGAGTCGCGGGCGGCGATGACCGCCGCGTCGGATCGGATCGCCATGCCGGCACCCGATGGTGCGAACACCCTCATCGAGGCCCTGGGACGGCTGGATGCGGCGAATATCGGGCTGGCCGACATCGCGCTGCGCCGACCGTCGCTCGACGACGTGTTCCTAGCACTGACCAAGGATTCCGACGAATCCCGCGAATCGGGCCGGGTGGCAATGGATGTGCTGTCGTGACCGCATCGACCGCGGTCCGGCCCACCCCCTCCACGTTGTCGCAGTCGTGGGTGTTGACCGTCCGGTTGATCACACCGACGCTACGCAACGGTGAGGTGCTGTTGGCGATCACCGCGCCGGCGGCGCTCACCGCCGGCTTCTACATACCGCTCAACCAGGTCATGGGCGCCAGGACCGGAATGAGCAGCTATGCGCAGTATCTGACGCCGCTGATCGCGCTGCAGGCAATCTCCTTTGCGTCCATTTCCGCGGCGTTCCGCGCGGCGTTGGATTCCGAGCAGGGCATCAATCGCCGCTTCGGTGCCATGCCGATCGCCCCGGCCACACCGCTGGCCGCGCGGATGTCGGCGGGCCTGTACCGCTGCTCGATCGGCCTGATGGCCGCGATCCTGTGCGGGCACGTCATCGGGTTCCGGTTCTACGGTGGCCTGGCCCAAACCGCGGGCTTCTGCGCGTTGGTGCTGATGATCGGCGCCACACTGTCATTCCTGGGAGACGTGATAGGCACAGGCTCCGGGAATCCCGAGGCCACCACCCAATGGTTGGCGTTGCCCCAGTTAATTTTCGGGATGCTGTCCATCGGCATCCAGCCCGCGGAGCGGTTTCCACACTGGCTCCAGCCGATCGTTCGCAACCAGCCCATTTCCCAATTCGTCTACGCCATGCGCGCATTGGCCGGGGATTCCGCAGCGGATGCGGGCACGGTGAACTGGTCGACCATCGGTCCGTCGTTGCTCTGGATCGTCGGCGTGATCCTGACCACGGCGATACTGTCCACGTTCGTTCTCGCGAGGCGGCCCTGATGATGTTCACCAACGGGGCAACCGGGACCGGCTCGTTTGCGTTGTCCGACAAGGCATTTCCAGCCGTGCATCGGCCGGACTCGGAGAACGCGCCGCAACAGTTGGTTCGCCACACGCTGGTGCTGGTGCAGCGCCTGATGCTGCGCCTCTGGCGCGATCCCCTGACGATCCTGCAGGCCCTGCTCATGCCCGTGCTTTTCCTGGTCACCTTGAACATCGTTCTCGGCGAAACGATCTCGTCGGTCACAGGTAGCGACGCACTGTACCGCAGCGTGCCCATGGTCACCCTCGGCGGTGTGGTCCTCGGATCGTCGGTCGGCGCGATCGGGCTCATCCGTGAGCGCGGCGACGGCCTGCTGGCCCGGCTCTGGGTAGCGCCGGTGCACCGGGCGTCGGGTCTGCTGTCGCGGATCGTCGCCGAGGCCATCCGGGTGCTGGTCACCGCCTTGGTGATGCTGGCCGTCGGAGTGTTGTTGGGCATGCGCCTCGAGCGGGGCCTGCTGGCAGGCCTCGCCTGGCTGTGCGTTCCGGTGGTGTTCGGAGTGGCGATCGCCTGTCTCGTCACCACAGTCGCGTTGTTCTGGGCGGGTACGACTCTGGTGGAGGCGATCACTGTGGTGAACGTGCTCGGCATGTTATCTTGCACCGGGTTCGTTCCGTTGGACCAGTATCCCAAGTGGATTCAGCCGATGGTCGAGCACCAGCCGATGACGTATGGGGTCGAGGCCATGCGCGGATTGTCGCTGGGCGGTCCGGTCCTGTCACCGGTGATCGGAACTCTGTGGTGGTTCTGCGGCACCATCGCCGCATGCGCGGTCCCAATGGTTTACGGCTATCGCAAGGCGGGCACCAGTCGATGACCGTTCACAACGACATGCAAAGAACGGCACAGGAGAAGGGGCGACAATGTTTGGCGCATCGGCGATTCGCTATCTGTCGCTGACCGAGGAGGCCTACGCGCAAGGCAATAGCTTCATCGGACTGACCGTACGCCTGCGCGGACCGGTGCAGCCCGCCGCCATGTCGCGGGCGTTCGACACACTGCTGCAGGCGCACCCGGTGCTGGCCGGACACCTTGAGCGCGATGCTGACGGGCGTCACCAGATCGTGGTCGACGACTATCTGCATCCCGGCATATGGGTGGAGGAGATCGGCCAAGACACCGAAGAAACCGGCGCCCAGCAATTGCCGGACCAGTCCGTGGCACTGGTCAACTTGCGCTTGCGGCGCGGCGACGACCGCTCGGAACTGACCCTGTACACGCATCACGCGCTCGCCGACGGGCACCACCAGTTCGCGCTACTCGCCAAGTTGTTCGGCTGGTACACCGATCTGGTCACCGGCGCCGGCATCGCAGCGGTCAAGTCCGAACCCAACCCAAAGTCACCGGAGGTCGTGCTCGCCGAACGCGGGATCACCAAGCAACAGCACTCCAACCTGGAGCGGTTCATGCCGGCGATGTTCGCCTATCATCTGCCGCCGTCGAAGCGCAATCCCGGCAACGGCGAGTCACTGCCGGTGCAGGTGCCGTCGGCTACCTGCCCCCTGTCGCGTCCGGAGACGGTGGAGCTGGCAAACATTTGCGCTGCCCAGCGGGTGAGCATCAACTCCGTGGTCGCAGCGGCGATCCTGCTGGCCGAGTGGCGCATCCGGAACACGCCGCACATACCGATTCCCTATATCTATCCAGTTGATCTGCGCTATTTCCTTACCCCGCCCGTCGGCGCCACCGAGGTCACCAACCCGCTCGGCCTCGCCACGTACCTCGCTGAAATCAAGTCCGACACCGATCTGATGGACCTGGCCCGCGACATCGTCGAAACGTTCCGGTCGGATATCTCGGACGGCGTGATTCAGCAGTCGCTGCTGCACTCGAGCCTGCAGGACAACGGAAATCCGCCCGGACTGCCCGACGTGGTGCAGATCACTGACCTCGGTGAGACACCACCGGTGCACACGCCCCCCGAACTAGAGACCGAAGAATACGACTGCGAGGTGCTGTTCGCATCATCGTCCAGAATCGGCATATATTCGATCGCCACCTACGACGGCCAGCTGGTGATCCGCTACCACACCCACGCGCCCCGTCCCGAGCGCTACATCGCCGAAACGCGCGACCTGCTGTCGTCGATTCCGGCGCGGTACGGCTGGGCTGCGGACTAACACTAACCGGCTGCGCCGGAGGCGCTTTGGCCGCCCCTCGGGGTGCGAGTGCGACGTGTTCGGCGAATTCGGATTACGGGTGCCGAGTGCCGGTCAGCTTGCCAGCTCACACCGCAGCTACGCAGTAGTACCGCGCAGGAACCGGGCGATATTGCAGTGGCGTACTACTGCCTCCGGCACGGGCGCCAATGGTTACGGTAGCGAGTGGCCAAGCATCATTGCCGTCAGAAGTTCACGCGTAGAGCAGGGGGCGTCTGTGGTCACGGTTCCGCAACGCATTGAAGACGAAACCAGGAGCGCTCGGCTCCGTCGCTGGGCGGACGAGTGCCGACAGGTGGCGCGCGTCTTGGCGGCGCGCTCCGACACGCTCAAGACTGGCCAGATATACGACATCATCGGTACCCAGAACCTGTACGGCGAGGAGTCGCTGTTCATCAACTTCGGATATTGGAAGGACAACCCCACAACCCTGGATGAGGCGAGCCGAGACTTGGCGCGTCTTATTGCGCGGAGCGCCGACTTCAATGTGTCCGACATCGTCGTGGATTGCGGTCCTGGCTACGGCGACCAAGACATCTTGTGGGTCAACGAGTTCGGGGTGAAACATATTATGGGAATAAATATTGCCACCGAACAAATCGCAATCTCCACGCGCCGTGTCAAAGAAGCCGGGTTGAGCGACAGGATCGACTACGCCGAAGCGTCTGCTACGGATCTGCCGCAAGCAGACGAATCGTGCACCAAGGTTGTCGCAATGGAATCGGCTTTCCACTTCCCGTCTCGCGTGGACTTCTTCTCGGAGGCGCTGCGGGTGCTCAAGCCGGGCGGCCGCTTGGTGACGGCCGATATTGTTCCTAAACGAACATTCCTGAATGCACGGTATCGCAAGGAGGTTGCCCGGCTCGGCTGGCGTGGGGCGTCGGGTAAAGCAGTCCGCAGGACGGTGAACGTCGAGGCCTATCGAGACCTGCTGCTTGACATCGGTTTCGCCACAGCCGAAACGCGGTCCATCGCGGGCGACGTTTTCCGTCCGCTGGCGAGGTTCCTGTCGAAGAGCAAGTTCGCGCCGGAGCGGAAGTCTGTGAATCCCTTTCTCCGGATAACCGTCAGGCCGCACAATTTCTGGATACACGAAACGCATATTGACTACATCCTGGCGGTGGCGCAGAAACTGTAGCGAACACCCGGCCGCCTAGGCCTGGCCAGCTGCCAACGTCGCGCTGAGATGGCCGGCGAGCGTGCGCGCCGTGTTGTAGGTGACGATGGTCTTCGGGGTAATCCGCACACCCGTCTTGGTCTCGATATGAGTCCGCAGTTCTAGGTTGCCCAGCGAATCCAGCCCGTGTTCGGTGAACGACCGATCAGGGTCTACCGTGCAGCGCAGGATTATGCTCACCTGGTCGGTAACCAATCGGCGCAGGCGAATTGGCCACTCCTGCGGCTCGAGTGAGGCGAGCTCCGCCAGGATGGACGGAGCGTCGCCGGCGCAGTTGTCGGAGTCGCGGAACGCCGCTGCGAACGGGCTGCGCGCAGCAAGGCCGGTCAACAAGGGCATCTTGGTCAGCGGCAGGTATCCGGTGTAGCCGCGGTCGTAGCGCAGCAGCGCGCGGAACGCGTAACCGCCGTCCTCCGGGCTGATCATCGTGACATTCCCGCGCTGCGCCCAGTCCGCACCGCGTCCGATGTCTGCCCACGCACCCCAGGCGATCGCGGAAGCGGGCCTGCCTTGACTGCGCTGCCAGAAGGTGAACGCATCCAGCCAGCTGTTGGCGGCTGCGTAGGCGCCTTGCCCTGGTGATCCGAGCAGCGCCGCCACAGAGGAGAAGCTGCAGAACCAGTCCACTGGCTGATCGGCCGTGGCGTGGTGTAAATGCCAGGCGCCATATACCTTTGGCGCCCAGTCCCGCTCGATGAGATCGCCGGTGATGTTGCCCAGCGTGGCGTCGTCGACGACCGCCGCGGCGTGCAGAACGCCGCGCAGCGACAACCCGGTGCCGGTTGCCGCGCGCACGAGGCGGGCGGCCGTGTCCGGTTCGGCGATGTTGCCACACTCAAGCACAATGTCGGCTCCCTTGGCCCGCAGGCGCGCGATCGCCTTCTGCGCCCGGGGGTTTGGCTGCGACCGCGAGGACAGCACGATCCGTCCGCACCCTGCGGACGCCATGACGGCGGCCAGGAACAGGCCTAGCCCGCCGAGGCCGCCGGTCACGATGTAGGAGCCGTCGCGACGGAATGTCGGCGCCTCGTTCGGCGGCACCACGACCCGGGTGAACCCCGTGCGCGGTATACGCAGGATCACCCGGCCGGTATGCTCGGCGGCGCTGATCGACCGGATCGCGGTGCGGGCATCGGACAGCGCGTAGTCGGTGCGCTCTAGCACCGGCAGCACGCCGCCGCCGACGAGGTCGTAGACGTTGCCGAGCAGCGCCCCAATCCGTTCCGGGTCGTTGGCGATTATCAACGCCAAATCGGCGTAGTAGAACGCCAGATTGCGGCGGAACGGGTAGAGGTCGATGCGGGTGTGCTCGTAGACGTCACGCTTGCCGATCTCCACAAAGCGCCCGCCGAAGGCCAGCAACTCCAGTCCGGCGCGCTGAGCCGCACCGGTCAACGAGTTGAGCACCACATCGACGCCATATCCGTCGGTGTCCTGCCGGATCTGCTCGGCGAAATCGGTCGAACGGGAGTCATAGACATGCTCGATTCCCCGGTCGCGCAACAACTGTCGGCGCAGCGGGCTGCCCGCGGTGGCGTAGATCTCGGCCCCGACGTGCCGCGCGATCGCGATCGCCGCCTGACCGACACCACCGGTGGCCGAGTGGATCAGCACCCGGTCACCGGCGCTCAGGCGGGCCAGGTCGACCAGCCCGTTCCAAGCCGTGCAGTAGGCCGTGGACACCGCGGCGGCGTCCTCCTCGCTCAGGCCGGCGGGCAGCGGCGCCGCCAAACGGGCGTCGCAGGTGACAAACGTGCCCCAGCATCCGCCGCCGGCGAAACCACCCACTCGGTCGCCGGTCTTGTGTTCGGTCACTCCGAGTCCGATTGCCGTCACCACGCCGACGAAGTCCAGGCCCAATTTCGGCTGCTGACCGTCGAATGTCGGATAGCGGCCGAACGCGACCAGCACATCGGCGAAGTTGATGCTCGAGGCGCTCACCGCGACCTCGATCTGCCCGGCCTGTGGTGGTTGGCGGTCGACGGCGACCAACTCCAGGGTCTGCAGGTCGCCGGGGATGCGAACCTGAAGACGCATGCCGTCGCGTTCCGGATCGACGACGGTGGTACGGCGTTCCTCGGCCCGCAGCGGAGTCGTCCACAGCCGCGCGGCATACCAATTTCCGTGCCGCCACGCGGTCTCGTCTTCGGCGGAGCCGCTGAGGATCTCCTGCGCCACCGAGCCGGCGCCGGTGTGTGTGTCGATGTCGATCTGCGTCGGTGCCAGCGGCGGGTGTTCGTTACCGATGGACCGCAGCAGGCCGCGCAGCCCGGCCTGATCCAGGTTGATCTCGTCACCGGCGGTGACGGCCTGCGCCCCGCGGGTGACGACATACAGCCTCGGCGGCTGCGCCTCGGTGTTGGGCAGCTCACGGGCGATGTGCACGACCTGCGCGACGAGTTCACGACCGCGGAACAGGCACTGCTCGGTGGGTGCACCGCTCGCCGGGGGCGCCACGAACACCAGCCCGGCCGAGTGATCGAAACCGATGTCGTCGGCCGCAATGCCGGTGCCGCTGTGGACGGTTCGGCACCTGGCGCCACCGGCGCTCAGCTCCTGGGCCAGAAGAGCCGGGAACTCGTCGGCGTCATCGGCGGCGATCAGCAGCCAGTTACCAGCGGCCGTCGTCGCTGCGACAGGGGCTTCCTGCTGCTCCCACTCCACGGTGAGCAGACGCTCGGACAGCAACCTGTCGCGTTCGGCGCTCTTTGTCGCGCCGCTGCCCATCCGCAATCGGGCGACCTCGAGGAGCACGCCACCGTGCGCGTCGAGCACCTGGATGTCCGCCTCGACGGCAGAGGCGTTCGCCGCGGTGATCGTCACGTGGCAGTAGCGGGCGTCACCGCAGGCACCGAAGCGGCGCAGCCGGCCCGCGCTCAAGGCCAGCATCAGACCGCCGCCGCCCAGCCCGGCAGCACTGGGATGCGCGGCCACGGATTGGAAGCAGGCATCGAGCAGAGCGGGGTGGATGCCGTAGCCGGTCTGCCGAGCCCGGATGCCGGCCGGCACTCGCACCTCGGCGAACAGGGTCGGATCGCCGGCGGTCGTGTGCACGGCGATCAGGCCCGTGAACGCCGGGCCGAACTCGATTCCCCTCTCTGCCAACGTGTTTCGGACCTCCTTTCCGATCGTCACGTCTTGGTGCGTGGCGAGCAGTGCAGAAACATCGCGCTGTACCGCCGGCTGGCCATGATCCATTGCATGCAGGATTGCCGCCGACCGGCGGATCCTCTCCCCGTCGTGATCGGTCTGGACTGCGAAGGTCGCGGCATCGGGAGCCTCGATCGAGGCCACCGCACTGATCTCGGTGTGGTCGTCGAGCAGCAGCAGGTCCTCAAACGCGACGTCGCGCACTTCCGAACCCTGGCCGAACACGGTTTCGGCGGCGGCGAGGGCCATCTCGCAGTACGCGGCCCCGGGAAAAGCAGGAACGTCGCGAACCCGGTGATCGGCCAGCCACGGCACGACCGCGGTACCCACGTCGGCCTGCCAGGCGTGCCGCTCCGGTTCCTCCAGCAGCCGCACATGGGCGCCAAGCAGGGGGTGCGCTGCGACCGTGTGGGCGCCCGCCGGCCGCTCGGCGCTCCGGCCGGGAATGGGCAACTTGCGGCGCGTCCAGGTCGGTAGCGGCGCGTCGACCAGTCGCCCACCGGGAAACAGCAGCGAGAAGTCCACCGCGGCGCCGGCGCAATGCAGATCCGAGACGAATCCGAGCAGACCGTGGGCCATCGGCAAGTCGCGCCGCAGGCTGGCCAGGGCGGCAACCGGGGTTTCCAGGTCTTGCGCGGTTTGCTCGACAGCGCGCGTCAGCAGCGGATGCGGGGACAATTCGGCGAACACTCGATAGCCGTCCTCGAGGGCGACCTGCACCGCTGCGGCGAAGCGAACCGTCTGACGCAGGTTGTCCACCCAGTACCGCGCATCGCACGCGGGCACGGTTCGCGGGTCGGGACGGGTGGCCGAATAGAACGGGACCTGCGGTGTCCCCGGGGTGAGTTCGGCCAAGCCATCGGCCAGGTCCACGAGGATCGGGTCGACCTGCGGCGAATGCGACGCGACGTCGACGGCCACCTCGCCTGCCATCACGTCACGTCGCTCCCAGGCCGTGACGAGATCGCGGACCCGCTGGGTCTCGCCACCGATCACCGTGCTGTGTGGTGACGTGACCACGGCGACGACGACGTCGTCGATTCCGCCGGCCTCCAGTTCCGCGCTCACCTGCCCAGCGGAGAGCTCCACCGATGCCATCGCGCCGGCGCCGGCGAGCTTGGTCATGAGCCGGGAGCGCCGGCAGATGACCCGGACACCGTCCTCGGGTGACAACGCTTTCGCGACGACGGCGGCGGCCACCTCGCCCATCGAGTGTCCGAGGACCGCACCGGGTCGGACCCCGTAGGACTTCATGGTCTCGGCGAGTGCGACCTGCATTGCGAACAGGGTGGGCTGGACGCGGTCGATGCCGGTCACCGTCTCGGGCGCCTTCATCGCCTCGATTACCGAAAAACCGGACTCCTGCTCGATTAACGGTTGCAGGGCCGCGACGGTGGCGGCGAAGACGGGTTCGGCCTCCAGCAGGCTCGCGCCCATCGCCGCCCACTGCGAACCCTGACCGGAGAACACCCACACCGGTCCCCGGTCGTCGTGGGCTACCACCGCTGGATATGCCGCGTCACCGGCCGCCAGCTCCCGCAGAACGGTGCACAACTGAGCGGCGTCGGCGGCGATCACCGACGAGCGCACGGTGCGATGCTCGCGGCGGCTAGCCAGCGTGTAGGCGAGGTCGGACAGATCTACCGAATCTGCATGCTGCTCAACCCAATCGGCCAACTGTGCCGACGTCTGACGCAACGCGTCGGCAGACGTCGAGGACTGCAGGAACAGCAGCGAGCCGTGGCGTACGTGGGCCTTGACCTCGGGCGCGGTGTCGGGCGCCTCCTCGACGATCGCGTGGACGTTGGTGCCGGAGATGCCGTACGACGACACCGCCGCTCGCCGCGGCCCGGCATCGCCGTTCGTAGGCCAGGGCGTTGCCTCGGTGGGCACGACGAGGCCGGTTTCGATGCCGGCCAGCTCGTCGGGCAGCCGGCTGAAATGAACCATCGGTGGAACCACACCGTGCCGGATCTCGAGAATGGCTTTGATCAGCCCCACGGCACCCGAAGCGGATTCGGTGTGGCCGAAGTTGGACTTCGCCGAGCCGAGCAACACCCTGCCGGCTTTGCCGTATGCCTGGGCGAGGCTGGTGAACTCGATCGGGTCACCGACCGGGGTTCCGGTGCCGTGCGCCTCGATGGCGCCGATGGTGTCCGGCTCCACACCAGCCACGTCCAGCGCCGCCCGGTACGCCGCCACCTGAGCGTCGAACGATGGCGTGGAGATCGTCGGGGTACGCCCGTCGGCGTTGGACGCGGTGCCGCGGATCACCGCCAGAATCCGGTCGCCGTCTTCCAGCGCATGGGGCAGGCGCTTGAGCAGCACGACAGCGCATCCCTCGGAGCGCACGAATCCGTCGGCCGCAACGTCGAAGGCCCGGCAGCGACCGGTGGGTGACAGCATGCGCTTACCCGACATCCACGGATACCTCCGCGGGTCGAGCATCACCATGACACCACCTGCGAGGGCCATGTTGCTTTCCCCGCTCTGCAGTCCGCGACATGCCATATGCACCGCGAGCAGACCCGACGAGCAGCCGGTGTCGAACGTCATTGCCGGACCGTGCAGGTTCAGCGCATAGGCGACCCGCCCGGAGGCCATGCACGCGGCGGTCTCGGTTATCCCGTACGTTCCGTCGTCGACGGTGAGGACGGTCTGGTCGTCCTGCCACAACCCGACGTAGACGCCGGTCAGTGTGCCAGCCAGCGACGACGGCGCCATCCCGGCATGCTCGACGGCCTCCCACGAGGTCTCGAGCAGCAGGCGGTGTTGCGGATCGATCGCGGCGGCTTTCCTGTCGTCCAACCCGAAGAAGGGGCTGTCGAAATCCGAAATGTCGAGGAATGCTCCCCAGCGCGACACCGAGCGGTCCGGCACACCGGGCTCCGGGTCGTAGTACTCGTCGGCGTTCCACCGCTCGGCCGGGATCTCGGTGACGAGGTCGTCACCGCGCAGCAATGCCTCCCACAGCAACTCGGGGGAATTGATTCCACCGGGCAGCCGGCAGGCCATTCCGATCACAGCAATTGGTGTGAACAACGGTTCGCCCACAGATCCTTCTTTCCGACGTGGTCCCGGCGGGACAATCCCGCGACCCCGAACGCCTGCTTGGTCATCATCGAACTTCGAGCCCCCCGGGTGACGTATCCCTGAATGGATTTGTCCGCCAGAGCTTTTCGAAGTGCCGCCGACACCGGAGCCAGCAGCGGCTCGATTCATTGATGACCATCCCGAGTGACTGCATGCGGTTCAGCAGCCGACAGCATGAACCGGCGCATGGCGCCTTTGTGGAGTCGAAGTCTCCCAACCACGCTGTGGTCGTCGGCGTAGTCCTCCAGTGATTCCTGGATGTCGGCAATCAGCACCGGATGCGCACTGGATTCAATGAACGTGCGATAACCATGTTCGTACGACCATCGGACAGCCTGTTCGAATAGCACCGGTTGGCGCAGATTGGCGAACCAGTAGTCGCCGTCGAGGATCGACGTGTCCAGCCCGGCGCCGGTGAGCGTGGAGATGAATGCGATCTCGCCGGTTCGCGGCTGCAGCCCAGCAAGTGACGCGCGCAGTGTCTCCCGCAGCGCCTCCACATGGGCAGAATGCGAGGCGTAATCGACGGGAATCCGCGTGGCCGGCACGTCATCCCGCTCGCATCCGGCCATGAGCTCGTCCAATGCCGCTGCGTTCCCGGTGACGACGGTCGAAGACGGACCGTTCTGCGCGGCAACGGAAATCGATTGACCCCATGGTTCGATCAATGCGCAAACCTGTTGAAGCGGCCGGGGAATCGAGACCACGCCACATGTTCCGGCGATTGCGCTGATCGCCTTGCTACGCAACGTGACGACCTTCGCCGCATCTCGCAACGAGAGGGCGCCTGCGACGTAGGCGGCAGCAATCTCGCCGTGCGAATGGCCGAGGACGGCGTCGGGCTGGATTCCCAGCGCCCGCCATTGCGCGGCCAGCGACACCATCACCGCAAACAGCACGGGCTGCACAACATCGACCCGGTCCAGGCTCGGAGAACCGCCCCCTCGCACGGCCTCGAGCAGCGACCAGTCGACAAACTCGGCGAAAGCGGCATCGCAGAGCCGCATCTGCTCGGCGAACGCCGGCGCGGAGTCCAACAGTTCGACCGCCATGCCCGCCCACTGCGATCCCTGGCCGGGGAAGACGAAGACCGTTCCCCCTGAGGCAGCGACCTTTCCAATTGCCACATTAAGTGCAGGCGCGTCGGAGGCGATCGCCCCCAATCCACTCAAACGCTCGTGACGTCCGGCTCCGACCACCACGGCGCGGTAGTCGAACGACGCACTGGTGGCGACCAACGAGCAGGCGACATCGTTCGCATCCGCGTCGGTGCGCTGCTCGACGAACCGCTGCAACCGAGCCGCTTGGTCAGCCAATGCGGACGCCGACTTCGCGGACAATACTCGCGGCACGACCAACGGACGATGAAGGCGGATCCGGAGAATGGCGATCGGCTCGCTGGGCTCATGCCCGTCTACAGGCCGCCGACCTGTCCTCTTCGGTCCAGTCGCAGTGCTCGTCACCGCATCTCTGGTGATCGGCACGGACTTCTCCAACGGGTGTTCCTTTTGTGGGATGCCGCGATGCGTATCGACAACGTGCAACCTCATGGCTTCTCCTAGCCCCGTGCCCAGCAGGCCGCTATGCGGTGTACGTCCGCATCTGAACCCCTCACCTGTTGAGTGACACGCAGACTCAGGTCGTAGTGCGTGGCGACCCAGCCGAGACCGCGCTCGCAGTCGACGCGCGGCAGCGCGCCGTCCCTGGCCCATTCGTGGCCGGTCGCGTGTGGAGCGATCCTGCTCATCACGCCGCCACGACCGGCGAATTTTGCGGTACTCATCGTCATTCCTCTATCTGTGTCCTCGCGCAACGATGGCCAACAGCGTCGGGTGTCGCGCCCGCGATAGGAATCGTCACTCGACTGCGGTGCGTCGAGCTCAGTAGCGCGCTACTGCAATTCGCCCGGTTTCGGCGCGGTACTACCGAGTCGCGGTCTTGGGCCCCGGCTTATTCCCCGCCCAGACGAAGGGGGTCTGAGGTCGTCCGCAATTAGACAGATGGGCGGCGCCGATTTTGCCGACCCCGCGACCTCAACGTGGTGCGCTCGGCTGCCTCACCGGCATCCGCGGTAGCGATCGTCTGTTACGTTTTGCGCCGCAAGAAGTTTCGCTTCGGCCATGCGGTGCAGGCCATCCAGGGCGGCCTGCTCGACGTTGACGTACTGGCAGATCACGTCGACGGAGATGCCTGCGTCGCGCAGCCTCAACGCCAGCGAATACGGTAACGGCAGCCGGCGTAGCGCCCGCTCGCGTTGGCTGAGTTCATCGGCCACATGAGCGGCATGCATCTGTTGTCGTCGTGCCGACTCAGTATGGCAATACTGAAATCATCACTGGCGCCAAGCGCACCTCGTCAGGGCCTTCACTGTGTTCGCGCCCTGGGGCGGGGTATCAGGGCGGCGAGTTCGTCGCGGCTGGTGGTTCCGGTCTTCAACATCGCCCGATAGACGTGGCTTTCGATGGTGCGTACGGACAGTGTCAGTCGCTCGGCAATTTCGCGGCTGGACAATCCCTCACCGATCAGCATTACGATCTCGCGTTCCCGATCGGTCAGCGGCAAGGGCTCGCCGGCCTGACGAAGCGCCGAAGTACTGGCGCCGCATTGTTCGGCCAAAGCGGCGGCGCGTGTCGAGCAACCCAACGCCGATCCCCGAAGGCCTTGCTGGCGATACGCGAGGGCGGCTTGGGCGGCCGCATCGACGGCGGCAACAAGGTCGCCCAGACGCTCGAATTCTTCTGACACCGAGGCCAATTGGGCGGCGTCGCCGTCGCGCAGGGCCTCGGCGAACCGCGCGGCCACGCCAACACGGGGCCCCTCGACGATCCCCTCGAGCTCACGCAACCGAGGTGCGCCCGAACGGTCTCCGAACTGCGTGGCGGTCTGCAGACAGACCACTTCCGCTGCGAATTGCCCCTTAGCGGCGGCCCTTTGGGCCGCCAATAACAAGACGGCAATCGCCTCACTGACGGCGCCCTCGCCCGCGGCCACCCACGCCCGGGCCAGGCTCCGTTCATAGTCCAGCAACCGGAAAGGACGTCGCTGCTTGTTGAGCGCGGCAAGCGCGGTAGCTGCCTCCACGGTTGCACCGCACATCGCGAGCGCAGTGGCGCGCGGGACGTGATAGCGGTATCCCCAGCCCAAAGCATGCGTGGCAGACAGTCCTACTGCTGCCTGTTCGAGCAACGCACCCGCGGAATGAAGGCGTCCGGCACCAAGGGCGGCCTGACCCACCACGGCAGCACCGAGTAATTGAGCCGCCCCCGGAAGGTCTGCCGCCTGCCGGCGCACCCGCTCGGCCACATCAAGCGCGTCCGCAATCCGGCCAGCCAGCAGCAACGCGCTCACGTGTGCGTCAGCGATGTTGAACCTCATGTGCGGAGCGTCGAAAGAACGAGTCGCAGCGGTGTAGCCCGCCTCTGCAGCGGCCACGGCCTCGGTGGTGCGTCCCGCGTCCGCGGCTATGGCGGTAAGCGCCCAGGCTATCTCGGCGCCAACGACGGCCGGCAGTTCGTCCAACGCGAGCTTTTTCGAGGCTTGGATCGCCGCATCCGGCTGGTCCATCGCAAACCAGTACACCGTGAGCAAGGCGTCGATATAGCTGCGGGCCTGCGGTGATGTGGTGCGCGACGCCTCGTCGATGATTTCTTTCGCGCGTGCGGGGTCACCGAGCGGCCAGAGCAGGTTGCTTGCGCGATAGAACGCGAATCTCGCGCTGTCGCCGTCAGTCAACTGGCCGGTGTCAATCTCGGCGAGCACCGCGTCTGCCTCCTCGCCACGGCCAAGCCACGAAAGGGCATGCGCGCGAACAAAGTTCGGTTCCGGCCCCGCTTCGACGTGGATGGCTGCCTCCGCGAGTCGATCGGCCAGGGGCAGATCCGCCAGCCAGACGGCGCCGTGGGCCGCCCTGACGAGCAGGTCCGTGTCGGGTGCGAGGTCGGAGTCGAGACTCAACGTGGCCCGCCGCACTACGACCTGGATGTCGTCACGCTCATTGGACCCGGCGAGTTCGGCGGCGACCAGCCCGCGCAGCCGCCGCAACTTCGTGGGCCGCGCGCCGCTGCGGCGCACCTCACCGTAGAGCGGATGCGCCACCCGCACCTGCACACCAGCAACGCCGGGCTCGAGCGTGATCAAACCGCGGGTGTCGGCCTCCTCGACCGCGGCCGGATCGGTGATCCGCCGCAGCGCCGCCAGTTCGATCGGCTCCCCAACAGCCAGCGCGTCGACCACATCATCAACCGGGGCGGGTAGGTCCCCGATGCGGGATTCGATCAGCTCGACCAAGCTGGGCGGCATGATCGGATCACCGATCCAGCGCCAGTACCCGTGCCGTTTCACGACGCGCCCGGCAGCGACCTCCTGCTCGACGATGTTCCGTAGATACAAGACGTTGCCGCGAGTAAGCTTCCACAGCCGCTGAGCGGCATCCAGATCCACCGATCCGCCTAACGTCGCCGACAGCAGTGTGGTGGTTTCG
>NZ_JBKQTQ010000035.1:0-77124 GCF_052143115.1 Mycobacterium sp.
CGAGCCAGGTGCATGCCCAAGCATCTGTGCATGCCGCCGCCGAATGCCCAGTGGCGTTGGCGCCGGACCTCTCCGTGGCTGTCCCTCGATATCTCATCGCCGCCGTTTGTTCTGCCCGCGGCTTCCAGAGCCAGCCACACCGAACTGTGCGCCGGGATTGCGACACCGCCGATCTCGATTTTTCTCGTGGTTACGCGCGGAATGCCCGGCCCTGGCGGCTCCAACCGGAAGATTTCCTCGGCGAACGCGGGGATCTGTGCTGGGTCCTCGCGCAGCTGGGCCCGCAGTTGCGGGTCGCGTGCGAGATGGAGAAGGGCGAAAGTGATTGCCGAGGCCACCATTTCAATGCCTGCAACAGAGAACAATAAAAGGATGACCGACGCCACTTCGACGTTGGTGAGCGGAAAATCTTTATCACCGGCGAGTCGTTCCAGTAGCGGCCACAGAATACCGGGCGGCCGCTCGGGATCGCTCAGCCCGGCGTCGAGGCTGGTGTTAAGCCACCTGACGAGTTCAAGTTGGGCTTGCCCGGTGGTGTCGCCGATTACCGCGGCCCTGGTCATCTCGTGCGCCCGAGCGTCGTCAGACGGCAGCCCACACACCATGAATAACGCTTGGCACGCATAGGTGTCGGCGACGCTGACTGCATCGCACTGCCTTCGAGCAGCGACGGTCTCGACCAGTTTCGCGGCCCGGGCCCGCAACTCCGGAGCGAAGGGAGCCAACGCTCTGGGGCTGAAGAGCGGGTGCAAGACGCTGCCGAAGCGGGCATGCTCCGATCGCGTAGCGCATGAGAGCGGCACCTGACGAAGCGGTGCGCCGAACAACTGGATCGCGAAGGTCTTCGGCGGCGACGCAAATGTTTGCGGGTCGAGCAACGCCGCACGCACGTCGTCCCGGCGGGTCAGGTAGTAGCCGTGCAGCGTCGGATCGCCGGTGTCTATCTTCACCACTGGGCCCAACTCGCGAAGGTGGCGCCAGTAGGCGGCGCGGTCTGCGGCGAAGAACGGACTCTCCTTGTGGTGTAGCGGAGGCGAAGTCACGCTGCCACTTGCAGGCACGTCGTTGTCGTTCATCGCCTGGTTTAACTCCGGTGTGGTCGCAGTGGTGTCGAGCAGTGCGACCAGGAACGCCAGGAGCGTGTCGGCTCCCCGTTGTCGCAGCTCCTCGGGGGAGTCGTCGGATCAAATCAGAGTACCCAACTCGCCGCTCTAGGTCGCGACCAACGTTGCGGCCAGGCGACGCGCCCCGCTGCGCCGCGCGGCCTGTCCATTTCCGCGAAAATCACCACGACCTCACCGAGCGGCGCTTTGGACGAATGTGATTTGGGCCTCTTTTCGGTCGCGAAGATTAAGAAGATCTTATTCAAAAATAATCGGCTCGTGATCCGTTCTCGGTTAGCGAAGGTCGCGAAACACCTGGCTACACCGACGGTTCCGTTTGCTGTTTGAGGCAGGGACCGGAGCGCAATAAACCTTGCTTAAGGGCACGCTAAGGTGCTCACGTCACGTGCGTAACAATTGGTCAAACTGTGCTTTTTTGGCCCAAATTCGGCCGGTAGACTCGCTCGAAAGCGGCGCCCCGACGGGCCTGATCCGAGGATTCCGGGTTTGCGTTGCGGAAGCGATTGACCGGCGGAAGCGTTTCACCGCTCGGATGTCAAAGGTCCGCTCGCCGCGGACCAACGAGAAGAGGCTGGTGTCACTGTGAACGATGTGAGCGGTGCGAACGAAATCGGTATTGCCCCTGGCTTCACGGTGACGGCCGAGATCGCTGTGCAGCGTGGTGCCATCAGCGGCATCGCCGTCAGTCCCGACGGCACGCTGCTGACGGTCACCCACTACGGCGACGACAGTTTTTCGTCCATCGACACGGTGAGTAGCGCCGTCGCGCAAACAGTCGTCGACATCGCCGAACCATTCGCTGTGGCCGTGTCGGAGACGCCGCGACGCCGTGCCTACATCAGCACCGTGTCGACGGCGTATGACTCGGTTTTGGCATTCGACATGGATGCCAACCGGATCGTCGCAGCGCACCCGGTGGCGCATAGCGTGACCGATCTGGCGGTCAGCCCGGACGGACGGCACGTCTACGCCAGCCGGACTGCGGTGAACGGCGCCGACGTCGCGATCCTCGACACCGCGACGGGCAAGGAAGACGCCATCGGCATCGCGGCCACCGCGGGCACCACCGCCGAGTGTGTCCGCGTCAGCCCGGACGGCCGCCGGCTGTACGTCGCGGCCAACGGACCATCCGCTGCAGAGCTTGTCGTGATCGACACGCAATCCAAGGGCGTGCTGAACACCGTCGAAATCGGTTCGCCGATCCGGGATATCGCGCTGAGCCCGGACGGCGCCACCGCGTATGTCGGCAGCTGCAGTCCCGACTTCGGGGCGGTGCTCGACGTCTTGGACACCCGGACCGGCGCCATCGCCAACACTTACAAGATCGGCGAGATCGCTGGCTACCTGACCCAATTGGCATTGAGTCGCGACGGTCGGCGGGCATATCTCGTCGGCGACAGCAGCGTGACGGTGTGGTCCACCGCTACGCATGACGTCATCGGCAGCATCGTGACCGGCGCGCAGCCGTCCTGCGCGACCGAGAGCCCGGATGGGAACCGGCTGTACATCGCCGACTACGGCGGCGCGATCACCGTCCTGACGGTCGCATCGACCACCGCGTCGGCGGACGCGCTGACCCCGGACGAGGTGCCCACCGCCCCACACCAATGGGCATTCGCCAACTTGCTGGGACTCGAGCCGACGCTGGCCTAGTCGGCGCCCGCGCCACATCGCCGCCAAGGCGGTTGCTTCGGCGTGCGATGATCGCCACGCGGGCGGCCGTTTCACGGGCTGGCCCGGAACAGCAGGTAGTGCGAACCATAGGGCGGTCCATCGATGTACAGCACCATGCAGAGCTTTCCCCTGACGATCACCGCCATCCTGCGACACGCCTCCAGCGTCCACGGGGCTCGCAAGGTCACCACGGCGACCGGGACCGGCTACCGCGACTGCAGCTACGCCGAACTCGGTCGCCAGGCAGCTCAGCTGGCGAACGCATTGCGGCGCGTCGGTATTACCGGCGACCAGCGGGTCGCCACCTTCATGTGGAACAACGCCGAGCATCTGACGGCGTATATGGCCGTGCCGGCGATGGGTGCGGTGTTGCACACGCTCAACATCCGGCTATTTCCCGAGCAGATCGTCTACGTCGCCAATGAGGCCGAAGACCAGGTCGTGTTGGTCGATCTGTCGTTGGCCAAACTGCTCGCGCCGATCTTGGCCGACCTCGACACCGTGCACACCGTGATCGCGGTCGGGGAGGGCGACCTGGCGGCATTGGGTGAATCGGGTAAGACGGTGCTGCGCTACGCCGACGTGATCGCCGACGAACCAACCGAGTTCGACTGGCCTGACATCGACGAGAACTGCGCGGCCGCAATGTGCTACACCAGCGGCACCACCGGTAACCCCAAAGGTGTTGTCTACAGCCACCGTTCGAGCTATCTGCACACCATGGCGACGTGTACCAGCAACGGCATTGGCGTCGGTTCCAGCGATTGCGTGTTGCCGATCGTGCCGATGTTCCACGCCAACGGGTGGGGGCTGCCGTACGCGGCGCTGATGGCGGGCGCCGACCTGGTGCTGCCCGATTGCCATCTCGACGCCAAGTCACTGATCGACATGATCGAGAAGCTGCACCCCACCGTGGCCGGCGCGGTACCGACTATCTGGAACGACGTCATGCACTACCTGGACAAGAATCCCGGCCACGATGTGTCGTCGCTGCGGATAGTCCCGTGCGGTGGCTCGGCCGTGCCGGTGTCGATGATGCGCACCTTCGAGGAAAAACACGGCGTCCAAATCCGGCAGTTGTGGGGGATGACCGAAACCTCCCCGATGGCCACCATGGCCTGGCCGCCGCCGGGCACATCCGACGAACAGCACTGGGCGTTTCGGGCGACCCAGGGCCAACCGATATGTGGCGTGGAAGCCCGGATCGTCGACGACCACGGGAAGGTGCTGCCCAACGACAACAATGCTGTTGGGGAGGTGGAAGTTCGGGGTCCGTGGATCACCAGTTCCTACTACCGGGGACATGACGAGTCGAAATTCGACTCCGGCTGGCTGCGCACCGGCGACGTGGGCCGCATCGACGAACGAGGCTTCATCACGCTGACCGATCGCGCCAAAGACGTGATCAAGTCTGGCGGGGAATGGATTTCGTCGGTCGAATTGGAGAACTGCCTGATCGCGCACCCAGACGTGGTCGAGGCTGCGGTCGTCGGGGTTCCCGACGAGCGCTGGCAGGAAAGGCCCCTGGCCGTCGTCGTCGCCAAAGAAGGCTCCGCCGTCAATGCTGGTGATCTGCGAAACTTCCTGGCCGACAAGGTCGTTCGATGGTGGTTGCCAGAGCGCTGGACGTTCGTCGACGAGATTCCCCGCACCAGCGTCGGCAAATACGACAAGAAGACCATCCGGTCCCGGTACGCCGACGACGTCTATCAGGTCAGCGAAGCGCGAGGCTAGTCGCGTCTGCTCGCGGGGAAAGCGTGCGAGGAAGGCTCGCGAGGAAAGGAGAGGAAAGGAGAAGTATGAGCCTGCGGGTCGTTCAATGGGCAACGGGGTCGGTCGGTGTGGCCGCGATCAAGGGCGTGCTCGAGCACCCTGAACTCGAACTCGCCGGTTGCTGGGTGCATTCGGAGGCCAAGAGCGGCAAGGACGTCGGCGACATCATCGGCACACCGGCGCTGGGCGTGACCGCAACCAACAGTCTCGACGACATCCTCGCACTCGATGCCGATGCGGTGATCTACGCGCCGTTGTTGCCCAATGCCGATGAAGTCGCGGCACTGCTGCGCTCCGGCAAGAATGTCGTCACCCCGGTTGGCTGGTTCTACCCGAGCGAGCGGGACGCCGCGCCGCTGGAGGTTGCCGCGCAGGCCGGCAACGCGACCCTGCACGGCGCCGGTATCGGTCCGGGTGCGGCGACTGAGCTGTTTCCGTTGCTGCTCTGTGTGATGTCTACCGGTGTAACTTTCGTTCGCTCCGAGGAGTTTTCGGATCTGCGGACCTACGGCGCGCCGGATGTGCTGCGCCATGTGATGGGTTTCGGCGGGACACCGGATCGCGCGTTGACCGGACCGATGCAGAAAATTCTCGACGGCGGATTCATCCAATCGGTGCGGCTGTGTGTCGACCGGTTGGGCTTCGCCGCCGAACCCGAGGTCCGAACATCGCAGGAGATCGCCGTGGCGAGCGCGCCGATCGACTCGCCGATCGGGGTGATCGAGCCGGGGCAGGTCGCCGGGCGCCGTTTCCACTGGGAGGCGCTGGTCGGCGATACCGTGGTCGTCCAGATCACGGTGAACTGGTTGATGGGTCAGGAAAACCTCGACCCGCCTTGGTCGTTCGGGCCGGCCGGCGAACGCTATGAAATCGAAGTCCGCGGCAACCCGGACGCCTTCATCACGGTCAAGGGCTGGCAGCCGGAAAGCGTCGCGGCCGGGCTGAAGAGCAACCCCGGCATCGTCGCGACCGCGGCGCACTGTGTGAACGCCATCCCGGCGACGTGCGCGGCCCCGGCCGGCATCCAAAGCTTCTTCGACCTGCCGCTGATTACCGCTCGGGCCGCCCCCGGGCTGGCGCGGTAGCCTGCCGTCATGACAAGCTCCTTGGCCGTCGAGCAGTCCCGCGTGATACCTGTCGGAGTGGATGAGGCCTTCGCCGGCACATTGCCGCTGCCTCTTGCGACGATTTTCAATCGCCGGTACGGACCCATCCCGCCGATCAAAGAAGTCCGCGATCAGACCGGCGAGTGGGATGCGCCCGGGCAGACCCGAGTGGTGGTGCTGACCGGCGGGGGAAGTATGCACGAAGAGCTGACCAGCCTCGACCCACCGCACTCGTTCGGCTACGCCTTGACCGGGATCACCGGCCCGCTGGGACTGCTGGTCGGCAGCGCTGACGGCAAGTGGAGCTTCGCCGCGAGCGGTCCGGCGACCACCGTCACCTGGCGCTGGAACATTCATGCCCGATCAGCGCTAACCGCGCCGTTGCTGCCGGTGTTGGGCATGCTCTGGAAGGGCTACGCGCGCCAGTCGTTGGAAACCCTGTCAGCCCTGCTGACGGGCTGACGACGATGTGCCGACTTTTCGGGCTGCATGCCGGGACCAACGTTGTCACCGCCACGTTTTGGCTGCTGGACGCGCCGGACAACCTGGCTGCTCAGAGTAGGAAAAACCCCGACGGCACCGGGCTCGGTGTTTTCGACGGCCAAGGCCGCCCGCAGATACACAAGCAGGCGATCGCGGCCTGGCAGGACGCCGACTTCGCGACCGAAGCGCACGACCTGACCGGCACCACCTTCATCGCGCATGTGCGCTACGCAACCACGGGAGCGCACGAGGTGGTCAACACCCATCCGTTCCTGCAAGACGGCCGGATCTTCGCGCACAACGGCGTGGTGGAAGGTCTGGATGTGCTCGACCAGCGACTGGCCGACCTCGGCACCGCTGACCTGGTATTGGGGCAGACCGACTCCGAGCGGGTGTTCGCGTTGATCACCGCCTCGATCCGGGCGCGCGGTGGCGATGTGCGGGGCGGCTTGGTTGACGCCTTGGGCTGGCTGGCCGCAAACGTCCCGATCTATGCCATCAATGTGTTGCTGAGCACCGCCACCGACCTGTGGGCACTGCGCTACCCGGAGCCCAACGAACTGTACATATTGGACCGCCGCGGTACCCTGGGGGATCACCGATTCCAGCTGCGCACCAATCGCATTCGCGCGGAGAGCGACCATCTGCGGTCACGGCCGTCGGTGGTGTTCGCCAGCGAGCGGATGGACCACGATCCGCGATGGCGGCTGCTGGCACCGGGCGAGCTGGTCCATGTCGACTCGGCGCTGCAGATCACCAGTGACGTGGTATTGCCGGATCCGCCTCGACACCAGCTGCGCGCTGGGGATCTGAACGCGACGGCGCAGGCGGCGCAGCACACTGCGTCGGCGTGACGATCAAACGGGCGCTAGTGCTCGGCGGCGGCGGTGTGGCTGGAATCGCTTGGGCGACAGGTATTCTGCAGGGTATCGCTGATGAGTCGCCCACTGCGGCACGCGCGCTGCTGGATTCTGATGTGCTGGTGGGCACTTCGGCCGGTTCGGCGGTGGTCGCACAGATCGGCAGCGGCTCGAGCATCCAGGATCTGTTCGCGCGGCAAGTCCAGGAAGCCTCGTCGGAAATCGATCCCGGCGTCGGGGTTGATGCCATCACCGACCTCTTCCTGGCCGCCCTGTCGCAACCGGACACCACGGTGGCGCAGCAGCGGCAACGGATCGGGGCGGTCGCGCTGGCAACCGAAACGGTGGCCGAACCGGTCCGGCGCAACGTGATAGCTCAGCGACTGCCGACGCACACCTGGCCCGACCGGGTGCTGCGCGTGACCGCTATCGACATCGCGACGGGCGAACTGGTTGTGTTCGACCGCAACTCGGGTGTCGACCTGGTCGACGCGGTGGCCGCCAGTTGCGCGGTGCCCGGAGCGTGGCCGCCGGTCACGATCGGTGACAGGCGGTATATGGACGGCGGTATCGGCAGCACAATCAATTTGGAAGTCGCCGACGACTGTGACATGGCCGTGGTGCTGGTACCCGCGGGCGTGTCGGCACCGTCGCCGTTCGGCCCCGGACCCGTCCCTGAGATCGCCACGTTTCGTGGTACGACGTTGGACGTGTTCGCCGACCGCGAGTCGCTGGCAGCCTTCGGGCCGAACGCGCTGGACCCGCGCTGCCGCATCGCCTCAGCAGAGGCCGGGCGTGTGCAGGGCAGGCGCGAAGCGGGCGGCGTCGCCGCATTCCTCGGCGTAGGCCCTGCCTAGCCGATCACCGGAATGAGCAACCGGGCGGCGTGATCCGGGCCCCAGTGCAGCGTGCATCTGCAGTGTGGGCCGGGCTCGTAGGCCGACGGGAACTGGCCGGTGAGCGGGTTTCTCGGCCACAGCCACCGGCCCGCCACGACAAGCCGAAGCTGCTCGCCGGCCCTAAACAGCGTGGCCGACGGGCCGAGCGGGATGTCGACCTGCACGATCTGTCCGGGCTGCAGCGGACGGCGTGCGTCAAGTGTCGGCACCGGCTCGAACGGACGGGAGCGGACTTCTGTGGTTTCCAGAAGGGTGCGCAACGACGCCTTCAACCACCCGGAGGTGATTCGATCGCGTCCAAAGCCGTAAGAACCCTCGAACGGCACATACCCGCCGCCACGCCACTTTTCGACACCGACGAAAAGGTCTACGTCGTCGCTGCCGTGCACTTCGGCGAACAGTCGCACCGCCATCGGTCCGGTGATTTCGGTGCCGGCCCCCAGCGTCCAGCCGAAACGTGCTCCGCCCGAATAGGTATCGAAGGTGATGGATCCTGCTTGTTCGGCCGGTGAAGCGCGCAGGCCGGCATTGGTCAGGTACAGCGGCGTCCATCTGGTCGACTCCAGCGGCCAGCCGGTTTCTTCGCGGACCTCGACGATATGGTCGCGGTCTTCACGGACTTCCAGGCGGACCCTGGGCTGCGATGTGCCCGTCCCATCGCGGAGATGCCGGTCGAGGAATGCCAACTGGGTGTCGAGCGCCGCCTGTGAATAGAACGTGGTCCACTTGCCACCCCGGTGGGTGTAGAGATGGCGTTCGGGTGAACTGATCTGCTCAAAGGCGCGCACCGATCCGCGGCTGTGCAGGTTGTTGTCCGAGAAGCTGCCGCAAATCAGCGCCGGCACTTCGATTTTCGGCAAATCGGGCACCAGCGCCTGCCACCAGTCGTCGCGCAGCGGGCGCTTGGCGTTCTCGTCAGCCAGGCTGTACTTCAACCGGACACTGCTCAAGTTGCGACTCCACACCCTAAGGAATCCGTTCTCACGGACGCCGCCTGTGCGGGCGAAGTCGCGGTACGCGTCGGTAAATCCTTCCCACGGGACGATCGCCTTGAGGTGAGGTGGTCGTAGTGCGGCCGCTTTCCATTGCGAGATCGCGAGATACGAGACACCGATCATGCCGACTGCGCCGGTGGACCACGGTTGGCGTGCCACCCACTCGATAACGTCGTAAACGTCCTCGGCCTCTTGATCGGACAGCAACGAGCCGACTCCGCCCGATCGGCCCGCCCCACGCAGGTCGCAGTTGACCACCGCGAACCCACGCTCGGTCCACCACACCGGGTCGGGAGCCTCCCAGCCGGTCAGATCCGAAAACCGCAGCCGCGTCGGTTGACGCAGCACCCGGTACTGAATGGACACCGAATAGCCACGGCCGCGCTTCTTCTTGAGGGGAAGGTTGTCCTTGCCGTAGGGATGTGCGCACAGCAAGACCGCGAACGGGCCGGCGTCGGGTGGACGATACACGTTGGCGCGCAATACGGTTCCGTCACGAGTGGGGATCGCCACGTTATTGTCGATCACCAGCGCGGTTGGCTCGGCGGCGTAGACGTCGACCGACGATCGCGCGAAACCGCGCAGTCGCTCGAGCGCATAGCGCGCAGCACCGGGCCGTCGCCAGGGTCGGTCTGGAGCCGCGGCGTCGGGTGAAGGCCGTCGTGTCATGGCTGGTTCCTTCGGGAGACGTCGTCGGACACGGTCGTCGCCGAGTCAGGATCGGGTGGGTCGATGGCGTCCAGCGCCTGGGCGGCCAGCGTCCGGCCGGTGTCGATGACCTCCGCCGCACGATGGAATTCCAAGCCGCGGCAGGCCGACCGGGGCACCTCGATCAGCAAGTCGGGCGGGTAGGCGGCCAGCGTGTGGCGCGCCAAAGCGGCCTGTGCGATGTCGATGGTGCGGTTCATCACCTCGAAACCACCGAGCTTCGGTACGTCGGGTTCCTCGTCGGCGTCGGGCTCGGTATCGGACGCTGGGACTTCCAGGTCCGCAAGGCTCTCGGAGTTCTCTGCAGCCTCCGGAATCGTCGCGCCGAACCGGTTGAGCACCGCCCGCGCGGTGGGCCGATCGAGCAGCGAACGGGCGGCGGCGGTGTCGAACATCGCGGAGGTGCTGCGGAGCATGCGGTTCAGCCACTCGGTCGTGGGTCGGGGTTCGGGCTCGGCGTTGCCGCCGGCGTCGCTGCCGCACAGGCTGACGGCGATGGTCAGATCGGCGTTGACCGCGGCGATCGGCGCCATCGGCAGCGGATCGAGGATCCCGCCGTCGGCGAGCAGCCGACCATCGACGACGTGCGGCGCGATCACCCCCGGGATGGCGATCGACGCCCGGATGGCCTCGTCGACCGGCCCGCGCTGCAACCACACCGACTTGCCGGCCAACAGGTCAGTTGCCACCGCCGTGTAGGGGATCGACAGTTGCTCGATGGTGGCCGCGCCGAGGATGTCACGCACCGCGTCGAGGATTTTTTCAGCTCGCAGCACACCCGCCGCGGTGATCGACGGATCCAGCAGCCGCAGGATGGCGCGCTGCGTCAATGACCGTGCCCAGTCGGCGAACTCGTCGAGCCGTTCTGCTGCCTGCAGACCACCGACGAGTGCGCCCATCGACGAACCGGCGATCCCGACGATCTGGTACCCGCGGTCATGCAGTTCGTGAATCACCCCGATATGGGCGTATCCGCGTGCGCCGCCGCTGCCAAGCGCCAGCGCGACCCGGGGCCGGGACGAATCGCGGTCGGCGTCGAAGTCCGGCATGCCTTCAATCTTGCGCGGGATATGCCTTCGGCGACAGACACCGGATTCACCGTCGCGCGGCTTCGGCACGCGGATGTGGGCGGGTTTTGTCAGCCGTGATCCGAATTGCGGTCGCCAGGCGGCTCGGCGTCAGCCGCACTCGTCGTTGGCCGCCGCTTGGGCCGCGACGATCACCGCCGCCTGGCGCGCTAACGGCAGTGCGCCCCACGGCGTGTTCCAGGTGCCCGGTCCGGCTGCACCCGGCGCCTGGACCGCCGCCAAGTAGGCCTCGATCAGCACCTGGCGGTCGCCTTGCCGGCCCTGCATCCACGTCTTCGCGGCATGGCAGGCCTGGAAATACTCGTCTTCGGTGGACCGCGCAGGCACATTGACCTTGGTCGTCACACCGGCGGGGGAGACGGCGACGACCGCGGGCGTGGGTGCCGCCGCAGCCTGCTTGGTGGCGGGCCTGCTGGACACTGTTACCGCCGTGGGCGCGGCCGTGTTGTTCCCCGCCGAGCAGCCCGTCGCCGCCGACACGGCGGCCGCGACGACAACCATGCCCCACACCAGGGGATGACATGGGTGCCAGCGCACCCCGTCAATCTATGCAACACTGACGGCCGTGACCCAGCGAACCGGATTTTGGGAGTGTTGTCGGCCCTAACGCGCCCACGCCCCCTGGTCCGCTCGTTCGTTCTGGAGTTCTTGCATGGTTTCCGCCAACCTTGTTGCTGACCGCGTCCTGTCCCGCCCCTCAGCTGTCCGGTCGGCCTCCGGCCCCACCCGGCTGCGGCTGGCCGACCTGCTGCATATCACCGACCGAACGGCCGACGAGCTGCTCAGCGGGCGCTACGACCACGTGGTTCCGCCGGGTGGCGTGCCCACCGACGACCGCTGGTTCGCTCGGCTGCTCGGTGACGACGAAGTCGACGTCTGGCTGATCAGCTGGGCGCCCGGGCATCGCACCGAGCTGCACGACCACGGTGGATCGCTGGGTGCGCTGACGTTGTTGTCCGGGTCGCTCGATGAATTCCGCTGGGACGGCGAGCGGCTGCGCCGCCGGCGTCTCGAGGCCGGCGACCAGGCCGGGTTCCCGCTGGGCTGGGTGCACGACGTGGTGTGGGCCCCGCCCCTCGCGGTCGCATCCGTGCCGTCTCCCGCGTGCCCCACCCTGAGCGTGCATGCGTATTCGCCGCCGCTGGCCGTGATGTCGTACTACGAGGTCACCGAGCAGCACACCTTGCGCCGCCAGCGCACCGAGTTGACCGACCAACCGGAAAACCTATGAGCCGCATCGATCAGGTATTGGACGTGGCCCGGGCCCGGTTGCGCCGGCTGGCCGCCGACGAGGTGCCCGCCGCGCTGGGCCGCGGCGCATTGCTCGTCGACATCCGGCCACAGGCCCAGCGGACACGTGAAGGGGAGGTGCCCGAGGCTTTAAAGGCCTTAGTCATCGAACGCAACGTGCTGGAGTGGCGGTGCGATCCCACCAGCGAAGCCCGACTGCCGCAGGCCATCGGTGACGACGTGGAGTGGGTGATCCTCTGCTCGGAGGGCTACACGTCCAGCCTTGCCGCTGCCGCGCTGCACGACCTCGGCCTGCACCGGGCCACGGACGTCATCGGCGGCTACCACGCGCTGGCCGCCGCGGAGTCCCGGCAGGACGTTAGTTCGTCTCAGCCGCCCCCGCCGCCACCGCCGCCGCCGTCGGCGCCGAGGTTGTACCAGTTGTACCAGTAGTCCTCGGCCGAATTTGACTGCACCGGGGCAGGAGGCGGCGCCGGCTCATTGGTGGGCGGATCCGCTGGCAACGGCGCCGGAAGCACAATCGAGGCGCCACCGAGATCGGGCGTCGCACACGCCGGAAAACTGACAGCGGCCACGGGTATGCCGATTAGCACCCCCGCCACCGCGATTTTCGTGATGCTGCTGCGGACTCCTGATGACCGTGTCCAAGTCATAGCTCACTCCCTTCACCGTGTCCCGAATAACATTCCTTAATCGGGCCCCGAATTACTGATGTTTCCACGTAACGGGTCGATTCGATAAGAATTCATCAAGGCGTAACGTCTTTCAGACATCCGACACCCGTCCCACACCCAGCGACTACTCGCCGAACGTCAGGTGTCGCTGGCGTGCAGCAGCGGGCGCAGTTTCTCGGTCTTGGCCGGCGTCCACCCCGGCGGCTCCAGCACCGCCGCCCAGCCGTTGGCCACGTCGGCGACGTAGACATGACCGTGCCCCTGCGGTACGTCGACGGCCACCGCCATGTCGGCCGACACCTGCAAAAACGTCACCACCGGGATCCACGCGGTCTCGGGAAGCACGTCGTAGCCACGTTTTTCGCGTAACCAGTCGGGTTTGCGGAACAGCAAGTCGGGATTCCACCACGCAATGGGGTCGGATGCGTGTTGCAGATAGACCACCCGCGGGTGATGCCACGTCGCGTCCGGGCGACCCAGGGTGTCCGGACGGGCTACGAACCGCACGTTGCCTCCGTCGTCGTAGATCGGCAGCCATTCCGGCGAGCCGCGATCGCGGGTCTTGGTGAGGTCGGTCCAGATGGTGTTCTGGAAGGTCGGCCCGGAAAACAGCGCACCGTCGGAGCGGGCCAGCACATTGTTCAGGCTCATGAACGGCGCTTCGCCGCCGAATGAACCCAGGCTTTCGCCGAACACGACAAGCTTGGGGCGCTGTGCTTCCGGCAGCTCGCGCACCAGCCGGTCCACCGCCTCGAACAGCGCCTGGCCGGCGTGGCGGGCGTTCTGTTTGTCCACCAGAAACGACAGCCAGCTGGGCAGGAACGAGTACTGCATGCTCACGATCGCGGTGTTGCCGTTGTACATGTACTCGAGCGCATCGGCTTCCGCCTCGTTGATCCAGCCGGTGCCGGTGGTGGTTCCGACCGCGACGACGGCGCGGCGCAGTCCGCCGGTGCGCTGCAACTCCCGCGCGGCCTCCTCCGCGGTGGCGGTGAGGCCGTCGGCGGATTCCAGTCCGGCGTAGGCGCGGATCGGTTCGGTTGCCGGGGCGCCGTTGAAAGCGGTGAGCTGGGCGACGGTGGGCCCGCCCTCGACGAAGATGCGGCCCTGATGTCCCAGCGATTCCCAGGACACCAGCGACTGCGGCCCGCCGGAACGCAGCGGCGTCTTCGGCGCGGCGGTGTCGGGATTCATTTCGTTGTTGACCGTCTCGAATGTGTTGTTCAGTGTCCGCATCGCGAATTTCACCACCACGCCGTTGAGCAACGCGATCGTCAACGCCACCAACAAGAACACCACGACGACGGCTGAAACCCGCGGCGGCACAAAGCGATCCAGTCGGAGATCCAGGAATCGGATCAATCGTCGGATGAGCTGGCCGATCTCGACCACTGCGAACAGTACGATCAACGACAGCGCGGCGGACAGTGGGTAGTCGAACCATTTCAGGTGCGCAACTCCCATCAAATCGCGCACCCGGTCCTGCCAGACGTGAAACGAAATCACCATCGCGACTATGCCGACCGCACCGGCGACGAGCAGGACCAGCCACGCCCGGCGCGGTGCTGGTGGGCTGGAGTCTTGTGACCGCATGTAGCGGACCAGCCATACCCCGAAAACCCCGAGGGCATACCCGGTCGCCCCGGACAGGCCGCTGACCAAACCCTGAAACAGCGGCCCGCGTGGCAACAGCGACGGCGTCATCGAAAACCACAGGAACACCAAGCCGACCGCGGTGCCGGTGAAGGTGTAGTGCCGAATCCACCACGGTTTCTTGCCGGCCACGGGGGCGGCCGGTGGTGGCTCGGCTACGTCCGCTGCGCCGCTGGGCCCGCCGGCCGGCTCGCTCATCACAGCATTCTCAGCGATGGGTGAAGTTGGCAGGCCGTTTTTCGATGAATGCCGCCATCCCTTCGGACTGGTCGTCGGTGGCGAATGCCGAATGGAACAGTCGACGTTCGTAGAGCAGCCCCTCGGCCAACGTGGACTCGAAGGCGCGGTTGACCGCCTCCTTGGCCATCCGGGCCGCCGACCGCGACATCTGCGAAATCGTGGTAGCGACGGCTTTTGCCTCGGTGAGCAAATCGTCGGCGGGCACTACCCGCGACACCAGGCCGCTGCGCTCGGCCTCGGCGGCGTCGATGGTGCGGCCGGTCAGAACCAGGTCCATGGCCTTGGCTTTGCCGATCGCCCGGGTCAGCCGCTGCGAACCGCCCATGCCGGGCAGCACGCCGAGTTTGATCTCCGGTTGGCCGAATTTCGCTGTGTCGGCTGCGATCAGCAGGTCGCACATCATCGCCAGTTCGCAGCCACCGCCCAGCGCGTGTCCGGCCACCGCGGCGATCGTCGGCGTGCGGACGGCGGCCAGCTTGGCCCAGGGCGCGAAGAAGTCGCCGTCGAAGACGTCGGCGAACGCCAGGTGCGACATTTCCTTGATGTCGGCGCCGGCGGCGAATGCTTTCGCCGAACCGGTGATGATGATCGCGCCGATGCCCGAATCGGCGTCGAATTCCGCTGCAGCGCTGGTGACTTCATGCATCACCTGGCTGTTGAGCGCATTCAGCGCCTGCGGCCGGTTCAGCGTGATGGTGCCGACCCGCTCGTCGCGTTCGACCAGGATGGTTTCATACGCCTTTTCAGTCACTGGAGCTGCCCTTCTAAAACTTCAGATCGTCGTCGACCGGTGCGAAGTATGCGTCGACGTCGGCCGCGGTCACCTGCCCCAGCGATGCCGGCGACCACTTCGGATTGCGATCCTTGTCGACCAGCTGAGCCCGGATGCCCTCCACCAGATCATCTGAACGCAGCGACGCGCACGACACCCGATAGTCCTGGGTCAGAACATCTTCCAGCGTGTCCATCTTGGCGGCACGGCGCACCGCCTCCAGCGTCACCGACAGCGCGATGGGGGAGCGGGTGGCGATTAGGTTAGCAGCGTCGTTGGCGGGCCCGGCGTCATGGCCACGCAGTGCGGCGACGATGTCGGCAACGGTGTCACCGGCATAGCACTGGTCGATCCAATCACGTTGCGAAATAAGGCTACTCGGCGCTGGTTCGATGGCATGGGCGGCCAGAGCCCGCTCGACGCCGTCGGCGACGATGGCGTGGCTGAATGCGTCGAGTTTGTCGTGCGGAACAAAGTGATCGGCGAATCCCAGTGCGATGGCGTCGGCGCCGAAGAACGGCGCACCGGTGAGTGCGGCGTGCAAACCCAGCGACCCCGGCGCGCGCGACAGCAGATAAGCGCCGCCGACGTCGGGGATGAAGCCAATACCCACCTCGGGCATGGCGATCTTGGACGTGTCGGTCACCACCCGGGTGTTCGCGTGTGCGCCCACACCCACACCCCCGCCCATCACGATGCCGTCCATCAACGACACGTAAGCCTTCGGGAAACGGCCGATCTGAGCGTTGAGCAGGTACTCGTCGCGCCAGAACCGCCGCGCCGCGACCCCGTCGGCGCGGGCGCTGTGATAGATCGCCACCACGTCCCCGCCGGCACACAGGCCGCGCTCCCCGGCGCCGGAAAGCACCACCACACCGACTGTCGCGTCCTGCTCCCATCCGGCAAGAACCGTGCTCAGCTCGTCGACCATGCCCTGGTTCAGCGAGTTGATCGCCTTGGGGCGATTGAGCGTCACAAAACCGACACCATCTTCGACGCGGCTCAAAATATCGTCGGATTCGTCGGTCACGCGTGTCGTCTCCCCTCGATGAATGCCGGTTCATTGCTGGTCAGGACTTGACCAGCAATCTAGATCGTTACCCGCATCGGAGCGCTCGCGGGTAAGGTTTATCTAGAGTAGGTCCAGCCGTCACCGAGTAAAGCCTCCGCCGGGAACACGGCTGGACTACGGTTCGTTGATCAGTTGTTCACGCAGCTCGAAGTCACAGCTCAAGAGAGGATCCGACGGTGCGGGAGACTAGTAACCCGGTATTTCGCTCGCTGCCCAAGCAGCGGGGCGGATATGCGCAGTTCGGGACTGGCGTCGCGGGCGCCGCGACCCAATATGGGCATGAGGCGGACCCCTATGCTCCGTATGTCGACCAGCGGGCAGGCGTTGCCCGGCCGCTGACCATTGACGACGTCGTCACCAAGACCGGGATCACCCTGGCTGTGCTCTCGGCGGTGGCTGTCGTCTCCTACTTCATGGTGGAGGCCAACCTCGCGCTGGCCGGCCCGTTCACCTTCATCGGTGCTTTCGGTGGGCTGGCGCTGGTGCTGATCGCCACCTTCGGGCGCAAGCAGGACAGCCCCGCGATCGTGCTGACGTACGCGGCCTTGGAGGGGCTGTTCCTGGGAGCCATCTCCTTCCTGCTCGCCCACTTCTCGGTGTCGACCACAAATGCCGGTGTGTTGATCGGACAGGCGATCCTGGGCACTCTCGGCGTTTTCGTAGGGATGCTCGTGGTCTACAAAACCGGCGCCATCCGGGTCACCCCGAAGTTCACCCGGATGATCGTCGCCGGCCTCTTCGGTGTAGTGGTCCTCATGCTCGGCAACCTGGTGCTGGGGATGTTCGGCGTCGGCCACGGCGAGGGGCTGGGGCTGCGCAGCGGTGGTCCGTTGGCCATCATCTTCTCGCTGGTCTGCATCGGTTTGGCCGCGTTCAGCTTCCTCATCGACTTCGACGCTGCCGACCAGATGATCCGCGCCGGGGCTCCCGAGAAGGCGGCCTGGGGTATCGCGTTGGGCCTGACCGTGACGCTGGTCTGGCTCTACATCGAGATCCTGCGCCTGCTCAGTTACCTACAGAACGACTAGCGACCGGAAAAAGCCGGCACGGGGTCACGTGCCGGCTTTTTCGTGCGCGGGGTTTAGCCGTGCGGGGTTTAGCCGAGCCGCTCGATCACCATCGCCATGCCCTGGCCGCCGCCGACGCACATGGTCTCCAGGCCGAACGTCTTGTCGTCGGTGGTCAGGTTGTTCAGCAGCGTGGTCGCGATCCTGGCGCCGGTCATGCCGAACGGGTGGCCCAGAGCGATCGCTCCGCCCGACACGTTCAGCTTGTCCTCGTCGATGCCCAGTTCGCGGGCGGAGCCGAGCACTTGCACCGCGAAGGCCTCGTTGATCTCGAACAGATCGATGTCTTTGATCGACAACCCCGCATTCGCCAGCGCCTTCTTGCTCGCCTCGATCGGTCCGAGGCCCATGATCTCCGGGGACAGGCCGCTCACCCCGGTGGCCACGATGCGCGCCAGTGGAGTTAGGCCGAGTTCTTTGGCCTTGGTGTCGCTGGTGATCACCACCGCGGCGGCGCCGTCGTTGAGTGGGCAGGCATTACCCGCGGTCACGGTGCCGTTGGGTCGGAACACCGGTTTGAGCTCGCTGACCTTCTCGTAGGTGGTTCCCGGTCGCGGACCGTCATCGGTGCTGACCGTGGTGCCGTCGGGGAGGGTGACCGGTTCGATCTCGCGCTCGAAGAACCCGCTCTTGATCGCTTCCTCGGCCCGGTTCTGGCTGCGCACCCCCCAGTGGTCCTGGTCTTCTCGGCTGACTCCGGTGAGTATGGCGACGTTTTCGGCGGTTTGACCCATCGCGATGTAGATATCGGGCAGTGCCTCATCTTTGCGGGGATCGTGCCAGTCGTCGGCGCCCTCGGCCGCTTCGACCGTGCGCTGCTGGGCCTCGTCGAACACCGGGTTCTTGGTATCCGGCCAGGAGTCCGAGTTGCCCTTGGCGAACCGGGAAACCGTCTCCACGCCGGCGGAGATGAAGGCGTCGCCCTCACCGGCCTTGATCGCGTGGAAGGCCATCCGGATGGTCTGCAGCGACGACGAGCAGTATCGGTTGACGGTGGTGCCGGGCAGGAAGTCGTAGCCGAGTTCGACGGCCACGACGCGGGCCATGTTGAAGCCCTGCTCACCGCCCGGCAGGCCGCAGCCCAAGATCAGGTCCTCGATTTGGTGCGGGTTCAGCGCGGGAACCTTGTCCAATGCGGCCCGCACCATCTGCGCCGCCAGGTCGTCGGGCCGCATGCTGACCAGCGACCCTTTCATGGCGCGGCCGATCGGCGAACGGGCGGTTGAGACGATGACGGCTTCGGGCATGACGGCTTCCTCCGGTGGGGTGTGGTCTGGACCCGAATCTAGCCCGGTGACGACGCGGGCCGCGTAGCGGCCTGAGGTGGGGCACGCCCCTCGCCGCTGCGCGGCTGGGGGTACCCCCACCCGCTTGCGGGGGAGAGCCGGGCAATCAGTTCTAGCTCGGGGATCGGATCTAGCCGGAGGCAGGTACGACGAGGGGTGCCGGCACACCGGTCGTGGGCCGTCGCCACAGCCGCGAGATCAGCGCGAGAGTCGGAGAGCCGGAACCGGCCTCGGTGGCGGCTGCCGACAGCAGAGCCGGCTCGCCGGCCCATTCGCCGAGCGCATTACACAGCGCCGGCAGCAGCTGGCTCGCGGCGAGCGCATATCCGGCCGCCGACGGATGAAACTGATCTTCGGACAGCATCAATTCGGGTGCATGCCGAAACTCTGCGCTGAGCAATGAGGCCAGCGGCACCGGCACCCCACCCGCCGCCCTGACCGCAGCGGACTGGGCGCGGGCCAGCCGCAGACCCCGGGTGCGTACCGTCCACCGCAGCGGCTGTGGGATGGCCGTGACCACCCCGAAATCGGGGCAGGTGGCGACGACGACAACCGCGCCGCTGGCGCACAGCCGCCGCACCGCTGCGCCGAGCCGCCGTGCGGAGGCGCCGATGCCGTTGACTGCGGTGACGTCGTTGGCGCCGATCAAGATCACCGCCGCGTCCGGCGGCGGACCGGCCACAAACATCGCGTCGACCTGGCCGGACAAGCCCTTCGATGTGGCTCCGACGATCGCTTTGGTGCTCAACCGGATGCATTTGCCGCTGTGGTCAGCGAGTCCGCGCGCGATCAGCACACCGGGAACTTCCTCCGTGGTGCGACAGCCATACCCGGTTGCCGTCGAGTCGCCGAAAATCATCAGGTGCAGGTCGAAGGGCGTCCCGCGTTCCCAGCGCTGCACGGGACCGCCATCCGGGGCGTAGACGCCGTCCGCCCGGGGCGGAACGTCCCACGATTTCGGGATGACGCTGCGCGCTTTCTCGGCCTGGCCGATCAGCAGGTTGCGGGCGCCTAAGTAGGCCGTGCCGGTCGACGCCAGCGCGCCCGCGGCGGCCAGCGCAACCATAGAGCCTCGCGGCGCGCGTAGTACCACGTGATCAGTTTATGTCGCCCGCGGCCGGGGTCCAGGGAGCGGAGGGTCGACACGATTACGGGACGGATCAATTCCGGTATCGAATCAGACTCTTTGATTGTTGAACTTCTCAGAGGTGTCAAGCTAAGTTTGCGAGGTTGGCTGAGTGCTAGGCTGGCTACGCCCACTGGGCTAGCAGCTGAACCTGATGCTCCGCTACTTCGTCGACTGACTACAACGACGTAGGAAGTGTTGAGCATGACCGCACCTAGCAAGGTTTCGGGCTCGCCCCGTAACGCAATTCGCGCCCGTGATGCGTTGCGGGCATACAGGTTTCCAGTCAGCGATGGCGCACCCGTCGAGGTCGTCGAGAGCGGCCCCAGCCTTCCCGGAATGGTCGCGTCGCTGGCATGTCGTCTGACCATCCGGCCCGCGTTGGCGGTGTGCAGCTATATCCCGCATATGCCGTGGCCGTTCGGTCTCGTCGACTTCGCGTCCCGGGTGTTGCTTCCCGCCCCAGGAACCATTCGAGCGACGGTCGAGTTTCCGCACGCCACCGCGCAGCTGGTGCGCGCGCCCGGCGTGTTACCGGCCGACGGCAAGCGACGTGTGGTGCTCTACCTGCACGGCGGCGCGTTTTTGACCTGCGGGGTCAACTCGCACAGCAGAATCGTCAACGCATTGTCGAAGTACGCCGACTCGCCGGTACTGGTGGTCAACTATCGGCTGATCCCGAAGCATTCGGTCGGTATGGCGCTGGACGACTGCCACGATGCCTACCGTTGGCTGCGGCTGCGCGGATACCAGCCGGAGCAGATCGTGCTGGCCGGCGACTCGGCCGGCGGTTATCTCGCTCTTGCACTGGCGCAACGGCTGCAGCAGCTCCACGAGGAACCGGCTGCGCTGGTGGCGATCTCGCCGTTGCTGCAGCTGGCCAAGGAGCCCAAGCAGGCGCACCCCAACATCAAGACCGATGCGATGTTTGGATCGAAGGCGTTCGATGCATTGATCGCGCTGGTCGCCAGGGCCGCGGCCAAGCGCGTCGTCGACGGAAAGCCCGAGCAGCTCTATGAGCCGCTTGACCACATCGAGCCCGGCCTGCCCCGGACGTTGATCCACGTGTCCGGATCCGAGGTGTTGCTGCACGACGCGCGTTTGGCCGCCCGCCGGCTGGCGGCGGCCGGCGTGCCGACCGAGGTCCGGGTCTGGCGCGGCCAGATGCATGACTTCCAATTGGCGGCACCGGTGGTGCCCGAGGCGACGCGCTCGCTGCGGCAGATCGGCGAGTACATCCGCGAAGCCACCGGCTAGTGCCGATTGCCCGGCTCGCCCCCACCTCGGACCGGTGCCCGGCCCGCACCGTTGCCGGGCGTGCTCGCGCGCGGCGTCGCAGCACCTGAGACCATGAACGCATGCGGATCGCGCGCCACATCAGTGAACTCATCGGCAATACTCCACTAGTTCAGCTGAACTCGGTCGTGCCGCCGGGGTCCGGCAGGGTCGTGGCCAAGGTCGAGTACCTCAACCCGGGCCTGAGCAGCAAGGACCGGATCGCGGTGAAGATGATCGACGCCGCCGAGGCCAGTGGCCAGCTGAAGCCGGGCGGCACCATCGTCGAGCCCACCTCCGGAAACACCGGCGTCGGATTGGCTCTGGTCGCCCAGTATCGCGGCTACCGTTGCGTGTTCGTCTGCCCCGACAAGGTCAGCGAGGACAAGCGGAACGTGTTGCGCGCCTACGGCGCTGAAGTGGTGGTATGCCCGACGGCGGTACCGCCCGACCATCCGGACAGCTACTACAGCGTGTCCGATCGGCTGGTCACCGAAATCGACGGTGCTTGGAAGCCCGATCAGTATTCCAATCCGCAGGGCCCGGCCAGCCACTACGAGACCACCGGCCCGGAGATCTGGGCCGACACCGACGGCCAGGTCACCCATTTCGTTGCCGGCATCGGGACCGGCGGGACGATCACCGGCGCCGGTCGCTACCTCAAGGAGGTCTCGGGTGGGGGCGTCCGCGTCATCGGCGCCGATCCGGAAGGTTCGGTGTACTCCGGCGGCACCGGCCGGCCGTATCTCGTCGAAGGGGTAGGGGAGGACTTCTGGCCGGCGGCCTACGACCGCAGCGTCCCCGACGAGATCATCGCGGTGTCCGACTCCGATTCGTTCAACATGACCAGAAGGCTGGCCCGCGAGGAGGCCATGCTCGTCGGCGGCTCCTGCGGGATGGCGGTGGTGGCCGCGCTGAAGGTGGCTGAGCAAGCCGGGCCCGACGCACTGGTCGTGGTGTTGCTGCCCGATGGCGGTCGCGGCTACATGTCGAAGATTTTCAACGACGCCTGGATGTCGTCGTACGGGTTCCTGCGCACCAGGCTGGACGGCTCGATCCAACAGTCGACGGTAGGGGATGTGCTGCGCGGGAAAACCGGCGTGCTGCCCGACCTGGTGCACACCCACCCGTCGGAGACGGTCCGCGACGCGATCGGCATCCTGCGCGAATACGGGGTGTCCCAGATGCCCGTCGTCGGCGCCGAGCCGCCGGTGATGGCCGGCGAGGTGGCCGGCAGTGTGTCTGAGCGCGAACTGCTTTCCGCCGTCTTCGAGGGCCGCGCCAACCTGGCCGACGCCGTCGGGATGCACATGAGTCCGCCGCTGCCGATCATCGGAGCCGGCGATCTGGTCAGCTCGCTGGCCAAGGCGCTGCGGGACTTGGACGCCGTCATGGTGGTCGAGGAGGGCAAGCCCGTGGGGGTCATCACCCGGTATGACTTGTTGGGTTTCCTCTCCGATGGCTCGCGACGCAAGTAGCGGGACGGCCGACAGGCAAATTACTTCGGGTAGCAAACCACTGCGCCCGTGGCGTGGCTCGGCGACGGCGGTCGACGGCCGCCACACATCGCGGCCCGCCGAAGCGTTCCTGGCGGCAGCCCGGTCGCCCCGGTTCTCGGGTACCGTAATGCAGCCCAGTCCAGCAAATCCTGCGCAGAGGGAAAGCCGTCCATGACCGACCAACCGTTCCCGCCGCCTCCGCCGCGTGGTGGCGAGTACCCGCCGCCGCCGCCGTCCGCCGGCGGGTACGCGCCGCCGCCGCCCGGGCCGGCAATTCGCAGTCTGCCGAAGGCGGCCTATACGCCGTGGTTGACTCGGGTTGGGGCATACCTGATCGACAACCTGCCGTTCGCGGTCATCCTCGGCGCCGGCTGGCTGATCCTGCAGAATTCGGTCGACACCGCATGTCTGACCGACATCACGCAGTACGACGTCGACCAGATCTGCTCCATCGGGTACTCCACGGTGGGTGTGACGGTGATGTGGGGGGCAGTGCTGGTGGGGTTCGCCTATTTGGTCTGGAACTACGGCTACCGTCAGGGCACCACCGGATCGAGCATCGGTAAGTCGGTGCTGAAGTTCAAAGTCGTCAGCGAAAACACCGGGCAACCGATCGGTTTTGGATTGTCCGTGCTGCGCCAGATCACCCACACCGTCGATGGCGTCATCTTCTACCTCGGCTACCTGTTTCCGCTGTGGACCGCCAAGCGCCAGACGCTGGCTGACAGGATCATGGCGACGGTGTGCCTGCCCCTCGAGCAGACGGCGCCCGACGCGACGTCCGAATTCGAGCTGGGGTAGCCGCCGCCATCACGTTGGCGCCCAATGGGCTTGGCATCGCGCCCGGCCGGCATGATCGTGATGGCTAGGCTGATCGTCGATGAGCAACCAGCGCAGCGCACCCGCAGGCGACAACGAGCATTTCGAAACCGCCGGGCTCGCCACCAAGGCCATCCATGCCGGCTACCGACCTGATCCGTTGACCGGCGCGGTCAACGCGCCGATCTACGCCAGCAGCACCTTCGCCCAGGACGGGGTCGGTGGTCTGCGCAGTGGATTCGAGTACGCGCGCACCGGCAACCCGACCCGGGCCGCGCTGGAGACCGCGTTGGCCGCCGTCGAGGCCGGTAGGTTCGGCCGGGCGTTCGGTTCCGGAATGGCGGCCAGCGACTGTGCGCTGCGGGCGGTGCTGCGCCCCGGAGACCACGTGGTGATTCCCGACGACGCCTACGGCGGGACGTTCCGGCTGATCGACAAGGTGTTCACCGGGTGGGGTGTGCAGCACACCCCGGTCGCGCTGTCCGATCTCGACGCGGTCCGTGCGGCGGTCACCCCGCGCACCCGGTTGATCTGGGTGGAAACACCCACCAACCCGCTGCTGTCCATCGCCGATATCGCGGCCATCGCCGAGCTTGGCACCGAGCACTCTGCGAAAGTGTTGGTGGACAACACGTTTGCGTCACCGGCGCTGCAGCAGCCGTTGACGCTCGGCGCCGACATCGTGTTGCACTCGACCACCAAGTACATCGGCGGCCACTCCGATGTGGTGGGCGGCGCCCTGATCACCAACGACGAGGAGTTGGACGCGGCGTTCGCGTTCTTGCAGAATGGGGCCGGCGCGGTGCCGGGACCGTTCGACGCCTACCTGACCATGCGCGGCCTCAAGACGCTGGTGCTGCGCATGCAGCGGCACAGCGAAAACGCCGCCGCGATAGCGGAATTCCTCGCCGGGCAGCCATCGGTGAGCGGGGTGTTGTATCCGGGTCTGCCCACTCATCCCGGCCACCAGATCGCGGCGCGGCAGATGCACGATTTCGGCGGCATGGTGTCGGTGCGGATGCGGGGCGGACGCAGCGCCGCCGAGGCGCTGTGCGCCAACACCAAAGTGTTCATCCTGGCCGAGTCGCTCGGTGGAGTGGAGTCGCTGATCGAGCGTCCCGGTGCGATGACCCATGCATCGACCGCGGGTTCCCAGTTGGAGGTGCCTGACGATCTGGTGCGGCTATCGGTGGGCATCGAGGACATCGCCGACCTGATAGCCGATCTCGACCAGGCGCTGCGCTAGTCGCCGCTCATCCGGGTGGAGGGTATTTCAACGCATCACGGATGGCTGCTGTTGTCACAGCCAAGTTGACTTCGGCCAGTTCCGGTTCAGACTCGCGCACCCAACTACCGCTGGCGATATCACCCGCCCGGCTCAGCACCCACTCCCAACCGCGGTCGTTGAGGCTCAGAACCGCACCCAGCCCAGCGATCGTGTACAGCAGCGAGATCACGGTCGCCGTCGCCGGGTCCGGCTTGTTGTCGTCGAACAGCGCGGACATCATCGCCGCACGAATCTGAGTCACCCGGGTGCGATCGACCAACGGCCACGCCCGTGGACGCCGAATTCCCTTGGTCTGCAGGCGAACCTGCTGTATCTGACCGCTGCGCTCCAGCTGCCACAGCACCGCCGCCGGAATGCCGCGTCGCAGCTTGGCAATCGCCGCGGCCGGAGTGATCGGACGACGCAGCAGCAGGTTCAGCGCCGGTGCCATCACCGGATCGGCCGGATCCGGCCCGCTCAGCACGACCAGCCGTCCCGCTTCCACCGGTTCGCTGTCGACCGCCGGCCGGATCCGGCAGGCGTGCGCCAGGTCCAGCAACACTGCAGCGCTGACGACGCGCCCGTGGCGCGCCCGGTCCAATGTTGGCTGCGCCGAGGCGTTGTCGAGCAACAGCAAGACCAAATCCTCGGCGATGCGCGCCATCAGCCGATTTGATCTCGCTCTATATTTCCGACCGGTGCCCTAATCAGGCGTGGTACGGCTCCGCGCTGATCAACGTGACCTTCACGGTGTTGCCGTTGGGCACGGTGTAGCTGCGGGTCTCGCCCACCTTGGCGTCGATCAAGGCACCACCCAGCGGTGAATTGGGCGAATAAACCTCAAGCTTGCCGTCGTTGACGCCTTCCTGGCGGGTGGCGATCAGGAACGTCTCGCTGTCGGACTTGTCGCCGTCGTAGTAGACCTTGACCACCGAACCGGGTAGTGCCACGCCGGACTGCTCGGGAGCCTCACCGACCTTCGCGTTGTTCAGCAGGTCCTGCAGTTGACGGATGCGGGCCTCCTGCTGGCCCTGCTCCTCGCGAGCGGCGTGGTATCCGCCGTTCTCGCGCAGGTCCCCCTCCTCGCGGCGGTCGTTGATTTCCTCGGCGATGACCGGACGGTTCGCGATCAACTGATCGAGCTCAGCCTTGAGTCGATCATGTGATTCCTGGGTCAACCAGGTCACCTGAGTGTCCATCATCTCGTCGTGCTCCTTGCGTCGGTTCCGCGGCATCCGCGTCGTTAGGTTGTCCGTCTTGCTGCCGGGCGGTTCCACCGCGTGTCCTGCCGACCCCAGTAATCGGGCGGACCCCCTGCGCGGCGCACATGGCCGCTAATGCAGCAATACACGGTCCCAGCTGGAACCGTGCGTCCGAACACCTTACCACCGCCGCTGCGGACGCCGAATACATTTTCGCAGTTGAGCGTTTGCCAGAGGTTGCAAGCATCCCGCGCGGTCAGGGAGCGCGCAGGTAGCCCGGCACGTCGGTGCCGCAGCCGTAAACGTCGCCCATCGCCGGCGGCTTGCTGGACTTGACGATGGTCGTCACCTGCACCGTTGTCTCGGACGCCGGGGGAACCAGCACCTCACGCCGACCCGTCTCACTGCCGTCTTTCGCGCGCACCCGCACGATGCAGTCAACCGGCCGCGACGGATCCGATCGCGTCACGCTGATCGTTACCGATACCGTCTCCTGGTCGATCAGCCGATAGCCGGCCAGCGTGCCCCGGACATCGCTGCGGCCCAGCCGTTGATAGCCGATGACGGCGACGACGATCCCGGCGGCGAGACCCAGCACAGCCAGGGCAATGACGACCCGACTTCGCGATGCGCGGGGCAACCCGCCCCGCCCGTAGCGGGCCTGCGGCTGCTGCAGTGAACCTTCGGTCATGTGTCTCGCGGTACGTGCCAGGTGATCAGGTTTCGGGCCCCGGCACCCGGGATGAAACTATTAGGACTGGAACTATAGAGCCTTAAATCAGGTCGACGAACAAAGAACAGCACGCGGGACAGGGAGCACGTGAGCGAACTGCGTTTGATGGCGGTGCACGCCCACCCGGACGACGAGTCCAGCAAGGGCGCTGCCACCCTCGCCCGCTACGCGGACGAGGGCCACCGCATGCTGGTGGTGACCCTCACCGGAGGCGAGCGCGGCGAAATCCTCAACCCGGCGATGGACCTGCCCGAAGTGCACGGACGCATCGCCGACATCCGCCGCGACGAGATGGCCAAGGCAGCCGAAATCCTCGGCGTCGAGCACACCTGGCTGGGCTTCGTCGACTCCGGGCTGCCGAAGGGGGACCCGCCGCCGCCGCTGCCCGAGGACTGCTTTGCGCTGACCCCGCTGGAGGTGTCCACCGAGGCGCTGGTGCGGGTGGTGCGTGAGTTCCGCCCGCACGTGATGACGACCTACGACGAGAACGGCGGCTACCCGCACCCCGACCACATCCGCTGCCATCAGGTGTCGGTCGCCGCATACGAAGCGGCCGGTGACTATCGGCGGTTCGCGGACGCGGGCCCGGTGTGGACGGTGCCCAAGCTGTACTACAACCACGGCTTCCTGCGGCAGCGGATGCAGATGCTGCAGGACGAGTTCGCCAAGCGCGGCCAGACCGGGCCGTTCGAGAAGTGGTTGAAGCACTGGGATCCCGCGCACGATGTCCACGCCGACCGGGTGACCACCCGCATCGAGTGCTCGGCGTATTTCAGTCAACGTGACGACGCGCTGAGGGCCCACGCCACCCAGATCGATCCCAAAGGGGATTTCTTCGCGGCCCCGATCGCATGGCAGCAGCGGCTGTGGCCCACCGAAGAGTTCGAGCTGGCGCGCTCACGTATTCCGGTGCATCTTCCCGAGAACGATCTGTTCGCCGGACTCGAGGCGGAGCAGTGAACCAGCTTGCGCTTGCCGCCATCCGGGTGCTGGCCGACTTGCACGCTGACGGCGCGCCGCACAACAGCGGACCGGATTTCGGCAAAGCCAGCCCGTTCGGGTTACTGGTGGTGGTGCTGCTGCTCATCGCCACGGTGTTTTTGGTGCGCTCGATGAACCGGCACCTACGGAACCTGCCCGATTCCTTCGACCCGCAGAACCCGGGCCCGGACCAGGCCGTCGACGACGGGACGATCGGCGCCGATCAGCCGACCAAGGGGGAAGCCGACGATCGATCGCCACATGAGCCCGTCTGAATCTTCCGGGGAGAACATGCTCGCCGGGGCGGCCAGTCCCTACCTTCGCCAGCACGCTGACAACCCGGTGCATTGGCGGCAATGGTCGCCGCAGGCGCTGGCCGAGGCCGCCGAACGCGACCTGCCGATCCTGCTGTCAGTCGGCTACGCCGCATGCCACTGGTGTCACGTCATGGCCCACGAGTCGTTCGAAGACGACGAGGTGGCCGCAGCGATGAACGCGGGGTTCGTGTGCGTCAAAGTCGACCGGGAGGAGCGGCCCGACATCGACGCCGTCTACATGAACGCCACCATTGCGCTGACTGGGCAGGGCGGCTGGCCCATGACATGTTTCCTGACGCCCGACGGGCGCCCCTTCTTCTGCGGCACTTACTATCCCAAAGCCAGCTTCCTGCAACTGCTTTCGGCGGTAGGCAGCACCTGGCGTGATCGCCGTGACGAGGTCGAGCAGGCCTCCGATCACATCGCAAGCGAATTGCGATCGATGGCTGGGGCACCTCCGGGGCAGCCCTCCGGCGGCCCGGAGGTGGTCGCGTCGCTCTGCAATGACGCCGTCGCGGGCGTTCTGCGCGACGAGGACACCGTGCACGGCGGTTTCGGCGGCGCACCGAAATTCCCGCCGTCGGCGTTGCTCGAAGCGCTGCTACGGAACTATGAGCGGACCGGCTCATCGGGCGCGCTGGATGCGGTTCGGCGCACCGGCACCGCGATGGCCCGTGGCGGAATCTACGACCAGCTGGCCGGCGGGTTCGCCCGCTACAGCGTCGACAACGCCTGGGTGGTACCGCATTTCGAGAAAATGCTCTACGACAACGCGCTGCTGCTGCGTGCCTACGCGCATTGGGCCCGCCGAACCGGGGATGAGTTGGCGCGCCGGGTCGCCGGCGAGACCGCACGTTTCCTGCTCGACGAGTTGGCCGAGGCCGACATGTTCACCTCGTCGCTGGACGCCGACGCCGACGGCCGGGAGGGTTCGACCTACGTCTGGACGCCCACGCTACTGACAGAAGTGCTCGGGAGCGACGACGGCCGCTGGGCCGCTTCGGTTTTCGGAGTCACCGAGGCGGGCACTTTCGAAGCCGGCGCATCGGTGCTGCAGTTGCCGAGCGATCCCGACGACTCGGGCCGGTTCGACCGGATCCGGACCGCCCTGCTGGCCGCCCGGCTCACCCGGCCGCAGCCGGGACGCGACGACAAGGTCGTCACCGCCTGGAACGGATTGGCGATCACCGCGCTGGCCGAGGCCAGTGTGGCGTTGGCCGCGCCCGAGTTGGCCTACGCCGCAGCGCGATGCGCGACCGCGCTGGTCGGGCTGCACGTGGTGGATGGCCGGCTGCGCCGGGCCAGCCTGGGCGGGCGGGTCGGTGAGAGCGCCGCGATCCTGGAAGATCACGCCATGCTGGCCACCGGGCTGCTGACGCTCTACCAGTTGACCGCCGACGATGCCGGGCTGACGACGGCCGCCGACCTGCTCGATATTGCGTTGGCGCACTTCGCCGATCGCGACCGGCCTGGCCGCTGGTTCGACAGTGCCGACGATGCCGAGCGGCTGTTGTTGCGGCCCGCCGACCCGCTGGACGGTGCGACGCCGTCGGGCGCGTCCTCGATCGCCGAAGCGCTGCTGACCGCGGCGCATGTGGTCGGCGCGGAACGAGCCGACCGCTACCGGCAGGCGGCGGCCGACACGCTGCAGGCACGCTCCCCGCTACTGGCCCGGGCTCCGCGCTCGGCCGGCCATTGGCTGGCGGTCGCCGAATCCGCGGTGCGCGGGCCGTTGCAGATCGCGGTGGCCTGTGACCCGACGGGATCGCCGCTGCTGGCCGACGCGCGCAGACTCGCGCCCGGCGGGGCGATTGTGGTCGGCGGCGCAGCGGGGTCGTCGGAGCTGCTGGTCGGCCGCGACCGAGTAGCCGGTGCTGATGCTGCGTATGTCTGCCGCGGCCGGGTCTGCGACCTGCCGGTTACCACAGCCGAGGATCTGGCGGCGGCGCTTGGGCCCGACGACGATGCGGGCCGTGAAGCGGCCCGAGGAGAAGTCGGGCAATAGGCGCCCGACGACGATGCGGGCCGTGAAGCGGCCCGAGGAGAAGTCGGGCAATAAGCTTGTGCGCCACGGTAGCGTGCGTGTCATGCCGAGCCCTGAGCAGATCGCCGACACCGTCAACCGCTATATCGGCCTGATCGCCAAGGGCAGCGCGGACGACTTGGTCGAGTTGTTCGCCGACGACGCCACCGTCGAGGACCCGGTCGGGGGCGAGGTCCAAGTCGGCCGGCAGGCGATCCACGGCTTCTACTCGGCCGTCGAGAACGTGGAACGCGAATGCGAGTTGGTGACGCTGCGGGTTGCCGGCAATGAGGCGGCTTTCCAGTTCCGGTTGACCGTGATTGCCGGAGAGAGCCGGATGCTGATCGAGCCGATCGATGTGATGGCGTTCGGTGACGACGGCAAGGTGACCGCGATGAAGGCCTACTGGTCGGCCGAGAATGTCACGCAGCTTTAGCTCAAGCGATCACGCCGGGTGGCCGACGTAGAACACCGCGAGCCACACGGCGATGTAGTGGCAGATCGCGGCTACCGCGGTGCAGGCGTGGAAGAACTCGTGATAGCCGAAGGTGCTCGGCCACGGGTCGGGCCAGCGCAGCGCGTAAAGGATTCCGCCGATGCTGTACAGCGCGCCGCCGACGACCAGCAGCACCATCGCCGCCACCCCGGCCGCGTGCATGATCGCCGCGACGTAGAACGCCGCCACCCAGCCGAGCAACAGGTAGAGCGGCACACCGACCCAACGCGGCGCGGTCGGCCAGCACATTTTGAGCAGCACACCGGCAATCGCGCCGCCCCACACGATGTACAGCACCAGCATCCCCGCGTCATGCGGCATCGCCAACAGCGCGAACGGCGTATAGGTGCCGGCGATCAACACGAAGATCATCGAATGGTCGAGCCGTTTCATCCATGTCCGGACGGTCGCCGATTTCCAGGTGACTCGGTGATAGACGGCGCTGACGGTGAACATCCCCACCACGGCTCCGGTGTAGACGAAGGTCGCCAAACCGGCTTTGAGCCCTGCCAGCGGCCAGGACACCGATATCAGCGAAGCGCCGGCGGCGACGGCGACGACCGCCGACACCAAATGGATCCAGCCGCGCGCCCTTGGCTTGGTCAGCGCGTCCGCAGCAGACTGTAAAGCCTGACCGGCGACCTGCTCGACTGCCTTGGCCGGCCCAGAAGTGCCAGGCTCGGTGGCCACGTTTGCCTCGTGGGTCAATATCCCTCCTTGATCCCTCCCTGCCTTTACGGCCGGATCGCCGGTGAGCGCTGCCGTCCACAGTAATCTGGATCCCTGTGGAGATCATCCCGCCGCGCCTCAAGGAACCGCTCTACCGGCTTTACGAGTTGCGGCTGCGGCAAGGCCTGGCCGCCTCCAAACCCGCGCTGCCACGCCACATCGCGGTGTTGTGCGACGGCAACCGGCGGTGGGCACGCAGCGCCGGATACGACGACGTCAGTTACGGGTATCGAATGGGCGCGGCCAAGATCGCCGAAATGCTGCGCTGGTGCCAAGAGGCGGGCATCGAAATGGCTACTGTCTATTTGCTTTCCACCGAAAACCTGCGCCGCGATCCCGCCGAACTGGCTGCGCTCATCGAAATCATCACCGATGTCGTCGAGGAGATCTGCGCGCCCGCCAACCGCTGGAGCGTGCGCACTGTCGGGGACTTGGAGCTGATCGGCGAGGAGCCCGCGCGACGGCTGCGTGACGCCGTCGAGCGCACGTCGGCCACGGCAAACGCGGGCTTTCACGTCAACGTCGCGGTCGGCTACGGCGGCCGCCAGGAAATCGCCGGCGCCGTCCGCGCACTACTGGCCAAGGAGATCGCCAACGGAGTCAGCGGCGAGGAACTCGTCGAGGCCGTCACCGTGGACGCGATCTCGGAGAACCTGTACACCTCCGGGCAGCCTGACCCCGACCTGGTCATTCGGACGTCGGGGGAGCAGCGGCTGTCCGGGTTCTTGCTATGGCAAAGCGCCTACTCGGAGATGTGGTTCACCGAAGCGCACTGGCCCGCATTCCGCCGGGTCGATTTCCTGCGTGCATTGCGCGATTACAGCTTGCGACACCGCCGCTACGGCATCTGACGGCGTGCCACACTGAAAGCATGGCTGCGCTGTCGGCGTTGGTGTTTTCGCTGAGTTGGTGGCTGGGGCTGTATCTGTTGGCCCGCGACCCGCGCAAGCCGGTGCTCGCGTTCTCGGCGATCGGCCTGTGCAGCTTTGCGACGGCGGTGGCCCTGGATGCGGTTCGGCTCGTCACGCAATCCGCGCTGCTCGGCCACGTCGAGATCTACCTGGTTGCCGTTCCCGGCGTGGCCTGGTTTGCGGTGCTTGTCGAGCTGGCCCGGCCAGGTGACGGCGGGCGGGCACGCACCGGTGAAGTGTTGCTGGTCGGCGCCGTCGGTGCGCTGACGCTGGTCGGCGCGACGCTGGCCGGCACCGTGAGCGGGCCGCTGCGGCTCGGCCACGTCGTGATGTGCGTGGTGATCTCGGTGTCGACGCTGGGCGCAATGATCGCCGCGCTGCGGCGTAGGGCGCAGAAGATCCCGGTGGTCGGGCTGGTCATCACGGCAACGATGTTCTTTGCGCTGGCCAACGCCATCTTGATCATTCCGCTGGGCGTGGTGCCCAGCTGGCTGGCGTTGGCGTCGACGGGTTGCGACGTGCTGGGCCTGGGTGTGGCGGTGGCGCTGTGGGACGCGTTCGACGAGGGCCAGGCGCTGCGCGCCGACATGCTGCGCTCGTTCACCGGTGCTGGCGCGGTCGTCTTGCTGCTTGGCGGCCAGATGCTGATCGCCATCGCGTTGACCCGCCAGCAGACCACCGCGCAGATCGCGCTGACGGTGTTGCTGTTCACCAGCTTGGCGATCGCGACCTCCGTGCAGGTGCTGGCCGACCCCCTGGCCGGGCTGCTGGACCGGCTGGTGTTCTCGCGATCGCCGTTGCTGCGCGCGCACCGGGAGACGTTGCGGCGCACGCAATCCGCGCTGCCGCTGGTCTCCGCCGATCCGCTCGACGACTTCGACGAAGACACCTTCGCCCGGCTCACCCGTCGGGCGTTGGGCCACTACGGCGACCTGTCCAAGCTGGTCGCCAGCCCGCTGACCGCGCTGCCGGCCATCGACGAGCGGCTGGCCGCCCGCGGGGCGCCCGACCAGCCGCTGGAGCGGGCTATCGAGCTCAAGGCGCTGCTGGCGGACCGCATCGCCCGGCTCAAGCCACGCGACGGCGGCGACTTCGGCACCACCGAGCAGTGGCGCTACTACAACGCCCTGTATTTCCCCTACGTCGTGGGCGTGCGCGCGTACGCGCAGAACGCCACCGCCGCCGGCCTGGACGCAACGGCTCGGCAGGCCTGGCAGTGGTTCGTCACCGAGGTGCCGCAACGTTCGCTGCACAACTGGCAGAACGCCGCGGCCCGACTCATCGCCGCCGATCTGCGCGGCCGGGTGGCCGTCTCCAGCTAGCGGGCAATAAGACCGCCCGGCGACGATGCGCGCCGTGAAGCGGCGCGAGGAGGAGCTGGGCAATAAGACTTAGCTCGGCTAGCCAAGGAATACGTGGCCTAGGTCACTCTGTTGACCTGCGCATGGCAGTGCTTGGCAGTGCTACGCGTCGATCTGGCAGTCCCAGACCGGCACGCTCAAAGGTGTACGACCCGACATCGCAAGGAGTTCTCGACATGACCGCCGTTTATGGACTGTCCACCCGACCCTTCGCCGACTCCACCGACTCGCTGTTGCGGTTCGCCATGCGGCTCGACGCAACGCTGACCGGATTGGCCGGGCTGTTTATCGCCGCCGCTGCCGATCCCATCTCCTCGTGGTCCGGGCTGAGCTCCCTGACTGAATACGGCGTCGGTGCATTCTTTGTGCTGTATGGGCTCATTGTTTTCGGCCTCGCCGCAGCACCCGACCTGCGTCGCGCCGGGATCGGTGTCGTCATCGCCAACATCGTCTTCACCGTCGCGGCGGTCGTCATCGTGGCCGCGGGTGCATTGCCGCTGACCGCAACGGGTATCGCCGCGACACTGGCCAGCGGTGTCTACACGGCTCTGATCGGCTACCTGCAATACCTCGGAGTGCGCCGACTGCCGGCGTGACTCCCTTCCCGCCAGTGCGGGGCGCCGCCGTCAGAGGTTGCGGTGCGCGCCTTTGCATCGGCTTGTGCGCACTAGGCTATTCCGCAGGCAGTTTCAGCACCCGCGCGCGTATGGCGTCGGTGACGTAGACGTCGCCTTTCGTATCTACCGCCACACCTTGTGGGGCATTGAGGTTTCTCACGGGCAGCGCGTTCTGGCGGCTGGACCCCGCAGCCAGACTCAGCACTTGTCTGCTGTTGGAGTCGGTGACATAGACGCCGCCGTCAGGTCCCACCGCCACGCCATAGGGCTGGTCCAGGCCGGTGAAGGGCAGCACGGTCTGGTCGGTTGATCCGGGAGCCAGCTTCACCACCCTGTTGTCATACATCTGGTCGTCGGTCACGTAGACATCGCCTGCAGTGTCTACTGCAACGCCTTGCGGGGACTCGAGCCCCGTGAACGGCAGCACAGTCTGGCTGGTCGACCCCGCCCCTAGTCTGACTACTTGCTTTTTTCCACGGTCGGCGACATAGACGTTGCCGGCCGAGTCCACCGCCACCGCCCGTGGGTCTGCCAGCTCGGTGAAGGGCAGCGCGGTTTGGCTGCTCGAACCCGCCGCCAGCGTCACCACCTTGCCTACGCCGCCGGCCAGGTAGGTCACGTAGACGGTGCCCCTGGCGTCCACCGCCACACCCGTCAGGTTCTCTAATCCGGTGAACGGCAGTTTGGTCTGGCTGGTCGAGCCTGCCGCCACCATCAGCACTCGGCGGTGGCCGGTATCGGTGACGTAGACGTCGCCTTTCGCGTCTACCGCCACGCCCGTTGGATCGTTGAGGCCGGTGAAGGGCAATACGATCTGTTTGGAGTAGACCAGCCCGCTCAGTGGAGAGCTTGGTGACCGATAGAGTTCAAAAACTCCCAGCACGGCGGCGATCACCGCGCCGACGACGGCAATGGTGATCACCGTTCGGCGGCTCCGCCGGCGTGGCCGCGCTGGTATCGGGTGTGGCTCATGTGTGAACCGCCAACCGACTGGGGGACTATTGCTTGCCCACTCTTCCACTGCACCCCCTCGGAGTCGGGAACACCGTCATCGGCATACTAGCTGCGCGAGCGCGCGTCAATCAGAATTCGTAGCGCCGCAGGCGCTGTAGAATTCTAGAGCTTGCGCAGCCGCAGCCGGTTGATGGAATGGTCGGCGTCTTTGCGCAAGACCAGGGTGGCCCTGGGCCGGGTGGGCAAGATGTTCTCGATGAGGTTCGGCCGGTTGATCGAACGCCAGATTTCGCGGGCGGCGACGACGGCCTGCTGGTCGGCCAGCCCCGCGTAGTGGTGGAAGTGCGAAGCCGGGTTGGCGAACGCGGTCGAGCGCATCGCTAAAAACCGCGAGACATACCACTGCTCGATGTCCTCGATGCGCGCGTCCACGTACAGCGAGAAGTCGAACAGGTCCGACACCATCAGCGTGGGCCCGGTCTGCAACACGTTGAGGCCCTCGAGGATCAGGATGTCAGGGTGGCGAACCACCTGCTTCGCACCGGCCACCCGGTCGTAGTGCAGGTGCGAATACACCGGCGCGCATACGTAATCCGAGCCGGACTTCACCGAGGTGACGAATCTCATCAGTGCCCGTCGGTCATAGCTCTCCGGAAAGCCCTTGCGGTGCATCAGGTTTCGTCGGTTCAACTCGGCGTTCGGGTAGAGGAACCCGTCGGTGGTCACCAGGTCGACCCGGGGATGGTGATCCCAGCGGGCCAGCAGCGCCTGCAGCACGCGGGCCGTCGTCGACTTACCGACCGCCACACTGCCGGCCACTCCGATGATGAACGGCACCGGCCGATCGGGATGTTGCCGAGGCTCGCCGAGGAATTCCGCGGTGGCAGCGAACAACCCTTGCCGGGCCGCGACTTGGAGGTGCAAAAGCCGGGCCAGCGGCAGGTAGACCTCTTCGACTTCGAGCAGGTCGATCTGCTCGCCCAATCCGCGCAAGCCAACGACTTCTTCTTCGGTCAGCGGCTGCGGCGTTGACATGCGTAGCGCGCGCCACTGACCCCGGTCGAACTCGACGTAGGGGCTCGGCTCGCTCAGCCGCGACATGACTGTCAGTCTTGCAGCCTTGCGCGCGCTGTGGGCGGCTGGGGCCACGAGCCGATAGCGTTAGCGGGCGTGGAGCTCAGTCTGGAACCCGCCGCGCTGATCCGCGAGTACCTGTCGCTCGGTTTGCGCTTCGACCGGATCGAGTCGGGTTACGTCGATGCATTCACCGGCGATCCGGCGCTGCGCCAAGCGGTGTTGGCCGAGCCCGCGCCTGACCCGGCCGATCTGGTCCACCAGGCCCAGCGGCTGCTCGCAGCGCTGCCAGATGTGCTGCGCCGCAACGGATTCGACCAAGCCCGCGCCGACTACATCGGCGCTCATCTGCGTGCGCTGGCCTGCGCCGGGCGCAAGTTCGCCGGAGAAGACATCGGCTTCGTCGACGAGGTACACGACTACTTCGACGTCCACATCGCCAAAGGTGAGGGGGAGACGTACCGGCAGGCGCATGCCCGGCTCGACGAAGTCCTCGGCGGCGGCGGACCGCTGGCCGACCGGATGGAGGCCGACCGCGCCGCCGAGGAGATCCCGTCCGATCGGTTGGCCGAGTCCATCGAGGCGTTCTCCAGCGCGCTGCGCGACCGGGTGCGCGCCGAGTATCCGCTGCCCGACACCGAAACGGTTGTCTATCAAGTGGTGACCGACCAGCCGTGGTCGGGATTCAACTATTACCTGGGCGACTACCGCTCCACGGTGGCCGTCAACGCCGACGTCAAACAACTGATGTCGAACCTGCCGCGGCTGGTGGCGCACGAATCCTATCCGGGGCACCACACCGAGCACTGCCGTAAAGAGGCCGGGCTGGTCAACCGGAAAGGCCAGGCCGAGCAAACCATTTTCCTGGTGAACACCCCGCAGTGCCTGATGGCCGAGGGCCTGGCCGACCTGGCGCTCTACGCGGCGATCGGCCCGGGATGGGGGCACTGGGCGTCCGAAATCTACGCCGACCTGGGGCTGAGGTTTGACGGCGAGCGCGCCGAGGCGGTGTCCGAGGCGTCCGCGGCGCTGGCCGGAGTCCGTCAGGATGCGGCGTTGATGCTGCACGACGAGCATCGCGACGGCGACGAGGTGACGGCGTTCCTGCGACGCTGGTTGCTGGTCGACGACACCCGCGCCCGGCAGATGCTGCGGTTCTTGTCCTCGCCGCTGTGGCGCGCCTACACCAGCACCTATGTCGAGGGATACCGGTTGCTGCGAGCCTGGCTGGACGACCGCCCTGCCAGTGTGAGCCTGGCCGAACGGTTCGGTCGGCTGCTTGACGAACCGCTGATCCCGTCGGCGCTGCCCGAGTAGTGCGAGTTCGGCGTCTCGATAGACTGGCGTCCGTGACTGCTGCACCTGACGCCCGTACCGCTGCATCCCTCATGTCGGCCCCGTTAGCCGAGGTTGATCCCGACATCGCCGAGCTGCTGGGCAAGGAATTGGGCCGCCAGCGCGACACCCTGGAGATGATCGCGTCGGAGAACTTCGTACCGCGTTCGGTATTGCAGGCCCAGGGCAGCGTGCTGACCAACAAATACGCCGAGGGCCTGCCCGGCCGGCGCTACTACGGCGGCTGCGAATACGTCGACGTGGTGGAGAACATCGCCCGCGACCGGGCCAAGGCGCTGTTCGGCGCCGACTTCGCCAACGTGCAACCGCATTCGGGCGCGCAGGCCAACGCCGCAGTGCTGCATGCGCTCATGTCACCGGGGGAGCGGCTGCTGGGCCTCGACCTCGCCAACGGCGGTCACCTGACGCACGGCATGAAGCTCAATTTCTCCGGCAAGTTGTACGAGAACGGCTTCTATGGCGTTGACCCGACGACGCATCTGATCGACATGGACGTGGTGCGCGCTCACGCGCGTGAGTTCCGCCCCAAGGTGATCATCGCCGGCTGGTCGGCCTACCCGCGGATTCTGGACTTCGCGGCGTTCCGGTCGATCGCCGACGAGGTGGACGCCAAGCTGTGGGTCGACATGGCGCACTTCGCGGGCCTGGTCGCCGTGGGGCTGCACCCGAGCCCGGTGCCGCACGCGGACGTGGTGTCCACCACCATCCACAAGACGCTGGGTGGGGGCCGCTCCGGCATGATCCTGGGCAAGCAGGAGTACGCCAAGTCCATCAACTCGGCGGTGTTCCCCGGCCAGCAGGGCGGCCCGCTGATGCACGTCATCGCCGGCAAGGCCGTCGCGCTGAAGATCGCCGGCACACCCGAATTCGCCGACCGCCAGCAGCGCACGCTGTCCGGCGCCCGGATCCTCGCCGATCGACTGCTGGCCGCCGACGTCGCCAAGGCCGGTGTGTCGGTGGTCAGCGGTGGCACCGACGTGCACCTGGTGCTGGTGGACCTGCGCAACTCCCCGCTGGACGGCCAGGCCGCCGAGGACCTGTTGCACGAGGCCGGCATCACCGTCAACCGCAACGCTGTCCCGAACGACCCGCGTCCGCCGATGGTGACCTCGGGCCTGCGGATCGGGACTCCCGCGCTGGCGACACGCGGCTTCGGCGAAGCCGAGTTCACCGAGGTCGCCGACATCATTGCGACCGCCCTGGCGGCGGGCAGCTCCGCGGATGTGTCCGGGCTGCGTGACCGGGTGACGGGGCTGGCCAGGGAGTTCCCGCTGTACGAGGGACTGGAAGACTGGTCGCTGGTCGGCCGCTGACTCCTCCTTGGGGCGGATTTCACGGAACCTGTGTACGCGGGTTACAGTTACCTCATGGCACAGAAAGCTGTCGCTAATGCGTTGATCCTCGAACTCGAGCCGGTCGTCGGCGAGAACCTGGACCGCTACCTCGACACCGAGAACTTGTGGTTCGCGCACGACTTCGTGCCGTTCGAGCAGGGCGAGAACTTCGCCTTCCTCGGCGGGCGTGATTGGGATCCGTCGCAGGTCACGCTGCCCAAAGTCATCACCGACGCGTGCGAGATTCTGCTCATAACCAAAGACAACGTGGCCGGTTATCATCGCGAACTCGTCGAGCACTTCATTCTCGAAGATATGTGGGCCCAGTGGCTGGGCCGGTGGACTGCCGAAGAACACCTGCACGCCACTGCACTACGCGAGTACTTCGTGGTGACCCGCGAGGTCGACCCGGTTGCCAACGAGCACGTACGCTTCGAGCACGTGTCGCTGAAGGGGTATCGCGCCGACCAATATTCCCAGGTTGAAACCCTGGTTTTCATGGCTTTCTTCGAGCGCGCCCACGCCGTGTACTGCAACAACCTGGCGGCCGAGATCGAAGAACCGGTGCTGGCCGGACTCATTGCCCACATCGCGCGAGATGAAGAGCGACACGAGGAGTTCTTCTCGAACCTCGTCGCGCACTGCCTCGACTACACCCGCGACGAGACGATCGCCGCGATTGCCGCCCGCGCGGCCGACCTTCAAGTCATCGGCGCCGACATCGACGCCTACCAGGACAAGCTGCGAAACGTCGCCGACGCAGGCATTTTCGGCCCGGATCAGCTGCGGCAGGTGATCTCCGAGCGCATCACCGCATGGGGAGTCGCCGACGAGCCGGCGTTGCGGCAGTTCGTCATCGGCTAGCCTCGTCGGCGCGCCTGTGCGGCGCACATGCGAAGACGGGAGTAGCGTCGCATTCGATGGCTAGCGACATGCTCTGCTGTCCGGGCGGCGCCTCTCGTCTCGACTTCGACAGGACCGCCGGCCCCGGTCCTGGCGCCGCGGCCCCCGCCGAATCGTCCGTGCGGGCCGCACGGGCTTCAGTCCGGTTATGACGCCCTGCGTGCATGGGTGGCGGTGGGGCCACCGCCCGCACGCGGCAGCGAACCGGGCGATGAGCTCGAGGAGCGCTCGTGACTGATTTCCCGGCGGTTCCACAGGACACCTCACGGACGTACGTGCTCGACACCTCCGTGTTGTTGTCCGACCCGTGGGCATGTTCCCGCTTCGCCGAACACGAAGTGGTGGTTCCGCTGGTGGTGATCAGTGAGCTGGAAGCCAAACGGCACCACCATGAACTGGGCTGGTTCGCCCGCCAGGCGTTGCGGCTGTTCGACGATCTTCGGCTTGAGCACGGACGGCTGGATCAGCCCATTCCCGTTGGGACACAAGGCGGCACGCTGCACGTCGAACTCAACCACAGCGATCCGGACGTGCTGCCTGCCGGGTTTCGCACCGACACCAACGACTCGCGCATCCTGTGCTGTGCCGCCAACCTCGCCGCAGAGGGCAAGCAAGTCACGTTGGTGAGCAAAGACATTCCGCTGCGCGTCAAAGCGGGAGCGGTGGGTCTGCGCGCCGACGAGTACCACGCGCAGGACGTCGTCACCTCCGGCTGGACCGGGATGACGGAGATGGAAGTCACCGCCGAGGACATCGACGCATTGTTCGCCGACGGCGAAGTCGATTTGTCTGCGGCCCGAGACCTGCCGTGCCACACCGGTATTCGGCTGCTCGCCGGCAGCTCGCACGCGCTCGGCCGGGTTAACGCCCACAAGCGGGTTCAACTGGTCCGCGGCGATCGCGAGGTCTTCGGACTGCGTGGTCGCTCCGCCGAGCAGCGGGTGGCCCTGGATCTGCTGCTCGACGAGTCGGTGGGCATCGTGTCGCTGGGCGGCAAAGCCGGCACCGGCAAATCGGCGCTGGCGCTGTGCGCTGGCCTGGAAGCGGTGCTGGAGCGACGCACCCAGCGCAAGGTGGTGGTATTCCGCCCGCTCTACGCGGTCGGCGGCCAGGAGTTGGGCTATCTGCCCGGCAGCGAAAGCGAAAAAATGGGACCGTGGGCGCAGGCCGTCTTCGACACCCTCGAAGGTCTGGCCAGCCCGGCGGTGCTCGAAGAGGTGCTGTCGCGCGGAATGCTCGAGGTGCTGCCGCTGACCCATATCCGCGGCCGCTCGCTGCACGACTCGTTCGTCATCGTCGATGAGGCGCAATCGCTGGAACGCAATGTGCTGCTGACCGTGCTGTCACGGCTGGGCGCGGGCTCGCGGGTGGTGTTGACCCACGACGTCGCTCAGCGCGACAACCTCCGAGTGGGCCGTCACGACGGGGTCGCGGCCGTGGTCGAGAAGCTCAAGGGGCACCCGCTTTTCGCGCACATCACGCTGTTGCGCAGCGAGCGGTCGCCGATCGCCGCGCTGGTCACCGAGATGCTGGAGGAGATCACCCGGGCCCCGCTGCCCTAGGCCTGGATTGTCGCGCAGCGAACCGCTGCGCCCGGCTTTGCCGCGCTTGCGTTCGCCGCGGGTAAGCTTCCGGCCGTGCCGAGACGACCAGACACCCTTGCATGGCGGTACTGGCGCACGGTCGCCGGTGTGGTGGCAGCCGCCGCCGTCGTCGCGATCGGTGCGTTCACCGGGCACGTCAGGTTCGCTCACGCCAAAGATGTCGTCGACTGCGCACAAGTCAAATGCGTCGCGTTGACGTTCGACGACGGCCCCACCCCGTACACCGATCGGCTGCTGGACATCCTGACCGCCAACAAGGCCAAGGCGACCTTCTTCGAGATCGGCAACAAGGTCGCGGCCAACCCGGCCGGCGCCAAACGTGTCGTCGACGCCGGTATGGAGATCGGCAACCACACCTGGGAACACCCCAACATGACGACGCTGCCGCCGGCCGATGTTCCCGGCCAGTTGTCCAGAGCCAACGATGCGATCGCCGCGGCCACCGGGGTGACGCCCAAGCTGTGGCGGCCTCCCGGCGGGCTCACCGATGCGGGAGTCAATGAACAGGCCGCAAAGATCGATCTGGCCGGAATCCTTTGGGACGTCATCCCTTACGACTGGATCAACGACTCGAACATCGCGGCCAGCAGATACCTGCTGATGACTCAGATCAAGCCAGGATCGGTGGTGTTGCTGCACGACACCTACTCCAGCACGGTTGATCTGGTCTACCAGTTCATCCCGGTGCTGAAAGCCAACAACTATCACCTGGTGACGGTCAGCCAGCTGCTCGGGCAGCGAGCAGCGGGCAGCGTGTACGGCAGCCGGGAGAACGGGCCACCGGCCAATGACCTGCATGACATCCCGGTTGCCGAGATTCCGTCCTTGCCTAACACCCCGTCGCCGCAGCCGATGCCCAACTTCCCGATCACCGATGTTGCGGGCCAGAACTTAGGCGGATCGAACAACGGCAACTAGCTGTCGACGACTGGAAGGCGTCAGGATTATTTCCTCGACGTGGGCGACCGCCTCGGATTATGGGGGCGTGTATACCGGTCTCGATGGCAATCGTTGCAGTCGTCCACATTTCGCGCACCCATGGGGGTAGGAAACTATCCTCGACCAATACCGGTGTCGTTGAACTTTGATCGCGTTTGGTGTTCATGGCTTGTTGTAACGGATCCTGGCCGTTGACATCTTGCCGACCTACATGCTTGTGGATCAGCTGGTCGAGGTTTGCAGGTGGTGAACGAGCAGATCGGTAAGTCGCCCGAGGGCAAGCTCGGGTACCCAGTGTCCGACTCCGCTGAGTTCTACCTCCGTGTAGGTGCCGGTCACGTGTTCGCGCGTGGCGCGAGCGGTGGATTGGCCAAGGAACGGGTCATCCGCGCCCCAGACGAACAACGTCGGTATCGGGGCGGCCGGCAATGTCAGCCAGTCGGCGAAATTGAAGGCGCGGAAGTGATTTAGCGCCCCGGTCAGAAATCCAGGTGAGCTGAAGTGAGTGACGTAGCGGTCGATGGCTGCCGGGTTGAGGCCGCTATAGGAGGCGCGCAGCGCGGCCGCGTCGTCGGCCAGCATCAGCTGTTCGGCGATCCCGGGCTGGCGGAACAGATCGAATGGGGGCAGTGGCTGCTGGCGGGATTCAAGGGCAGCAGCGAACGGCGCCAAGTGCGGGGTGGACGCAACGGCCAGGGTGCGGACCCGGTCCGGGCAGCGGCAGGCGAGGTCCCACGCGATGATGCCGCCAAGATCGTGACCGACCAGATGGAACCTGTCGGCTCCCAGCTGGTCGGCCATGGCGAAGACATCGGCCCTGATGCGTTCCTGGGTGTATCGGGCCACCGTCTCAGGCAGAGCTCCGGCTGCGAAGCCGCGCAGGTCTGGCGCCACTGCTCGCCACCCAGCGGCACCTAGCGCTTCGACCTGGCCGTTCCAGGCTTGCGCCGTCTGCGGGAAGCCGTGCAGCAGCAACACAAGGTCACCGTCCGCTGGACCGGCTGCGATCGCCGGGAAGGCCAGAGACTCGTGCGTCAGCTCCACCGTATCCATATCGCCACCCTACGTACAGTATGTAGGTAGCGCAAGCCCGATATCATCATCCTCGACATGACAACCGAACCAGGCCGGCGGCCGATGCACCGCACCACGCCGGCGCACGGCGAGCAGACCAAGGCCAGGCTGGTCGCCGTGGCCCGGGAGATGTTCGCCCGCAACGGACACTCCGGCGTGGCGATGCAGGACGTCTGTACAGAGGCGGAGGTCACCAGGGGTGCGCTGTACCACCACTTCCCAGGCAAGGACGGACTGTTCCGCGCCGTATGCGAACAGGTCGCGACAGACGTCACCGCACGAGTGGCGGCCGCAGCACAGACAAAGCCTGATGCGTGGCTGCGCCTGGTTGCGGGATGCCGCGCGTTCCTTGAGGTGTCCGCACAGGACGACGTGCGCCAGATCCTGCTCACCGATGCCCCGTCAGTACTCGGCTGGGCTGAGTTGCGCGAACTGGATACCCGCCACGGATTGGGATTGGTCAAGCTAGGTATCCAGCGCGCGATCCAGGAGGGAGCCATCGAGTCCGGCCCAGTCGACACGCTCGCTCACATGCTAGTCAGCGCCTTGAACGAGGCTGCAATGCTCATCGGTCGGTCAGCAAACCCGAACAACACACGTAACGACGCGATGCGCGCACTCGACCGGATACTCGCGGGGATCGCCGGGAAACGCCAGCCGCCAGCCAGTTCCGCTCGGTGAGGCAGAACGGTTCAAGGACGAAACTCGACCTCAACCGCAGTCACCGATTGATTCGCATCATGCTGTCTGCGTGCGGAGGGACCAATAGCTCTGCCGTGCAACCGATCCCCCAACGACCGGATGTCCCGAAGTCCAGCGCGTCTCTAGTCGCTTCCGTCGAGTCGCTCACTGACGGTTTCCTGTCGGGCGTTGATCCGGTAGCTCACCTGCGGCGGCGACTGCCAGCAGCTCACCGCGACCGATCTGGCCGACCAGGCTGGCCGAGTCGAAGTAGATGCGTTCGTTGGTGATTCGATCGTCGTCGAAGAAGAACACCGCGATGATCGGCACCCGGAACGCCTTGCCGGTGGGTGGCAGACCGTAGAACTCACCGAGATTGGTGCCCAGCAGGTCGAATTCGGTGATCACCGCGTCGTCGCTGAAGTGGTATCGAACGTTTTCGTGGCGCTGGTCGGGGAACGCCGTCCGGGTGGTCAGGTAGTAACCCATCACCTCGTCGTCGCCGTCGAAGACCTGGCCGGTGGCCATGATCTCGTAGCGAGGGTGCCCGTTGAAGGTCGCCAGGGTGCGGTCGAACTCCTTGGTCACCTCGGTGCTCATGTGCTCTTCGACGGTGGCCAGTCGGCGTTGCCGGAGTTCGTCGCTGATCATGTCGGCTCGTCGTGCACCTTGGTCATCGCGAGCACGTCGAGGCGACGGTCGAGTTCCTCTTCGGACAGTTTGTCGCCGATCAGCCCGCGATCGATCACCGTCTGGCGGATTGTCTTGCGCTCCTTGAGGGCTTGCTTGGCCACTGCAGCGGCCTCCTCGTAGCCGATCGCCGAATTCAGCGGTGTCACGATCGACGGCGATGACTCGGCCAGCTCGCGCAAGTGCTCGACGCGCGCAGTCAGTCCGCTGATGCAACGCTCAGCGAACAGCGTGGACACGTTGGTCAGCAGCTTGAACGACTCCAATAGGTTGCGCGCCATCATCGGGATGTAGACGTTGAGCTCGAAGGCGCCGCCCGCGCCACCCCACGCGATTGCCGCGTCGTTACCGACCACCTGAGCGGCGACCTGCGTAACAGCCTCGCACAGAACAGGATTGACCTTGCCCGGCATGATCGAGCTGCCCGGCTGCAGATCCGGCAGATGAATTTCGGCCAGACCGGTCAACGGACCCGACCCCATCCAGCGGACATCGTTGGCGATCTTGGTCAACGACACCGCGATGGTGCGTAGCGCACCGGACGCCTCCACCAGCCCGTCGCGGGCCGCCTGAGCTTCGAAAGCATTGACTGCCGTGCGTAATTCGGTCAACCCGGTCTCTGCCACCAGCACCTCGACCACCTTGGCGCCAAAGCCGTCGGGCGCATTGAGGCCGGTGCCTACCGCAGTGCCGCCGATCGCCAGCTCACCCAACCGGGGCAGTGTGGCGCGGACTCGCTCGATACCGGCCTCGATCTGACGGGCGTATCCGGAGAACTCCTGACCGAGTGTGACCGGGACGGCATCCATCAGATGCGTGCGGCCCGATTTCACCACCGTGCGCCACTCGCGGGCCTTGGCCGCCAACGCGTCGTGCAGCACCTGCAACGCCGGGATGAGGTGGCGCACAGCGGCTTCGGTGGCCGCGATGTGGGTGGCGGTCGGGAAGGTATCGTTGGACGACTGCGACATGTTCACGTCGTCGTTGGGATGCACGGTCACACCGTTGGCGGCCGCGATCGACGCGATCACCTCGTTGGTGTTCATGTTGGAGCTGGTGCCCGACCCGGTTTGGAAGACGTCGATGGGGAACTGGTCGTCGTGGCGCCCGTCGGCGATCTCGGCGGCGGCGGCGATGATCGCATCGGCCTTCTCCGGTGCAAGCAGTCCGAGGTTCTTGTTGACTTGCGCGCAAGCCCCTTTCAGCAGACCCAACGCCCTGATCTGAGTGCGCTCCAGTCCGCGGCCGGAGATCGGGAAGTTCTCCACTGCACGCTGAGTCTGCGCGCGCCACAATGCTTTTGCCGGCACCCGGACTTCGCCCATGGTGTCGTGTTCGATGCGGTATTCGGTGTCGTTCTCGACGGCGTGGGCGGCCATAGATGGGTCCTTCTTGTTGCGGGCTCGGGTGGTTACGGCAGGGGGTATGCGGCGTTGCTGTCGCCGGTGAAGTCGATGGCCGAGTATTCGTTGAGCTTGGACAGCCGGTGGTAGGCCTCGATCATCCGCAGGGTGCCGGACTTCGAACGCATCACGATCGACTGGGTGGTACACCCGCCGGGCTGATAGCGGACTCCCTTGAGCAGGTCCCCGTCGGTGACGCCGGTCGCACAGAAGAAGACGTTCTCACCCGACACCAGGTCCTCGGTGGTCAGGACCTGGTCGAGGTCGTAGCCGGCGTCGAGTGCCTTTCGTCGTTCGGCGTCGTCCTTGGGCGCCAGCTGCGCCTGGATCTCGCCGCCCATGCAGCGGATCGCCGCCGCGGTGATGATGCCCTCCGGGGTCCCGCCGATCCCGGCCAGCATGTCGGTGCCAGAGCCCGGTCGGCACGCCGAGATCGCGCCGGCCACGTCGCCGTCGGTGATCAACCGGATTCGCGCCCCGGTGGCGCGGACATCCTCGATCAGCTGCGCGTGCCGCGGCCGGTCCAGGATGCACACCGTCATGTCGGGCACCGACAGGCCCTTGACCTTGGCGACCGCGCGGATGTTGTCGGCGACCGGCGCGGTGATGTCCAGCACGTGAGCCGCGTCAGGGCCGACGGCGATCTTGTTCATGTAGAACACCGCCGACGGGTCGAACATCGAGCCGCGATCAGCCACCGCGAGCACCGAGATGGCGTTGGGCATGCCCTTGCTCATCAGCGTGGTGCCGTCAATGGGGTCGACGGCGAAGTCGCAGTCCGGGCCGTCGCCGTTGCCGACCTCCTCGCCGTTGTAGAGCATCGGCGCGTGGTCTTTCTCACCCTCGCCGATCACCACCACGCCGCGCATCGACACCGAATTCACCAGTTGGCGGATCGCATCGACGGCCGCCCCGTCGCCACCTTCCTTGTCTCCGCGACCCACCCAGCGCCCGGCAGCCATAGCACCGGCTTCGGTGACCCGTACCAGTTCCAGAGCGAGGTTACGGTCCGGGGCTTCACGTCGACTCGCGCTCATGGTTGCTGATTGTCCCAGAAGCGGGTTGGTGCTCCGGAGCTGGGATACTCGTGGTGTGACGATGCAGCCGCAGCCGACGGTCAAGCCGGCCAAGCCACGGCTGCTGCAGGACGGCCGGGATATGTTCTGGTCAATCGCGCCTCTGGTAGTGGCCTGCATTGTGCTGGCGGGCGTGGTCGGGATGTGCACGTTTGCCCCTGGCGGGACCAACCGCGGACCGGTGCCGTCGTACGACGCGGCCGGCGCGCTGCGGGCCGATGCGCAGACGCTGGGGTTCCCGGTCCGGCTGCCGCGGCTGCCCGAAGGCTGGCAGCCCAACTCCGGCAGCCGCGGGGGTATCGGAGACGGCCGAACCGACCCAGCGACCGGTCAGCGGGTCCGCGCGGTCACCTCGACCGTCGGATACATCAGCCCCACCGGCATGTACCTGAGCCTGACCCAAGGCAACGCCGACGAGGACAAGCTGGTTGGCTCGATCCACCCATCGATGTACCCCACCGGAACCGTCGACGTCGACGGCACCCGGTGGATCGTCTACGAGGGCGACGGCGTCGAGACGGTGTGGACCACCCGGCTGGGCAGTCCGGCCGGTCCGGCTCAGGTCGCGGTCACCGGTGCCGGTGGCGTCGACCAGTTCCGTACGCTGGCGACGGCCACTCAATCACAGCCGCCGTTACCGGCGCGCCGCTAGAAGGGACACTTTATGACCGCACCGGAAGCCGACCTCACCGGCTGGTCGGTTGCCCCGTTCAGCGGCGGCGGCTACACCCACGACGTCTACCGCAAGGGCGAAGGACCCGGCGTGGTGCTGATCCCCGAGCTACCGGGCATTCATCCCGGTGTGTTGGCGCTGGGTAATCACCTGGTGGACAACGGGTTCACCGTCGCCATACCGTCGTTGTTCGGCGAGCCGGGTCGGCCCGTGTCGGTGGGCTACCTGGTGCCTACCGTCGCGCGGGCCTGTGTGGCAAGGGAATTCGCAGCGTTTGCGACCAACAAGCAGCGGCCGGTGTCGGTCTTCTTGCGTGCACTGGCTCGCGACCTCAACGCATCCACACCGGGCAAGGGCGTCGGGGTGATCGGCCAGTGTTTCACCGGCGGCTTCGCGCTGGCAGCCGCGGTCGACGACAGTGTGCTCGCCCCGGTGCTCAGCCAGCCGTCGGCGCCGATGCCGCTGACACTGCGTCACCGCCGCGATCCTGGACTGAGCGACGTGGAGCTGAACGCGTTCAAAGACCGTGCCAAGAAGGACGGCGTGTGCGCGATGGGCCTGCGGTTCAGCGAGGACAAGCTGGCGCCGGGCGAACGATTCGCCACCCTCAAAGAGCGGCTCGGCGACGCGTTCGAGGTGATCGAGATTAACTCGGCCCCGGGCAACGAACACGGCTTTTCGAGGGCGGCGCATTCGGTGCTGACCCTGGAGGTCCGCGAGGTCGACGGTCATCCGGCCTACGAAGCGCGCAAGCGGGTGGTCGAGTTCTTTAAGGAGCGGCTGGTCTAGCTGCTTGGCGTGCCTTCCAGCGCGTGCGCCAACCGGGTTTGTGGTCGTCGTCGTCGTCGTCGTGTTCTTCGAGCTCTACGCCCTTATACACCGCCAGGTAGACGTCGATGGTGGTGACGATGACGATCATCAGCACCGGGCCGATGACGATGCCCCACGGGCCGAACATCGCGATGCCCCCGAACACGGCAAGCAACATGAGCGCGGGATTGAGCCGTGCATCGCGTGGAACCAGGATCGGGCGCAAAAATTTGTCGAGGTTGGTGACCACCACGAGATGCCAAGCGATGACGAATACGCCGCCGATGATGTTGCCGTAGAAGATCATCCCGATGCCGAACGGGATGGTGACGATACCGCCGCCCAGCGGAATGATGGACAGCGCCGTCAACAGAATCGCGAATATGAAGAACCCGTGGTGGAATCCGGCGACGTAGACGGACGCGGCTCCGGCCATCCCTTGGCACAATGCGATGACGAACTGGCCGATCACCGTTCCGCGCACCATGGAGCCCATTTTCCGCAGGTACAAATCGGTGACGTCTTCGCCGAGCGGATTGAGTTGGCGGATCAAGGTGAGCAGTTTCTCGCGGTTGGTCAGCAGTGCGACAAACACGTACAGGAAGATGATGGCTGCGGTGACCGCGCCGGGGAGACCGCCGGCCGTGTCTTGCAGAAAGTGCAGGGCCCACTGACCCGTTTTCTGCGCGACGGTCACCATCGTTTGTCTGAGCGACTCTGCGGTGACCGTCATGTGCAGGAAAGGCACCCGTGCCAAGAGCTGGTTGACGACATGGAGACTCTTGTCGCCGAGCCCACTAAGGCCGGTCCTCTGCACCCAGCCCGCGACATGAGTCACCATCCGAGAGAGCTGGACGATCGCCAGCAGCACCGTCAAGCCGACCGGCACGATCACGACGGCCAGAGCCGAGAGCAGCGTGCAAGTGGCCGCTAGGCCGGTATTCAGCCGACGGCCGAACCAATTGAAAAGCGGCGTAAACAAATACGCCCCGACGGCGGCCACCACGATGAGGACGAAGTAATTGCGGAGGAAGTACCCAGCGAACAGCAGGCTGATAATGGTGACGACCGCAAGGGCCCGTTTCTGGGTGAGGGTAAATTCCGTGTTCATCACCGGCCCTCCGCGTCTCTACCGTCATGAACGTTAGCGTGCAGCGGCTGCTCTAGCTTGCCGCTTGCGCTGGTCGGCGATGAAGCGGATCGAGAAACGCTGTAGTAGACCTGGCGCCAGCCGGGCGAACACCCATGACGCGTAGGCCTGCTTCGGCGCGACCAGCAGCGCCTTGTTGCGCTTGATCGCCTTCAACGTGTCGCGGGCCAGACGGTCGGGGTCATACCCGGTCTTCATGCCCTGGCCGCGCAGGTAGTAGTCGCGGCCGACAAAGCCCCCGATGGCGCCTTTGTCCAGGATCGGCGTCTCGACGGCGCCCGGGCAGACGGCCAGCACGCCCACCCCGCGGGAGACGGCCTCCGAGCGCAGCGCCAGCGACAGCCCCACAATCGCGTGCTTCGTCATCACGTAACTGGTGATCTGGCCGGCCGCGGTCAGCCCGGCCATCGACGCGGTGTTGACGATGTGGCCGTGCCCCTGCCGCAGCATCACCGGATAGGCGGCGGTGACGCCGTGCACAACGCCGCGAATGTTGACGTCGATGATGGCGTTCCACTGGTCCAGCGTGAGCAGTTCGGTGTCGCCGCCCCAAGCGATTCCGGCGTTGTTGAACATCAGGTCGAGGCGCCCGGTGCGGGTGACCACAGCGTCGACGGCCGCCGCCACCGCGGCCGCGTCGGTCACGTCCAAGGTGGCCGACGTCGCGGTACCCGGACCGTGCAGGCCCTCGGCGGTGCGCGCCGCCGAGGCGCCGTCGACATCGGTGCAGACAACGTCGGCGCCCGCGGCCACCAGGGCCCGGCACAGCGCCGCCCCGATGCCCGAGCCGGCGCCGGTGACGATCGCGTGCTTGCCAGTGAAATTCATTGCGCGGCCAGCTTCATCACGTGGCTCAAGATGTCGGGATACCGCCGCATGTGCGCGCCGCCGTTGAGGTCGAGCACCTCACCGGTCAGCCACGGCGCCTTGCACAGGAACACCACGGCGTCGGCGATGTCCTCGGGAGTGCCGGCGCGGCCCAGCGGTGTGTTCTCCAGGTATTCGTCGACGACGCCCGGAATCTGGGTGGCCGGCTCGGTGAGCGGAGTGTGCACGAATCCGGGGGCGACGGCGTTGACCCGGATACCATGCGGCGCGAGTTCGAGCGCCGCGACTTGTGTCAGCATCGACAGCCCGGCCTTGGCCGCGCAGTAGGCGCTCATCGCGGCGGCGGGCTGCCGCCCGTTGAGCGAACTGATGGACACCAGCGCCCCACCGTCGCGCAGCCGCGGCGCGGCATGCTTGATCACCAGGAAACTGCCGGTCAGGCAGACGTCGACGACGGAGCGGAACTCTTCCACCGGCAGTTCGGTGATCAGCCCGACGCCGCTGAAACCGGCGGTGTTGACTACCACCTCGAGCGCGCCGGCCTGCTCGAACAGGGCCCGCACCGAGTCCTCGTCGGTGACCTCGACCGTCGCGGCGGTATGTGGGTCGCCGAGTTCGTCGGCGACGGCACGTGCGCCGTCGGTATTGCGGTCGGCGACGGTCACTCGGCAGTTGTCGGCGGCCAGCGCATGGGCGACCGCTCGGCCGATGCCGGATGCCCCGCCGATGACGACCGCGTTCCGGGCGTTTGGTCCGCTCATGCCGGGCTCCGATCGGGTCGAGGGTCATTCCATTTGGCGCCGATCACACCCCACGGGTCGGCATAGCGACCCGGGTAGCGGTAGTACGGCGAGCGACGCTTGAGCAGCGCGTGGGCCAGCGGAGCCACCAGCCGCGCCGGGTAGCGCAGCCAGCCCATCCGGTCGGCTGTCTCGGCAAGCAGTTGCGCCCACGAAACCCGTTGGAATTTCAGCGCTTCCACCGAGCGCGCGGTGTCCATCCAGTCGGTGGCGAACCAGTCGGCGTCGCTGTCCGGGTTGCCTTTGCGTCCGGCAGGTATCCCGCCGACCAAGCCCATCGCGGCAGCGGCGGCCGCGGCGATATCACCTTGGACGTGGCGGTGCGAGTCGTCGCCGCCGATGAGCAACGTCTCGCCGATCACCGGGGCGGTGGTGGCGGCGACGAAGGCGCGGGCCACGTCGCGCACGTCGACGGTCTGGATGCGCCCGTCGACCGGCAGCGAGGCCTCGAAGTAAATGGTGTCCAGGTCGAGGTCGAACCGCGGCTCGGCGGTGAGCACGCCGCCCAGCCGCAGCACCACCCATTCCAGCCCGGAGCCGCGGACAAGTTGCTCGGCTTCCACCTTGTGGGCGCCGTAGATGTCGGATGGCCGCAGCGGGGTATCCGCGGTAAGCACATCGGTGATGTGGTGTGGGTTGCGGGCGCCGTAGGCGGCCACGCTGGAGGCTTGAACGAATCGCGGCGGCGACGGCAGCGTTTTCGCGGCCTCGATCAAAAATCCGGTCGCGTCGACGTTGACGCGGCGGGCCAACGCCGGCCGCGCGTAGCACACCGGCGGGATGATCGCGGCAAGGTGGGTGATCGCCGCGGGCGAGACCGCATGCAGCAGCGCTGTGACGGCTTCCGGATCGGTGAGGTCGGCCCACCGGACGTCGGAGGGTGGCAGGAGGGCCGCCGCGGCTTTCCGGTTGGCCGGTATGTCAAGGTCGGTAGCGACGACGCGGCGGCCGTCGGCGCGCAGCTGTCGCACCGTCGCGGACCCGACCAGTCCGAACGCCCCGGTGACCAGCACAGTCTCGGACATTGAGCGCCGCTCCTCCTCCTCGCTTTGCTCTGCATCGTCGCTGGCGCGCATGCGCCTCCCAGCTCGCGAAAAGTGTATTTCGCAACGTGCCGACGCGGAATATGTTTGCAGTTCGATATTCGCGGCGCGACAAGGGGGTACACCCGCGCGGCGACGATGCAGGCCGGAACGGCCTGAGGAGGAGCCGGGCAATCAGGCGCCGCGGCGACGATGCGGCGAGGGGGCGAGCCGCGCAATCACACCCGAGCGATGATTACAGCGTCGCCTCAGCCGGCTGGACACCAACTTTCGAACGCCGGCTACGCGGCGGTGCGGCGGCTTTCATCTGGTCGAACAGCTCGGTGTAGTAGGGCAGGCATTCGGCCATCGCCTGCTCGGTGGTGAACAACGGTCGATAGCCGAGGTCGCGGGTGGCCTTGGCCACCGAGAAGTAGTTGTCCAGATACAACCGCTCGATAGCCAGCGGTTCCAGCGGGGGCTTGGGCAGCCCGAACCGGAAGTGCAGCCGCTGCCAGCCCGACATCGCCGCGCGCACCGCGGCGCCGGATATCCGCAACCGGGGCAGGCGATGTCCGCAGACCGCGACGACTGGTCGGGCAAACTCGAACATGTTCACTGGCTCGGCATCGTTGATGAAGTACGCTTGCCCGGGCGCGGTGCCGCCGGGCACTAGGTGCTCAGCGGCCAGGATGAAGCCGTGAATCAGGTTGTGCACGTAGGAGTTATCCAGTCGGGCGGCCTTGCGGCCCACCAGGATCTTGACGTGGCCGGCCTGCACGCTTTCGAACACCCTGCGGAACATCGTCTGATCGCCACAGCCCCAGATGCCGCTTGGGCGTACCGCGCACGTCAGCAGGCCATCAATCCCGTTCTGCGACAGCACAAATCGCTCGGCGACCACTTTCGTCTCGGTGTAGAGGTCATTAAACCGGTCGGTGTAGGGGAACGTCTCGTCACCGCCGGCGATGGCTTGGCCGCCCATCACCACACTGTTCGACGACGTGTAGACGAACCGCTTCACCCCGGCCGCCCGCGCGGCGTGCACCAGGTTCTTGGTTCCGTCGACGTTGACGGCGAAACTGCGCTTCCGGTACTCGTCGGTCACTGAGGCACCGCCCAGCAGCTCGATGAGCGCCGCGGTGTGGAAGACGGTGTCGATGCCGTCGACCGTGGTCGCGACCATGCCGGGGTCGCAGATGTCGCCCTGGAGCACCTCCAGCCCCGGTCGGGCCGGGAGCGGCGAGGGCGCACGGTCGAAGGACCGCACCTGGTAACCACGATCGAGCAGGGTGGTCACCAGGTTGGCGCCAACGAACCCCGAGCCGCCGGTGACCAGGATCCGGCCCAGCTGGGTGGTCGGCGATGTTCCAGAAATGTCAGCCATGCCGACGAGGATAACTGAAACGTGTTCCAGTTTCGGACATAAACTTCAAAACCGGTTTCGATTTCAAGAATCTTCCGGCTCGCTGGCAGCCAATGCATCGGTCACTCGCTTGCGTGCTCCAGCTAAGTGATCTTCGCACCGTTTTGCCAGTTGTTCGCCTCTTTCCCACAATGTTAGCGACGCATCAAGGTCGAGCCCGCCCTGCTCCAGAAGGCGCACAACTTCGATCAGTTCGTCTCGGCATTTTTCGTACCCAAGCTGACTAATGGGTGTAACCTTCTCCGGTTTATCGGCCATCGGTTGGTCCTTCACTGGTCGCCGCGACGGCGCCATCGGCAACCCGCACCCGCAGCTTGGTGCCTGCCGGAGCGTCGTCGATTGACCGGAGCACAGCCGAGGGACCCTCCGTCGGAATCGTCTGCACCACGGCGTAGCCGCGGGCCAGGGTGGCCGCCGGACCCAAGGTAGCCAGCCGGGCGGACAAATGGCCGACGCGTTCGGTCTCCGCGCCGATCAGGCGGGTGATATCTCGGCGGACCGCAGACCGGGCGCGGTGCACCTCCTCGGCGCGCACCGTCAGTGCCGCCAGGGGCTCGGCCAGTACCGGACGGCTGCGCAACTGCGCGAGCACGCGCTGTTCGCGGGCCACCCAGTTGCGCAGCGCCTGAGCGCTGCGCCGGCGCAGGTCGTCGAGCAGGTGTTGCTCTGCCGCAGTATCCGGGACGATCTTCTTGGCGGCATCGGTGGGAGTGGCCGCGCGCAGGTCGGCGACCAGGTCGCACAACGGGTTGTCGGGCTCGTGACCGACCGCACTGACCACCGGGGTGCGGCAGGCGGCGATCGCGCGGCACAGCGTCTCGTCGGAGAACGGCAGCAGGTCCTCGACGCTGCCGCCACCACGGGCCACCACGATCACGTCGACGGCCGGGTCGGTGTCCAGTTCGCGCAGCGCCTCGACAATCTGGGCGACGGCACTGGGCCCCTGAACGGCGGTGTTGCGCACGGCGAATCGCACCGCGGGCCACCGCGCGGCGGCCACCGTGGTGACGTCCCGCTCGGCGGCGCTGGCCCGCCCGGTGATCAGCCCGACCGTGGCGGGCAGGAACGGCAGCGGCCGCTTGAGTCGTGGGTCGAACAGCCCTTCGGCGTCCAGCAGCCGCCGCAGCCGCTCGATGCGGGCCAGCAGTTCGCCGATCCCCACCGCGCGTATCTCGCTGAGCCGCAACGAGAATGTGCCGCGTCCGGTGAAGAAGTTCGGCTTGCCGCAGACCACGACCTGGACGCCTTCGGCGAGCTTGACCGGTGCACTGTCTACCAGGTCCCGTGGGGCGGTCACGGTCAGTGACATGTCGGCCGCGGGGTCACGCAGCACCATGAAGACGGTCTTGGCGCCCGGCCGGATGTTGATCTGGGCCAACTGGCCTTCCACCCACACCGTGCCCAGTTTGTCGATCCAGCCCGCGATCCGGATGGCCACCGCGCGAACCGGAAACGGGTTCTCGGCCGAATTCGCCGGTTGAGCCGGCACCGCTCGGGTCACTTCGCCGTCGCGCGAGTGATCCTGTTGGCGAGCAGCGTCTGGAACGGTGCACGCGCCTTGGTGGCCTCCTCGTAGGCCAACAGGGCCTCGAGTTCGTCCACGTCGAGCGTTTGCAATCTGGCCCGCAGCTGGGCCAGCGTCAGCGTTTCGTAGTCGAGCTCGTCGGCCACTGGCGGCGCAGGCACCGCCGATTTCGCGGCCGGTTTGTGCGCGCGGGTGACGGACACGGGCCGAGTCGGGGGATCGGCCGCGGCGTCCCCGTCCGACGGGTCGGGCGAGGTGTACAGCGCGAACCGTCCTTCGGCGCGCTGTACGCCGTCGGACGCGTCGACGCCGGGTCCGTAGGCGTCGGCGTCGCCTTCATAGCCGTCGCCCAGGTCCTCATCGAACGTCGCCCAGTCCGGCTGCTCCTCCTTGGGCGGAAAAATCTGCTCCAGGGTCGAGTCGCCCTTGATTACCAGTTCGGCCATGTTCTGCTGGAAGCGCATCACGATGTGCGCGGCCTGACTGACCAGCGTCATCGGATACATCAGGATGGTTTTCGGCAGCTTGATCGTCTCCTCGACGGCGAGTGTCGCCGCGCCCACCAGCAGCCGGAACCCATAGGGTGCTGTAACCATGCGTGACAGCCTGCCTTAACCTGCGGTCAACGCCAAGCCGACCGCGCGAGCTGGCGAGCCCGAGTCCGCAGAAAGTAACCTGGTTGCCATGCCGCCCACCGTCAACATGGGGATCCCCGGCGCCGCGAGCTCGGCGGTCGAGCCGGTGACCGGCAAGCGGGTGCTGCTGGCCGAGCCGCGCGGGTACTGTGCCGGCGTCGACCGCGCCGTCGAGACGGTCGAGCGTGCGCTGGAAAAGCACGGCCCGCCGGTCTACGTCCGGCATGAGATCGTGCACAACCGGCATGTGGTCGACACCCTGGCCAAGGCGGGGGCGGTTTTCGTCGACGAGACCGACGAGGTCCCCGAGGGCGCCATCGTGGTGTTTTCCGCGCACGGAGTCGCGCCGACCGTGCATGCGTCGGCGGCTGAGCGGTCGCTGCGAGTCATCGACGCCACCTGCCCGTTGGTCACCAAGGTGCACAACGAGGCCAAGCGCTTCGCCCGCGACGACTACGACATCCTGCTCATTGGTCACGAGGGCCACGAGGAGGTCGTCGGAACCGCCGGTGAGGCCCCCGAGCACGTGCAGCTGGTCGACGGGCCCGGCGCCGTCGACGGGGTGACGGTTCGCGACGAGAACAAGGTCATCTGGTTGTCGCAGACCACGCTGTCCGTCGACGAGACCATGGAGACCGTGCAGCGGCTGCGTGCCCGGTTCCCGAAACTGCAGGATCCGCCGAGCGACGACATCTGCTATGCAACCCAGAATCGGCAGGTCGCGGTCAAGGCGATGGCGCCGGAGTGCGAGCTGGTGATCGTCGTCGGGTCACGCAATTCGTCGAACTCGGTGCGGCTGGTCGAGGTCGCTCTGGGCGCCGGATCGGCGGCCGCGCATCTGGTGGATTACGCCGACGATATCGACCCGGAGTGGCTCGACGGTGTCAACACGATCGGGGTCACCTCTGGCGCGTCGGTGCCTGAGGTGTTGGTGCGTGGCGTGCTGGAGCGACTGGCCGAATACGGCTACGACGTGGTGCAGCCCGTGACGACGGCCAACGAGACTCTGGTGTTCGCGCTACCGCGGGAGATCCGCCCAACCCGGAAAGCTCCCTAGACGTCCCTAAACGTCATAGTCCCAGGTATCGGCTGCGGGCTCGCGCAGTCGCCGGGGTCTGGGCTCGTTGCGTGGCTCATCAGCCCTGGTTGAGCCGCGATACCGGACCTGCGAGATCGGGTGGTGTGTCGCGGGTGTGCCGGATGCCCCGTTCGATGCGGGCCTGCGACGTGGCTCCGGTGCGATGGGTTCGTAGGGCTCGTAGGGGTCGAATCGGCTGCCATGACGGGTCGGCTGACCCTTGTGACCGTGCTGGTCGCGGCGGATCTCCCGGGCCGGCCGACCACGCAGGTCCGGATCGCGCGGCGCCCTGGCGCGACGAGGCGGCTCGGCGCCGCCGAACTCGCGGGTGCGCGTCGGGCGTCGATCCCGCGCGCGATCAAGTGTGGGGTCGGCGGGTTCGTCCAGCGGCGGCCGGATATGCCGGGAGCGCGACGTTGCCGGACGCTTGCCTGTCCTCCTGCTGTCCGCCGACTCCGCGGATGATCTCGCCGGCTTCGCGGACCGGCCAACGGCGTGGGTTCGCCGCGAACTGCGCTTGGCGGTTTTGTCGACCGTTTCGTCATCGGCCGACTCACGTCGCAGGGTCAGGAGCATCCTGAAAATCGGAGCCAGCCTGCCGGCCAGCCCGGTGGGCCGCGCGTCGCTGCTCGCTGCATCGGCTTCGGCCGTCTCAGTGGCGGCCGGGCGGATCACCCTCGCCAGCAACCAGCGGATGATGCCGATCAGCAGCACGCCCGCCGAGGTGAACAGCATCAGCGGGAAGCGTTCGATCAGCGGATAGCCGCAGTTGATCACCAGGTCTTTGAGGCCGGTGAACTTAGCTCCGTGAAAGAGCCAGTACGCGCCGGGTACCGCACAGAACAAGATCAGCGGTGGCTGGATGACCGCGGTGAAGACAGCGGACTGGCGCACCGCCAGCACCGCAGCCAGGCAGCCCGCGACATACAGCGCGGAGAAGACGGTCGTCAGCTCCTTGCTTGATCCGGCGTCGAAGGCAAAGCCCGCGGCGGTGCCGGTGACAGCGACAAGCACGGCCGCCCACCAAGGCGCACCAGGAATGCTGGGGATTATCGAGCGATGATCCGACGCCACCGCCGCCCGCGTCCGCTGTGCTGACACACGTCGACCGTACCGGCTCAGCGCCGAAAGGCTCGTAAAGACCTTGTTAGCAGGCCGTGGGCGTGCCACATTTCGCGCTGCCGAGCGCTGGGGATTCGTGTCGAGGTTCTCCTACAGCGTGTCGAAAGACTGGGATTGGTCTCGTGCCGCAGGTGACTCGGCGCAGCGGATCGGGTTACACGATCGCCACTTGCGACCGGATCCGCCGCAACATCGAGACCTCGGGTGTTGTCGGTGGCATGTGGGAAGCTGCGCGCGAGGATGACAAGGCACACCACATTCCGTTTTTGCATGGACCCGACGGCCGAGCAGCAGCGTCTGCTCGATCGGCATGCTGGGGCGTCGCGGGTTCGCGTTCAACCAGTGTCTACGCATGGTGAAGACCGCGCTCACCGCACGCCGGACAGACGCGGACATGGAGGTGCCCTGATCTGGATTCGATCTGATTAATGCGTTCAACGCTTGGAAGAAGACCCAAGACGCCGGGCGTGTGTTCGTGATCGATGCCGCTGGGACAGCCGACGTGGTGGTGACTGGGCTGGCCTGGCGTGGCCAGGTGTACCAGCAGGTGTTCGAGGAAGCCGCGGTGGATTGCGCCCGTGGCCTAGCCGCTTGGTCGGACTCTCGCGCCGGCAGACGTAAGGGCCCCCGGATCGGGTTTCCCCGGTTCAAGAAGAAAACGCGTGCCATGCCGTCGTTTCGCTTGCGCAACAAACACCCTAAAGGTGGCAAACCGGCTATCCGTGTCGGCTACCTCAGCCGGCCCCGCTCAGTTGTCCTGCCCGGCATCGGGTTGGTGGCCATACATGATGACACCCGCCGGCTGCGGCGGATGCTCGCCAAGAATCGGGCGAAGATACTGTTCGCCACCGTCAGCCAGCGGGCCGGACGCTGGTGGGTGTGTCTGAATGTGGAGGCCGCCGACCTGCATCCTGGTGCGCGGCATCCCGCCCGCGTCGATGGCAATCAGGGCGGCTGGGTCGGCATCGACCGCGGCTTGTTGGCGTTCGTAGTGGCCGCCACCCACGAAGGTGCCGAGGTCGCGCGCTTCAACGACCCACCAAAGGCGCTCGCCGCCGGGATGCGCCATCAGCGCCGCCTCGCAAAGAAGCTGTCCCGCAAGAAGAAAGGATCACACCACCACCGCGTCGCGGCCGCCCGGCTCGCGCGGCACCACTACCGTGTCGCGAATGTTCGCCAGCATTTCCTGCACCAAGTCTCCAACCAGTTGGTCAAGACCCAAGACCAACTCGTGATCGAAGACCTCAATGTGGCGGGGATGCTGGCCAATAATCACCTCGCCCGAGCAATCAGTGACGCGAGTTGGGCCGAGTTTGCCCGCCAGCTGCGCTACAAAGCCGATTGGCGGGGCGGCAGCGTGGTCACAGCTGACCGCTGGTACCCGTCGAGTCAGATCTGCTCACGCTGCCGGACCCGCAACCAGAAGCTGAGTCTGGCGGATCGCGTGTTCAGCTGCGTCTGCGGACATTCCGTTGACCGGGACTTGAATGCCGCGGTCAACCTTGCCCAGTGGGGCGAGGCTTATCACGCTGATCACAAACCCGGACCCCCAAGTACGGAGGCCGGGTCACCAATGCCCGCCGACGGGACGGCGCTGGCCGGCGCCCCACGTGTCCCGGTGAAACCACCCCGAATGACGCGGGAACCGAAGTTCAAGCCGCGACCGCGGCCTGAATCAAGGACGCCCGAGAAGGGCGGCGCCGCACCGCCAGTAACGGTTGCTTAGCACGCTTTACACTTGAGTCCCTGTGAGCTTGAGCCTTGGGATCGTGGGTCTGCCGAATGTCGGCAAGTCGACCCTGTTCAACGCGCTGACCAGAAACAACGTGGTGGCCGCAAACTATCCGTTCGCGACGATCGAGCCGAACGAGGGTGTCGTGCCGCTGCCCGATCCTCGGTTGGCGACGTTGGCGGAAATGTTCGACTCCGATCGCATCGTCCCGGCGCCGGTGACCTTCGTCGACATCGCCGGCCTCGTCGCGGGTGCCTCCGAAGGCGCCGGCCTGGGCAACAAGTTCCTGGCCAATATCCGCGAATGTGACGCGATCTGCCAGGTGGTGAGGGTTTTCTCCGATGACGATGTGACGCACGTCGCTGGGCGGGTCGACCCCAAATCCGACATCGAGGTCATCGAGACCGAGTTGATCCTGGCCGATCTGCAAACACTCGAGCGTGCGGTGCCGAGGCTGGAGAAAGAAGCCCGCAACAGCAAGGACCGCAAACCGCTCTACGAGGCCGCCGTGGCTGCGCAAAAGAACCTCGACGGCGGGACGACGCTATTCGCTGCCGGGGCGGATGCCCTGCTGCTGCGGGAATTAAATCTGCTGACCACCAAACCGTTCCTCTACGTGTTCAACGCCGACGAGGCAGTGCTCACCGATGCTGACCGGGTCGCCGAGTTGCGCACGCTGGTCTCGCCCGCAGACGCGGTCTTCCTGGACGCCAAGATCGAGGCTGAGGTCACCGAGCTCGACGACGAGTCGGCCGCCGAACTCATCGAGTCGATCGGACAGGCCGAGCGCGGACTTGATGCGTTGGCCCGGGCCGGTTTTCACACTCTGAAGTTGCAAACCTTCTTGACGGCTGGGCCCAAGGAGTCGCGGGCGTGGACCATCCATCAAGGCGATACCGCGCCGAAGGCCGCCGGGGTGATCCACACCGACTTCGAGAAGGGCTTCATCAAGGCCGAGATCGTCTCCTACGACGACCTGGTCGCCGCTGGGTCGATGGCCGCAGCCAAAGCGGCCGGCAAGGTGCGCATGGAGGGCAAGGACTACGTGATGGCCGACGGCGACGTCGTCGAGTTCCGGTTTCAAGCAACGTCTGGTCAGCAGAAGAAGTAGCGGGATAGCGTCGGAGGGGCAGAAGTAGTCCAGCGGACGCCGCCGTGGTGGAGTTCCAGTCCAGCGTCATCGATGACTAACGGTTATTGCGAACCTTCCGCAGAGAAGACGTCGATCGGGCGCACGGGCGTCAACATCACCAGCGGGATCTGACGGCTAGTCGACTGCTGATAGGTGAGGTACGGCGGGAACAGGTGAGCCATATGGGCCCACACCTGATGCCGTTCCTCGCCTTCTGGTTCCCGCCACGTGGCCTCGAACGCTTGGGTCGCGATCTGCACACCGATCGTGTTGCTTTCTAAGACATTCAAGTACCACCCCGGATGCGTGTCGGCACCCCCTTTCGATGCGACGATCACGATCTCGCCACCGACGTTGCCGTAGATCAACGGCCTGACATAGACCTTCGCCGACTTGCGACCCACACACTTGATCAAGCAGTGCGTGGTCAGCGCACGGCCCCCGACCGCACTCACGTCCATGATGTGGCCCCGTGTGCCACCGGAAGTCAGATAGATCTCGAGGTGCTCGCTGACCCAGTCACCTCGCGCCGCTCGGATCGCTGCGGCATCGGCGTCGCCCATGGGTGACTCCTAACGTAGACGGGGTGAAGGTGATTGGACCGAACCTGCGTCGCTGACTTCGCCAGGTTGAATCATGTAACCATGCGCCCATCCAACTGGTTAGGGCGGCCGTCGACGGCGACGTGGTCAGCCCGCGTGAGTTCTGACGGCGAAGTGGTCGAATTCCGGTTCAACGTCTAGCGATGCAGGTCAGCCCTGGTCTAGCCGTTGTCGGTCCGCAGTTGGTCCGCAGTCGTGGATACAGCGTCGGCAAACAGGACCGCTGCAGCCTTGCGGGTCCGGTCTTCCGCCTTCGGCGACCTGTGGCCGTATGTGTTAAGGATTACCGTGGCGGACTTATGGCCCATGGCCCGCTGCACGGTCACCACGTCACATCCCGCCGCGATGAGACCCGACGCGTAGAAGTGCCGCAGATCATGCAGCCGGTAGTCCACGCCTGTCGCTGCCCTGGCCTTGCGCCACACGTAGCCCACCGAGTTCTGGTGTAGCGGATGCTCACCCTCGCCCGGAAACAACCAGCGGTTCGGGTCGTCTCCGGGCAACTGGACGCGGACGTGCTCACTCAGTAGTTCGATAAGCCCATCGGGTGCATAGATGGTGCGGTTGCTCCCGTACTTCGGTGGCCGGATTTCGACTTGCTTGCCGTTGGCCCGCTGCACCTGGCGATCCACGCGGATCAACTTGCGGATGAAGTCCACATCCGACACCTTCAGTGCCGCAGCTTCACCCAGGCGCAGGCCGCCGAACGCACATAAGCCGATGAAGGCCGCGAACTTGTCTTCGGCTCCGCGCAGCAGCGCACCCACCTCGCTCGCGTCAGGGATCGTCAGGCCGTCATCGTTTGCCCCTTCGGGCTTCTGTACACGCGGAAGACGGACGTTGATCGTCACGTCAAATGGGATAGCGCGGTCCGCCACAGCGGCACGTATGACGGCCCGAACGTTGTTGAAGCGGGTCCGGATCGTGCTGGGCTCTAAGGGCCTGTCCTGCATGGCCTTTACCCACGCTTGGAGATGAGAGGGTCGTATGCGTTCCAGTTCGACACTGCCGAATGTGACGGAGTTGGCAGCGAGGTTCATTGCCCGCACGGTAACGACGGGGTAAGGAACTGGACGGGTAGGAAACTGGAGGAATGCCACGTCGACCGCCGTACTGAGGTTTTGCAACGCGTCTAGGACCGACCTCGTGGAACCCCGTGCGGTGAGCCCGCCACGCGCCATTGGCACCCCATCGCGGCGGGTACACCTGAGTGCCTAGGAACACTGGGCCGGACGCCACCACCTAAAGTGCGGGTGCATGGACATCGTCTTCATTGATGCCACCCCCGGGGTCGCCTACGATCCGGATACGCCATTCGAGCGGCCGCTGGGCGGCGCGCAGTCGGCGGTCTGCTACCTGACGCCTGAACTGGCGAAGCTCGGCCACCGGGTCACGCTTGCCAGCTGCGCCGCCGAGCCCAAGCTGGTGCGCGGCGTCCGCTGCCAACCGATCCGCGGCATGGAGGATGGCGTCCTCCGTAACGCCGACTGCGTCGTGCAGCTGAGCGGCGTTTTGAATGCCATGCTGGCCGAGCTCAAGGCGCTGTGCCGGCCGGACGCCCGCCAGATCCTGTGGACTGGCCATACCCACGTCCAGCCTGCTGTCGCGAACCTGGCGCAGCCGCAGATCCGGGCACTGGTCGACGGTTTCGCCCTGGTCAGCGACTGGCAGGCCGCCTGTTTCGGCCAGGCGTTCGGGCTCGATCCGGCGCGCATCGGCATCCTGCGCAACGCCGCCGGCCCGGCCTTCGCCGACCTGTTCGGCGGCGGTCCTATCCTGCCGGCAAAGGTGGGTCCGCCGACGCTGTGCTACACCAGCACGCCGTTCCGCGGGCTGGACCGCCTGCTGGCGGCGTTCGCCCGCATCAGGGCCGCGGTGCCCGATGCCCGCCTTGAGATCTACAGCAGCATGGCCGTCTACAATGACTTGCAGGACCCGTTCCAGCCGCTCTACGACATGGCGCGGACCTCGCCAGGCGTCGCCTATCACGGTTCGGTCCCCCAGCCGGCGCTGGCCCAGGCGCTGCGCCACGCCACCATGCTGGCTTACCCCAACACCTTCCACGAGACCTCCTGCATTGCCGTGATGGAGGCGATGGCGGCGGGTTGCACTGTTGTCACCAGCGATATTGGCGCGTTGCCGGAGACGGGCGCCGGCTTCATCGACCTGGCGCCGCCGCTCGCCGATCCCCATGCCCATGCCGAGGGGTTCGCCGACCGCGTCATCCAACTGCTGGCGGCCCGGCAGGCCGATCCTGCTGGCACCGAGGCGCGCCTGCAGGCCCAAGTCGCCTATGCCGTGGCCGAGAACAGCTGGGCGCGGCGGGCCGAGCAGTGGAGTGCCTGGCTGACCGGGCTGGGCTGATGCCCGAGCTGTCGATCGTAAGCTCTACGCCGTGTCGAGCACACGTACACCCGGCACAGGCGGTGTGATCGACCTGTGGAAGAACAACGACGGCACGCCGTCAAAGCTGGCGACCGGACGATGGCGCGGGTGGTAAGTCGGTGACGACGGCAAGACCCGCACCAAACGATTCCGCACCGAGGCCGGAGCCATCGCGCGCGAGGGCCGCATCTTCCGAAACTTGAGGAACACGAGATGGCAACTGTTCAGAGCCACGATCAGATATATCAGACGTTTCTGTCGGAGATCGATGCCGCCGCTGTCCCCGATGGGCTTGCGACCCCACTCTGGACCGAAGTGTGCAGGCAAATCCAACATGACGCCCATACCTACGATAGATTCAAATTTTTACTTTGGCCGAGCTTAAACAATTTTAGTGTGCCAGAGGCGTGGATTCCGCAAATCTGGTACACCACCCTACTTATCAACCCTTGTTGGAGCACAAGGTGGTTTCCTCTGACTCGCGATACCAAGGTAGGAAGCCCCAAGGATTTTTCCCTTGACTTCGGCACCAGCCCCATCCTTGTTCAGCACGCATATCACTTATTGCGATATGAGACTGCTACCGGCCACTCCCTCGTCGATTGCGATATAATTTTCGAGGTCGGTGGCGGTTACGGCTCGTTCTGTCGACTATTAAAGAACGCCGGGTTCAAGGGACTCCATATCATTTACGATCTGCCCCACGTTGTGGCGATCCAGCGCTTGTATCTTGGAGCATCCGGATTTGATGAAGTGCCGCAGGCGGAAATCTCACAACGAAATCACCACGGATTCTGCCTTGTTTCGGACGATGCGCTGAACAGCACATTTAATATTTTGGCAGCATGCAAGCTACGCATAGGGTTTGTCGCGACTTGGTCCTTGAGCGAGTTTCCTTTGGGGGCGAGAGAGCGAGTTCTGCCGCGGTTTCTCGATATTTGCAGTCAATACTTGGTTGCATATCAGCCCCACTTCCTTGGTATTAATAATGAGGAATATTTTGATGCCCTTCGGGAGCAGCGTCCGGAATTAGGTTGGCAAAAAGAGGACGTTTCTCCAAGCTTCTATCTGTTTGCGTAGGGTTGAGATGGATGTGTCGATTGCCTACCCAGAGTCTCCCGATTGCCGTGGTGACGGACTCGGTCAGCTATACATTGTTGACCACGCGGTGATAATCGGCTCGATACGCTCAGGGTAACGGCGTTCGCGGCTAGTGTGTGAACCGCGCCGCTGAGCCTGCGCAGCAATACCCCAGCCAAACCGAGTCGTGCCCGTAGAACTGCGATGCGCTCCAATAACGCTCGTGTCCTAGCAGACGGGTCTGTCACGATCCGACGCTGGCGCGTCTACTCGAGGTCAAGGAATCCCAAGCAGGTCGCACCTGGCCAACTACAGGGCACGGCGGTAGCAGCCGTAAAGTGCGGAGGATGCTTCGCATGAAAGCCCCTTCGCCGCATTTCGCGAGAGATGCATCCGTGCCGTGACAGCACTGGATGAAGCTGTCGCCGCGCTGGCCGCAAATGACATGGCGCGGGTCGAAGCCATCGCCGGCGAGATCCTGAAAGCGCAACCGGCGGATCCTCAGGCGCTGCAACTGCTGGCGGCCGCGCTGTCCGCACAGGGCCGGGCGACCGAGGCGCTGGCCGCCTATCGGTCGGCCGTGGGATGGCTGCACGGCAACCTGGCGCTGACGCAAATCCCCTTCGGGTTGCATGTGCTGCAAGCCTTGGGCTTTCGGCCCAAGGGCATTCTCGACATCGGCGCGTTCGAGGGGGCTTTCGCGCGAACGGCGCGCCATTTCTTTGCGCAGTCGCCGATCCTTATGCTCGAAGCCCAACCCGGCAAGGAGGTGCAGCTGAAGGCCATCGCCGCGCAGCTGCCGGATGTGGACTATCGCATCGTGCTGTTGGGCACGGAAAACCGTGCGGATGTCGCGTTCCATCATGTGAATGCCGCGATCAATTCCTCCGGCTCGTCGCTCTATGAGGAGCAGACCCGCTATCCGCGCGACACGATCTCGCTGCCCATGCGCCGACTGGATGACGTGCTGGCCGAGATGCCCGGCCGTGAATTCGACCTGCTGAAGGTCGATGTGCAGGGCGCGGAAATCGATGTGCTGCGCGGTGGCGTGCGGACGCTTGCGGGCATCGTGGCCATCGTTATCGAGTTGTCGCTGCTGGAATACAACAAGGGCGCGCCGCTGATCGGGGAGGTGATGAGATGGCTTGCCGAACAGGGCTTTGCTCTGTTCGACGTGTTTCCGGTCTCACGCATCCCGACGGGCGCGTTGCTGCAGGTGGACGGGATCTTTCTGCGCCGCGGATCGAGCCTTTGGCCCAGGGCGCCGTTCTTCTGAGCCTCCCGCGAAGGGCATGAAAAGGCTCGCGGGTCAAGCGCGGTCGATTGGAGGGTCTTCAGCTCGACCTCGAAACAATGTTCCGATTGCGCCACGGCAACCTGCCCAGAGTATGGGCGAACCATCGCCAGCGTCTTCAAACTGACCCACCGCCTGAATGCGGCGCAATGGTGTACGCGCCGCCGCTTCGTGTCGACTGCCGCGTCTTCGCCGAGCTGGCCGCAGTGCGATAGACGCTCATCAAGCAATTCGTCGACGTGACGACTCGACGGCTCGCCTCCGTGCGCGCGGATGGATCAGCGCACAGCAGCCATCAGCCGCAGCTCGGAGTCGATCGTCTCGCGATCGCGCATGCCATGAGCGTAGGGCAGCGCGTCGCTCTTTGTCAGCCACTGACTCAGCAACCGTAGTCCGTACCCAAATGCGTACCCAAACCACTCACGAGCGTGGTCGCGGTGTCGGGCTTGGCTTTTCCGAGCAGCAGGCAAACCGGCTTGGGCCACAATGATCGCCGTCGGGTTTCGCTAACCTCTGCTACTTCGTCACCTTTGTGGTCGCGTGGACTGTCGCCGATCTGGCCGGTACAGCCTGGCCGACCGCAGTGTTCGAAATGCTGGTGGAGCGGCAGACGCGAGGATGACGGAACCCGTTGCCCCGTCCTCCTGCAGCTAGGCGTGTCTGCGGTCCGCAGTCGGTCCGCAGTTTGTGCCGGTTGGCGGTTATTGGCGGGTCGGGGTCTGCGCCGGTCGGAGCAATTTTGCCCGGTCTGACCCCGCCTGGCCCAACCCGGCAAACGACCAGTGCGAGGTTCCGGTTCAACGTTTAAACGTCTGGGTTTAACTGAAGACGAAGACCCGAGGAGTTAGCTAATGGCGGTTCTGGTTAATGTCGACAACTTCGTCCTTGCGGAGACCCACCGGATGTTTGCCGACATTCAGGCTGTCGCGGGGGGTGTCGGGAGTTTTCGGCACAACCGGACACCCGCCCGCATCGATGAACAGACGGTCATCAGACTCAACCGGGACACGCTGTACAGCTTCGCGATCGTTGATCTCGCGCAACCGGCCCACCTGAGGTTGCCGGATGCGGGAGGTCGGTATCTCTCGGCGATGATCGTCAACGAAGACCATTTTGTGAACAGCGTCTTGCATGAAGCTGGTGAACATACGCTTACCAGCGATCAATACGGATCCCGCTACGTCTTGGTCGGTGTTCGAATCCTGGTTGACCCCAACGACCCTGCGGATGTCGCGGCCGTCGCAGCGGTTCAGGACCGCCTGGCGATAGAGGCCGGCTCATCTGAGGTATTCGTCAAGCCGGACTACGACGTCGACAGCCTCGACGCAACCCGCGATGCGCTGCTCGCGCTTGCCCGAGGGCTCACTACCTTCGACCGCATGTTCGGTGCGCGAGCCGATGTGGACCCTGTGCGTCATCTGATCGGGTGCGCGGCCGGGTGGGTGGGCTGCCCACCTCTGAGGCGACGTATATCGGCGTCGACCCGAAAGTCCCGGTCGGCGACTACGAGTTGGTGTTCAAAGATGTTCCGGTCGACGCGTTCTGGTCGGTGTCGGTGTACAACGCGAGGGGATTCTTCGAGCCGAACGCGAAGGACCTCTACTCGGTCAACAGTGTCACCGGCGATCCCAACAACGATGGCTCGATCACCGTGCGTTTCGTTGCCTCGGTGGACGGCGACATCCCCCCGAACGCGATCGCCACACCGGAGGGCTGGAACTACCTCATCCGCTTCTACCGGCCTCGTGCGGAGGTTCTCGATGGTAGCTGGACGCCACCGACGCTCACGCCATACAAGGCCTCATGAGGCAGGCGGCCGTCAGGGGTGTGCTGCGAGGAACGCCTCGTGCGGTAGGCCGGCGGTGAGTTGATCGACATCGAAAGGTTCGTCGAGGCGGGCGTGCAGCATCTTCGGATCGATCAGCAGGCTGATCTCGGCGGTCTGACGAGCGAACAGCCGACCGAAACGCGGGTAAAGCCAACGCATTACGGCCCGCTCCGGTGAAGTGCAGCGCGCGGCACAATAGCCGACATGGCCCACCTCGTCGGTGAGAATTTCGCTGTAGAGTTGCTCGATGCGCCCGGCCACATCGGGCTCGTCGGCGAACAACTCGACCCCTACACGGCGCAATTCGTCGAACATGATGCAGCCCGCCATCTCGCCCGCGCCCACGAATGCGAATGCGATGCGCTCCGGGATGAAGACGTTGATCTTCACGAACTGGCGCATCACCAGCGGTGGCGGGACGACTTGGAACGGCAGATCGAACATGTCGAGCACGTATGCCAGTAAGCGGGTGTGATAGTGCTCTTCGAGTTCGATATACACCCGCTCGGGCGGAGCGTCGTCACCACTATTGCGTCCGTAAGTCTCTCCCAGTCCGACGCCGAACCGTTCGGCCTGGTTCAACTTCGCGGTCGCCAACAGATACAGCATTTCGCGGCTGAGGCCTGGCTCGGGTCGGCGGCGACGCAGGTTGCGCGCGAACACATCTCGATCGATGGGACGACTCGAGCGGACCGGGTCCGCCACCAGTCCGTCGAAAAATTCTTCCCGGCTGGCCAGGCGGCGGTGCAGCAAATCCGCCTCACCGTCTCGCCGCGCCAAGTAGTTGCGGTAGCCCTCGATACCTAGAGCGTTCATCGCTCCTCCATTCCCTGAACAATCGTCAGCACATATCGATCCAATAGCGCGGCGCGCTCGCGGGATGCGGTCGCACCGGTGGCCAGCAACGCGAACAGCCCGGTAAGGAAAATCACCCCGAGCGCACCCGGGTCGGCATCCGCCGACACCCTTCCGGCAGCCTGCGCTTCGGCGATCGCGGCGATGACGAACCCGGCCAGCGGATGCTCGCCCAGCTCGTCTTCGATCGGCCGGGTCGCCGAGAAGTGCAGGCCCAGCATGTCTCTGAACACGACGGGACCCAACCGCTCTTCGGCGGCGAGCACTTGGCGAACGAGCAGGCGCAGCAGCGACAGCAGGTCGTCGGGCGCGGCGGATCGGGTGTGGAGCGTGGCCACGATTTTGGCCTCCTCGGCCCGCTCCAACTCGACCAGCACGTGCTCCTTGGTCGGGAAGTGGAAATAGAACGTGCCGCGCGCCACCCCCGCCGTCGCGGCGATCGCAGCGACGTCCGCACCCGCCAGTCCAGACCGGCCGAACTCGGCCACCGCGGCGTCGAAGACACGGGCCCGAGTCTGAAGCCGCTGCGCCTCCCGCACCCCGACAACCTGCGGGGCAGGTTCCGCGGTCGACGCACGTGAAGGCACGCGGACACAGTACAGAATCTCATTGCCACCCGTCAATGACGGTCGTCAATGAGTTTGCCAGCGGTCCCGTGGTTTCATTGAGCCATGAGTGGTGTGCCGAGCCGGCAGGCTCGCTTAGCGCATGCGGCGAAGCATGCCGAACTGTGGAACGCCGGGAAGAAAGACGAGTGGGTGGCGTCCTGGCGCACGATCTGCCCCGGCGAGGTCCGGATGTTCGATCCGGTCGGTACTGAGGAGAAGCGCGGGTTCGACACCGCGACTTCCGACGCGTTCGACATGTTCCAGTCCATCCTCAAGATCAAGATGATCACCGTGCAAGTGAACGGCAATGAGATGGCCTGGGTCTGTGAGAATCACTTCGGCACCGAGCCGAACGTTCAAATGGCCTACAGCATCGAAACGTTCGCTTGGGACGACGACGGGAATCTGCTCATCAAGACCTACTATCCGATGCCTGAGACCGTTGGCTCCGACAGCGACCCCTACGCTCACCTTCTTGAGGGTCACCAGTAGCACCCATTCGGAGTTTGATCCGCCAACTCCCCAGCTAGCCCGTAGCATCTGCCCGATCGAGAGGAAATGAATGAGCAGACGCGGGTGGACCCGCAATGGGGGCCTGCCGGTGAAAGCAGTGCAAATTGCCTGTTGTACGGCAGGGGCCATGGTCGCGGTCCTGTTCAGCGCCGGGATAGGCCACGCCGACGAGGCCGGCTACCTGGACGAGTTGAGCCGGCATGGATACGCGGTGAGCGCGGCGTCGGGGCAATACCTGCTGGGCAGCGGCCACGCGATGTGCGGGGAATTGCAGGCCGGGCATTCGCCAGACTACGTCGCCAAGCATTGGACGTACCCGAACGCGTCGTACCAGAACTTGCTGGACATGGCGAGCGCGGCGCAAAACAACCTATGCGGTGGCGACTGATTTATTCTGCGACGACTGCGATTTCGCCGCCCAGGCGGTAGGGCGTCACCAATGGAAGTTGGTCGCCGCTCCAAAACCTGCCGGGGTCAAACCAGTTGGACCGCTTCTCGGTTTCGATCAACCCCATCTCTTCATAGGTGACCGCGACCGTCTCCGCGCAATATGCGGACTCAAAGCCGCCCTTTCGCTGCTCTTCCCTGCGCCGTCGGGTTGACTCGCGAACCCATTTGTCCAAGAACGGGATTCCCCGCACGAAGTCGTATCTGGTCGGCAGTTGACCGCGCAGCCACCGCAGGGTGAGCCGGGTGGTGCTCGGAAACGGGGTGCCGTCCATCCGGGCGATGACGCGCAGCAGCCGGTTCTCCTGCTTGCGGGTCGCGTCGGGGGTCAGCTGACGCAACCAGCATCGCTGCCCGTAGCGTTGCATCCAGCGCTCGACCACCTGTCCGGCGTCGTTGAGTTGCACACCGCGGTGGTTGGTGCCGGTCCACACATCGGTCAGCTTGTCGCCGAGTTCGGCATGCCAGATCAACGGCGGCAGATCCTCGATCGCCACCGTCATGCCGACGTGGTTGACCGGGCTGTTCGACAAGGTCTGGATCGCACGGTCGGGTCCGGAGCGCCCACGAAACAGCCAGATGTCGCCGGTCCGGGTTGCCTCCAGCGCCTGGGTCAGATTCACCGTATGTGTTTCCACCACCGAACCTTATGCACATATCGGTCATTGCAGGATGCAGTCGCGAATAACCTTTGCGCATGCGCACCATTTGGAAGTTGGTCGGGTTGGCCGGGATCGTCGGCGTTGCCGCCGGGGGAGTGCTGGTGGCACGCGATCAGCGCCGGCGGCGGGCCTACACGTCCGATGAGATCCGGGCCCGGCTACAGGAGCGCCTGGCCGAGGCGGGCGATGAGCCCTAGCCCTACGACGATGCGGGCCGGAACGGCCCGGGGAGGAGTAGGGCAATCAGCCCTAGGCGGCGACCGCGTAGAGGTGATGGGTGCCGGCGAAGCCCTTCAGCTCGGCCTCGCGGCCGTCGTCGAAAGAGATGTCATCGCAGTCGCGGAGGGCGTCACGAACGGTTTCGCTGACCAGGATCTCCCCGCCATCGGCCTGCCCGGCGACTCGTGCCGCCATGGCGACGTTACGGCCGAACAGGTCGTCGCCGCGGCGCACCGATCGGCCCATGTGGATTCCGATCCGAACTCGAATATCGTTGTGCCGCTTGCGTTGTACGTCTCTGTGTAACGCGTGCTGGAGGTCGATACCGCAGCGCACCGCCTGCTCGGCCCGAGCGAACGCAATCATGAATCCGTCGCCCTGGCTTTTCACTACATGCCCTGAGCGCTCTTTGACCAGCTTGCGTACCAGCTTGTCGTGCTCATCGATCAACTTGACCCAGGCTCGGTCGCCGACTCGCTCATTGAGCGCGGTGGACTCCTCGATATCGGAGAACAGAATCGCCACCTTGCCGTCCGCAGTGACCCGGGCCAGGTCCGGTCGTTCCACCGCGGCCCAGTCGGCGAGATCTTCGATGGAGCTGCGCACCGCGGCGCCGAACCCCTCCTTGCGCACCAGGTTCGCCGTCTGCCATACGGTCTTGACCGCCTCCCGGCCGGCGGGCAGCAACCAGCTCCGGGGGTCGACGCGCCGCTGAAGTTCGGCGGCCTCCCGGCGACTGCGGGTCAGCGCCGCCCACATAAAGGCCAGCGCGGCGGCCTCGATCACCGCGACGCCCGCCAGGGCGTAGACCGCGATCATCAGGGGGTCATGCATGCCACGCATCTTTCCCGATCAGTGTTGTCTGTCCTAGCGACGGTGCCAGATCTACGCGCATGCGGGGGTGCAGACCGCGAAAGATCGACTGCGACATTACGTTTGGCCAATCAAGAAGGCATCAGCGAGCCGTCGAGGTTTGGCCGCCCCGGCAATCGGGTTACCTGACACCGAGCACGCTTGCGCGGCGTGCTCCTTCTGGTTGTCGGTCCGAACCGTAGTGTTTAGGGTTGGAACTGGCCGTGACGGGGTCGCGTTAGGCGTGTTTTGCAAGTGTTGAACCCGAGCTGACTAGTCGAATCTTCGTGGAGGTCCCTGATTGGCCGAATCCGGCGATCGCGACTCAGACCTGCTGGTGATCTTCGGAATTACCGGCGACCTGGCCCGCAAGATGACCTTCCGAGCCCTGTACCGCCTGGAGCGCCGGGAGTTGCTGCCATGCCCGGTCCTGGGCGTGGCCAGCGATGACATCACCCTCGAAGAGCTGGTCAAGCGAGCCCACAAGGCGATCGCCGATACCGGCGAAAAGATGGACGACAAGGTGTTCGACCGGCTGGCCGACCGCCTGTCCTACCTACACGGCGACGTCACTGACCACGCGCTGTACGACTCGCTGGCCGAGCGGATCGGTTCGAAGCGCTGCCTGTACTACCTAGAAATGCCGCCTTCGCTATTTGCGTCAATCGTCGAACGCCTGGCCAAGGCCGATCTCCTGCAAGGATCGCGCGTCGCCTTGGAGAAGCCATTCGGCCACGACCTGGCATCCGCGCAGGAACTCAACGCTCGGCTGCACGCGGTGCTCGACGAGGAACAGATCCTGCGGGTGGATCACTTCCTGGGCAAACAACCGATCGTCGAACTGGAATATTTGCGCTTCGGCAACCTGGCGCTTGCCGAGCTATGGGACCGTAACAGCATCTCTGAAGTCCAGATCACGATGGCCGAGGATTTCGGCGTCCAGGATCGCGGCCGGTTCTACGACGCGGTCGGCACCTTGCGCGACGTCGTGCAAAACCACCTGCTGCAGGGGCTCGCCCTGGTCGCGATGGAGCCCCCGGTGGGGCCCAGCCCGGACGACCTCAACGACAAAAAGGCCGAGGTGTTCCGCGCGATGCCCGCGGCGGACCCGGACCGATACGTGCGAGGGCAGTACGCGGGCTATACCGATATCGACGGGATCTCGGATCATTCACAGACCGAGACCTTTGTGGCGCTGCGGTTGGAGATCGACAACTGGCGCTGGGCCGGGGTGCCGATCTTTCTGCGGGCCGGGAAGGCGCTGCCGGAAAAGGTCACCGAAGTCCGGCTGTTTCTTCGACGCACCCCGCGGTTGGCTTTCCTGCCCAAATCGACCCGGGCGGAGGCGAATCAGATTGTGTTGCGCATCGAGCCGGGCCCCGGGCTGCGCCTGCAGCTGACCGCTCAGGGCCAGCACGGCTGGCAGGACGTACACCTGGATTCCAAGTTCGCCGAGGATTTGGGCGAACCGATCGAAACCTATGAGCGCCTGCTACACGCCGGATTGACCGGCGACCGCCAGCCGTTTGCGCGTGAAGACGGCATCGAAGAGACCTGGCGCATCATGCAGCCACTGCTCGACACCCCGGGCAAGGTCCACCGCTACGAACCCGGCTCATGGGGGCCCGACGAGGCGCAGTCACTGCTGCGTGGTCATCACGGTTGGCAACAGCCGTGGCTGGACGGCAACAACCGTGCATCACAGTAAGGAGAACAGGACAACATGCAGCTAGGGATGATCGGTCTGGGCCGAATGGGCGCCAACATCGTGCGCCGGGTAGTCAAAGACGGGCACGAATGCGTTGTCTACGATCACGATCCGGACGCGGTCAAGGCGATGGCCGGCGAAGACAGCATCACCGGAGTGTCGTCGCTGTCCGAGTTGGCCGAGAAGCTCGCCAAGCCACGCGTGGTCTGGGTGATGGTGCCGGCCGGTGACATCACCACCGGGGTGATCGATGAGCTGGCCAAGACGCTGGAAACCGGCGACATCGTGATCGACGGCGGCAACTCTTACTACCGCGACGACCTAAAGCATTCAAAGCTGCTGGCCGAGAAGGGGATTCACCTATTGGACTGCGGCACCAGTGGTGGAGTGTGGGGACGCGAGCGCGGCTACTGCTTGATGATCGGCGGCGACGACTACGCATTCGAGCACGCGGAGCCGCTCTTCGCCACCATCGCGCCCGGTTTCGACGCGGCGGCGCGCACGCCGGGCCGCACCGGCGAGATCGGGCAAGCCGAGAAGGGCTATTTGCACTGCGGGCCGTCCGGGGCTGGGCACTTCGTGAAGATGGTGCACAACGGGATCGAGTACGGGATGATGGCCTCCCTCGCCGAGGGGCTCAACATCCTGCGCAATGCCGACGCCGGCACCCGCGTAGAGCAGGGGGACGCAGAAACCGCACCACTGGAGCACCCCGAGTTCTATCAGTACAAGATCGACATCCCGGAGGTCGCCGAGGTGTGGCGGCGGGGCAGCGTCATTGGCTCGTGGCTGCTCGACCTCACCGCGATCGCGTTGGGCGAAGCGCCCGACCTGACCGAATTCACCGGGCGGGTCTCCGACTCCGGGGAGGGCCGGTGGACCGCGATTGCGGCGGTTGAGGAGGGAGTGCCCGCGCCGGTTCTGACTATGGCGCTCTATGCCCGTTTTGCCTCACGCCGCCTCGCTGACTTTGCCGACAAGGCGCTGTCGGCGATGCGTAAGCAGTTCGGCGGACACGCGGAAAAGCCTGCGGAATAATAGATGTCGGCCGGGTTAGGCCGAACGCGTCACGAAGCTCACGACGACGTTGCTGAAGGCGTCGTTGTCGTCGCCGGCCGCGGTGTGCCCGGCGTCGGACAGTTCGACGAACTCGGCGTTGGGCACGGTGTCCAAGAAGTGCCGCACGCCTTCGGGGCTGACCACGTCGGACAGCTTGCCGCGGATCAACAACACCGGGATCGTCAAGTCCGCCGCGGCTTGCTCGAATTTTTCGGTGCGCAATTCCGGGTCGTCGCCGGGCTTGGTCATGAACGCCGGATCCCAATGCCAATACCAGCGGCCGTGACGCAGCCGGAGGTTCTTCTTCAACCCCTCCGGGCTGCGCGGCTTGGTCCGGTGCGGCAGATACGCGGCGACGGCGTCAGCGGCCTCTTCAAGCGAGCCGAACCCATGCAGACCGCTGAACATGAATTCGCGGATGCGGGCGCTGCCGTTCTTCTCGAACCGTGGCACCACGTCGACCAGCACCAACCGCGTGACCCGGTCGAGACCGGCCTGATCCGCGGCGAGGATACCGGTCAAGCCGCCCATGCTCGCCCCGATCAGGATCACCGGCCGCCCGATCGCATCGAGCACCTGCATGACGTCGGCGGTCAACGTCTCGACATCGTAGTCGGCGTCGGGCGCCCGATCGCTGTCACCGTGCCCGCGACTGTCGAGCGCAACCACGTGGAATCCCTCGTCGGCCAGCACCTGACTGGTGTTTTTCCAGGAAAACCGATTCTGGCCGCCGCCGTGCAGCATCAGGATCGTCGGCCGATCGGCCGCCGCGTCGGTGCCGCGGTTCCACTCGTCGGCGACCAGGGTGAGCCCATTGACTCCCGAATACTCGACAGTCTGCGGAGCGCTGCTCACAGTAGTCATCGGCGTCCTCTCGGTAGATATCCGCCTGACGTTACCTACAGCAGGTTTGCCGCAATCACCTGCCCGCACCCGGCGATGAGTTTTGGTTGCCGCCGGGATCTATCGGTTAGACCCTTGCAACCAACACCACCGAGTAGGAGGAGTTCATGCCCTCGATCACGCCCTCGCTGTGGTTCGACCACAACCTCGAGGAGGCGGCGACGTTCTACACCTCGGTGTTCCCGAACTCGCGCATCGAGAGCTTCAACCGTGCCACCGACGCCGGGCCGGGCGAGCCGGGCTCGGTCTTGTCCGGCAGCTTCGTGCTGGACGGCACGCGGTTCATCGGCATGGGGGTATAGGTAGGGTATACAACCCGTCAAACCGGTTGCCGTGAGCCAAGACTGGTGGCAAGAAGCGCTTCCATGCAGATGACGGTAACGGGAATGCGTGACAAGGCCCGGCCGCGACCCGCGGGCCTGACTTGCTACTGCTCGGCCCAGGCTTCCCGCACGATGCGGCGGGCTTCGACGGCGTCGCATTCGAAGCCAAGGTCGGCCATCTGCTGTTGAACCGAATGCATCGCTTCGTCTTCGTCGACGTCGGTAGGGACCGTAAGCCCCTGCTGTTCCAGCTCATCCTTCTGCTGTTGTGCTAGCCGTTGTACCTCGTCAGCCAAGTCGTCCGCCACGCGCTCACCGTAACGGCGTGATGCTGAGCTGGGACCAGAATCGCCGAACGCACCCTCACGGCAACCAGGGCCAGGGTCATGCCAGAACCCCTGGCCCAGACGCTGACCGTGCTCATTCAGCTTTTCAGCTACGAAGCACTGGCAGTTCGGTACCCGCCTCCATTGTGGAGATTTCCGGGCTGACCGCGCCGACATTCTGAGGAGCTTGCTCCGGCCGTTGCGCTCAGACAACCCCCGACCATGACGCACGCACGCCGACCCCACCGCCGTCATGTCATTGCCTCGGCCCACGCGATATGTCCTTCGAAGCCAAGGGTTCTCGCCATGTCGCGGTAGCGATCCCTGAAGTGCGCGTAGGCCGCGTCATCACCGTGCG
>NZ_JBKQTQ010000036.1:0-4854 GCF_052143115.1 Mycobacterium sp.
TGACCTGAGAGGTTAGGTACGCGGCTGGCGGGTGGTTGGCCGCCGAGTGCGGTGTGGCCGCGGTGGTGATTGTAGGTGTGTAGCCAGATGGGGAACTCCTGGCAGCGTTCGGTGTCGCTGGTGTAGAGACGGGCGTAGGCCCATTCGTCAGCCAGGGTGCGGTGGAATCGCTCCACTTTTCCGTTGGTCTGCGGCCGGTAAGGTCGGGTCCGGCGATGCTCGATACCCTCGAGCGCATCTTTGAAAGCGTGGGATCGGTAGCAGGAACCGTTGTCAGTCAACACTTTTCGGACGTCGATGCCGCGCTCGGAAAACCACATGTTTGCCCGGCGCCAGAACGCGGCGGCGGTCTCTTTGCGCTCATTGCTGAGCAGCTCGCTGTAAGCCAGTCGCGAGTGCCCATCTAGGGCGGTGTGCAGAAAATGGTGACCGTGCAGTGGATCGCCATGCTTGCTGCGCTGGCCCGAGCTCGTATCGGCTCGCCAGTTGCGCCTGCCGGCGCTACGGCCCAACATCCGCCAGCCTCCGCCGGCGGGAATCTTGCCAAGTTTCTTGACGTCGACGTGCACCAAGTCCCCGCAACGGCTCGACTCAATGCGGCGGATCACCTGCCCAGTCGGACGGTCCAGCCAGCGCAACCTGGCCATTCGGTAGCGGGTCAAGACCCGGTGCACCGTGGAGGGGTGCAGACCTAACAGGTAACCGATGCGCGCCGGTCCCCACCGCCGCAAAACCCGGATCTTGATGATGCGCCGCTCTGTGCGCGTTGGCGTCCGGGCAGGGCTGTGATGCGGCCGTGAGCTGCGGTCAGCCATCCCCGCCGACCCCGCGGCGCGGTAGCGGCCCGCCCAACGAGCCGCCGTGGTGACCGACACCTGGAAGCGTTCAGCCGCACGGCGCAACGGCCAACCATCTTCGACAACACAACGAGCCAATCTGAGACGACCGGTTTCCGACAACGGGGCATTACGGTGGGACACGAAGACCTCCGGTGATCGAGTGCGTTCTTCAGCAGCTCGCACTTCACTCGGAGGTCTTCGTCATGTCACCACGCCACGCCGTCACCAACGTCCGTGGTCAGTACAACTAGATCTCCCCCGACGCGCGAAAAACGATGCCCTCCCCGTCGTTCTCGTCTGCGGGCGTCAGGAGCATTTCGGTTCACCCGAACTCCGTCCGGCTTCGTTTCCGTCCGGGTCTACAAAATGCTCGTTAGCGCACTGCGACGCCAGCAGACGCGACCTATCCGGTAGTCCGGTTATCCCTCTTCGAGCGCTCGTTCGGGTTTGGCCTGATGATGACGGCTCGCCCTGCGTGGTCGGGCGTCCACGGTTCGGGCCCTCCACCTCTACCTTAGAGAAATAACCACGTCGGCGAAGAGAACCGTGACCTGCTTGTACTCCGCACGGGTATCGCCGTCTTGGACTGGGGAGCCACAGCCGTGACAAAACCGGGCGTTCTCTAGAGGCTCGGTGCCACACGTCCGGCACGCTGCTATGGCCGTTATCCGACCCTCCGCCGATCCCGGGCCCCAGCCTTTCCTGGGTCCTTAAAGGATAGGCGGTTGGCCCCTTCCACGAGGGGCCGGCGTCCACGGTGATTCCGGGACAGAGTTTTGAGAGCCTCGGATCTCGTCTATTTCGAGACCCGGTCCCCTAACGGCTGCAGGCCTGCAGCAGCGTGTTGTAAACGCTTGTCAAGACCCTTCTTAGGACCCCGGCAGGCCCCATGTGTTACCGCATCCGCCCGGGGTTCCGCATCGTGGTATCCAGGGTGGCGGGTCCAGCTAATGCCGGCCGAGGTGCTGCGACCGAAGCGCTGAACCATGCGCATCCAGTGCGCTGACCCGCCAGGTAGAACCGTCAGTCCCCGGTGCCGGTGAGAAACCGCCGCATGGCCATGCCGAGGGAGCTGACACCGAGGAATGTGGTGCCGCCGGCGGTGAACACGGCAGCGGGGTCGGCCTTCACCAGCCAGAACACGGCCGCGGCGAGCACCGCGGCGACCAATCCAGTCAGCAGGACGACGGCGAGCCACAGGCCGCGCACCGTAATGACGTTGTTCTCCATTGCGACTGCCCTCTTCGACATGTTCAGCGCATGTCAGGCGCTTTTCGGAGACGGGCCTCGGTGGGCCGCGCTGCGCGGGGGACAACCGCCGGCCTGACGGTGTTGCAGCAGCAGCGGCGAAAGCTTTTAAGCCTCCGGGTCGCTGCCCACACCTGTATCGATGTATCGACCCAATTCGCCTGCGTTTCGTCAGACCTCTACCTACGGTATCGTAAGTTACGGTAGCGTAGGCAACGTGACAACTTTGCAGACCAGCCTGCTGGCCGAACTCGAGCCCGTCGTGGCAGCCAACCTCGACCGCCACCTCAGCCTGGCGAAGGACTGGCAGCCGCAAGACTACGTGCCCTGGTCCCGCGGGCGTGACTTCGCCTTCCTCGGCGGCAGCGACTGGCAGCCTGAGGACTCGCCGCTCGACCCGGTCGCGCAGACGGCGATGATCGTCAACCTGCTCACCGAGGACAACCTGCCCTCATATCACCGCGAGATCGCCACCCGCTTCGGCCGCGACGGCGCCTGGGGCCAGTGGGTCGGTCGCTGGACGGCCGAGGAGGGCCGGCACGCGATCGCGATACGCGACTACCTCGTCGTCACGCGTGGCGTGGACCCGGTCCGGTTGGAGGCGCTGCGCATGGAGCACATGACGGCGGGCTACGACAGCGGCGACAAGACCATGCTGCAGGCGCTGGCCTACGTCTCGTTCCAGGAGCTGGCCACCCGGATCGCGCACCGCAACACTGGGCGTGCGACTGGCTGCCCCCTTGCCGAGCAGTTGCTCGCTCGCATATCCACGGACGAGAACCTGCATATGGTCTTCTACCGCAACCTGATGGACGCCGCGCTCGACCTCGCGCCCGACGAGGCGATGCAGACGATCCGCGACGAGGTGGTCGGCTTCCAGATGCCTGGCCAGGGTATGACGGACTACGCCAAGAACGCCATCACCATCGCCAAGGCCGGCATCTACGACCTGCGCCTGCACCACGACGCGGTGATCCAGCCCGTGCTGCGGTTCTGGCGGATCTTCGAGCGCACCGACTTTGGCCCGGCCGGCGAGCACGCCCGCGACGAGCTCTCGTTCTTCCTCGCGATGCTCGACGCCAAGGCGAAGCACTACGAGGAGAAGCGCGCCGCCCGCGAGGAGTTACGAAGGACTGCATAACGACGCAACGCGTGTGCTCAGTGGTCGAGGCGGCCCAACAGATCACCAACCGTCGCCATGACGCGAAGCTACACAGCGTCACCGACAACATATTGGCCGCCCCGAGGGGGTGGGTCGAAATCTAGAGGAACGCGACCGGCGTCGCCGATATGGCTCCGAATTGCCGAATCGTGGGTCGGGGTGGCGGGATTTGAACCCACGGCCTCTTCGCCCCGAACGACGGCCATCAGGTAATTGGTATTCGTAGATTGTTAATGGATAATAATGGAAAGACATTGTGGCACAAGGGAAGTACTCAAGTTATCGATAATAATCAGCAGCGTTCCGCTAAAGGAAAAACGTACCCGGTTGCGTACCCGATTAGAAAGATCTGAGGACAAGTTTCCGGGCCTCCCAGCAGGGACTATCCTTCACCCGCCGATCGCAGAAAGGGACGCCATGACCAACCACACCTACCGGGTGATCGAAATAGTCGGTACATCACCCGATGGCGTCGACGCGGCTATCCGCAGCGGGCTGGCCCGAGCGGCAGAGACGACACGCGGACTCGACTGGTTCGAGGTGCAGTCCGTCCGTGGCCACCTGGAGGACGGGCCCGTCGCACACTTCCAGGTGACGCTAAAGGCCGGCTTCCAGCTCGAGGACGCTTAGTTCCGAAGCCTGCAAGGGCACCCCCTCACGCCGACGGGACGCGATGCCCCTATTGGTCTAAGTGTGACTACTGCCTCGCGCTGTCCGGCCAGGTTGGCGACATACGGGTATCGGGTAACGTGCCAGGACGGATGTCCAGTGATCGAGGAGGCGTCGGTGCCGACCGATGAGCGCGCAAACGTGGATGCCACGGATGTCGACCCGGCGGGTGTGGCAAGTCTGGTCAACGCGATCTTCGAGGACCGGATTCCAGTGATACGCCGGCTGGGAATCCGGATTGTCGAGGCGCGAGACGGGTTCGTCGCCGGGGAGGCAACGGCCACTAGGCGGACAGACTTGATCCGTCGGCTCGGTTAGTAGCTATTTGCTTGCGGCTGTCTCTTCCTTAGCTGCCTTAATAACCTCCTTGTTGAAAGCCTTGTCCTTGGCTATCTTGTCCTCGACTGTCTCGTCGTCAGCTGTTGTCTCGTCGTTGGCTGCCTTGGCCTTGGCCGCTAGGGCGTCCTCGTCGTTGCCGTATTTGGAGTTGCCCTCGTCGTCCAGCCAATCGTTGATAGCCGTCCCCGTAATCGCTCCGCCAGTACCCGGCAGCACCAGCGTCGGCCGATCTTTGTAGGAACTCATCATTTCGTGGGCTTTTGCTTTCGCTTCCTCGCTCGGCTCTGGTTTTTCAGAAGGAGTCTGTTGTTATAACCCCGCATCCTTCCCACAGAAGGAAGCGGCATCAAACCCGAAACGGTTCATTTCGCGATCGGATCTCCCAGCCGGGAATGTCGTTTGTGGTGACGACCAGCACGGGCCGACCTTTCTGCGTGCGCGGTTACTTGGCCGCGTGGCTTCCGCCGGTTGCGGCCGGCTCGGCCTTAGGCAGGTCGGGTTCGGCCGACTTGGCCGGCTTGGGGGTGCCGGTGAAGGTCAACACCGCACCTTCGCCGGAGCCCTCGCCATCCCAGTTGTCGACGTCGACGGTGACGA
>NZ_JBKQTQ010000037.1:0-27417 GCF_052143115.1 Mycobacterium sp.
CGAGTTAGAACGTGGACGTTGGCCGCACCCGGTTGGCCATGTCGACCAGCGTGTAGCGGTGCGCCTGGGTGGGCGCCGCCCGGGCCAGCCCCCGCAGCGACGCTTCGACGCCAAGCCGCAGCCCATGTTCGGTGAACGGAAAGCCGAGAATGTGGTTGGTACTGGCCTCGTGTTCTCCGAGCCAGTCCAACGCGCTGCCTAGGACCAGCGCGCGGATCTGCAGCACCCGCGGCTCGGTCGGCGGCAGCGCCTCCACCCGCCGCGCGGCGTCGCGGATCTGCTCTTCGGTGATCTCGCTCGCCGACCGGCCGGACAGCAGCGTCACCGCACTGGTCAGCCGCGCGGTGGTGAAATGCCTTGACGTGGCTGGTACTTCGTCGAGAGTGCGTACCGCGCCTTCGCGATCGCCTTCCACCGACTGCGCCCTGGCCAGTCCGAAGGCCGCCGAAATCACCCCGTCGTCGGTGTTCCAGACTTCCTCGTAATACATGTGTTCGTCTGAGCTGCCGGCCAATTCGGCGGTCGCGGCCAGCGCCATCTTGGGCGCCAGCTCGCCGGGGAAGGTGTCCAGTACCTCGCTGAAATGCTTGCTCGCCGATTCGTAATCGCCGGTCAGCAATTCCGAGACCCCGCGGTACCAAACCAGCCGCCATCGCCAGCCGACCCGCTCGGCCAGGTCGTCGAGTTTGCGGGTGGCCTTGGCCACGTCGCCGAGGTCCAGGAGCGCCCGCACCTCCATCAGCGGCAGTTCGACAGACTCCGACAAGTCGATGTCCTCGGAATCCATTGCGCCGTGACGAAACGCGCGCAGCGAGTCCAACGTCTGCACCGGTTGGGACAGCACCGTCGCTCCGAGCAGCTGCGCGGCGACATCGGCCGGATCGACCAGCGGCACCTGCAGCGCGGTAACGATCTCCTTGGCGGTCAGCTTCTCCGAATGCACATGGCCGTCCAGGTATACGTCGGTATGCGCAACCAACAGGTCTTCGCCGAACGTGGAGCGGGTGCGGCTGAAGATCGTCGACAAGCCTGGCCGCCGCACACCGGTGTCCTGGGCGACCACCTCGCGCAGAACACCGGACAGCTGCCCGGACATCTCCTCAGCGCTGGCGAACCGCCGCCGTGGATCCGGATCGATCGCGCGACGCAACAACCGGGCGAACGAGTCGTACTTGATGAGCACCGGGTCGCCTTCGGGCAGCCCCTCGACATAGCGGCCGCCGCGGGTGCGCATTTTCAACGTCAGAGCCGCGAGCGTGCGCCCAACCGTATAGATGTCGCTGGCCACCGTCGGGCCGGTCCGCACGATCTCGGGGGCCTGGTAACCCGGTGTGCCGTAGAGGTAGCCGAACGAATTGATCCGTGACACAGCCCCCAGGTCGATCAGCTTGAGCTGTTCTTCGGTGAGCATGATGTTTTCCGGCTTGAGGTCGTTGTAGACCAAACCGATGGAATGCAAATAGCTCAGCGCCGGAAGGATTTCCAACACGTAGGCGATGGCTTCGGCGACGGGCAGCTTGTCGCCTTTGCGACGTTTGAGCGATTGCCCACCGACGTACTCCATGACGATGTAGCCGACGGGTTCCCCGTGCCGGTCGGTGTGCTCGACGAAGTTGAAGATCTGCACGATCGACGGGTGCACCACCTCGGCGAGGAATCGCCGCTCCGCCATCGCGATCGCTTGGGCCTCGGCGTCGCCGGAATGCACCAAACCTTTGAGTACCACTGGACGATCGTTGACGTTGCGGTCCAGCGCCAGGTACACCCAGCCCAGCCCACCGTGCGCGATGCAGCCCCTGATTTCGTACTGGCCGGCGACGACGTCACCCGGACTCAGTTGCGGGAGAAACGAATACGGGCTTCCGCAGAAAGGGCACGAGCCCTCGGACTGTGCATTCTGCGCCTTGTTGCTCGCGCTGGATCGGCCCACCGGCCGCCCACAGTTCCAGCAAAACCGTTTCGACTCCGGCACAACCGGATTGGGCATCAATGCTTCGAGCGGGTCGATGTCGGGCACCCGCGGAATCTCGACCAGACCGCCACCCAATCGCCGGACCGGCGCCCGCGTGGCCGGCTTCACGCGTTCTTGCGGCTCGGTGTCGGCGATGTGCACCGGCGTGGCTTCGGAATCGTCGTCGTCGAAATTGGGGCGGAAGACCGCCTGCGTGGTCACCGGGCGTTCCTGAGACGACGAATCCACCGTCGCATCGACGGGCTGGGTGCCCGGGCCGACGTCGCTGTCCTGCAAGCCGTCCTGCAAGCCGTCGTCGGCGTCTCGGCGTTCCGGATCCACCGGTTGCTCGGTCATCAGTCCACATACCTTGGGCGCGGCGCGGCCGGCGCCGGACCGAGCACCGTCAACCACTTGCGATACAAGGCGTTCCAGGTGCCGTCGCGGCGGATTCGTTCCAGGGTGCCGTTGACGAACTGGACCAGCCCGGTGTTGTCCAGCTTGATCCCGATGCCGTAGGGCTGAGTACCCATGTTGGGTCCGACGATGTGCAGGTAAGGGTCCTGGGAAACCAGTCCGGCCAGGATCGAGTCATCGGTGCTGATCGCGTCGACTTGCCGCTGCTGCAGCGTCACCAGACAGTCGGCCCAGTTCACCACGTCCACCACGATCGGCGGCGGCGCGATCTCCCGGATCCGGCGCAGAGACGTGGTGCCCCTCGCCACGCAGACCCGCTTGCCGGAGAGATCGGACGGCTTGGTGATCGGGGAGTCGCGCGACGCCAGGATGCGCTGTGTGGCGTCGAGGTAGACGGTGGAGAAGTTGACCTGCTTGCGCCGCTCGCAGGTGATCGTCATCGTCTTGGCGACGATGTCGACCTCCGACTTCTCCAGCGCGGTGATGCGCTCGTCGGACGACAGGATCCGGTACTCGACCTGCGCGGGGTTGCCGAAGATATCGCGTGCCACCTCGCCCGCGATGTCGACGTCGAAACCCGTGATCTCGCCGGTGATCGGGTCGCGGAAGCTGAACAGGTTGCTGCCGATGTCCAGGCCGACGATCAGCCTGCCGCGAGCACGGATATTCGCCACCGCGGCGTCGGCGTCGGCCGGGTTGGTAAATGGGCGCAGGCTGGCGGTGGGGTTGCAGCTGTCGGCGGACGTGTCCGGGGGCAGTGGCGACTTTGGTGGCATTTCCTGCATGCCGGCCGGTGTGGGCGGCGGCAGGGTCGGCGCCGGTGTCACCACCATGGCAGCCGACTCGCTGCACCCGGCCAGCACCGTGGTCGCCGCCAGGGCGGCGCACAGGATGCGGGGCAGGCGCTTGGTCATCGGTACTCGCTCAGTCGGGGCCACAACCCAAGGGCGACCGCGACGGCCGCGCCCAGGCTGAGCACGACACCACCGACCGTGGCGCCGGCCAGCCCACGGCGCGCGTTGAGGATGTCGTCGCGCAATTGATCACGGCTCTGCTCCATGGCCTTACCCAGCGCACGGTCGAGTTTGTCGAACGCGGGGGTGGAGTCCTTCTCACCGCTGCCCAGCGCGACCTGGGTGGCGGCCCGGTAATTGCCAACCGAGATGTAGGAGTTGATCCGATCGTCGGCCCGCCGCCATTGGGTCAGCAGTTGATCGGCGCCCTGCAAGTCGCTCTTGTCGACGGCGTCGGGTCGAGAGAGATATTCGTCGAGCTGCTTGTGCATGGCGTCGATGCGTTCGTAGAAGGACTGCTTGCGGACTTCTTCGTCCCCGCGCCGGATCAGCGACAGTGTCTCGTCGGCACGGGCCTGCTGAGCACTAATGGACAAGTCCGTGACGGTTTTCAGCGATTCCGCTGCAGTGTCTTTGGCGCTGCGGCTGCCGCTGGTGGAAATCGCAAGAGCGGTTCCCACCCAGACCACCATAACGAGAATCGCGAGCGCGCCCGCGACAAGACCCGGGTTGATTCGCCGTTTGGTGCGCCGGGCCAGCCAGCGGTGGGCGGCAGCGCCGAAGACCGCCGTGGCGGCGACGACGAGGATCACCGGAGCCGGGATCTGGGTCGATGCCGTGGTCTCCGCGTCCACCCGCGCCGACGTCTCGTGGTAAAGCTGTTGCGCGTCCGGCAGGATCGTGGACTGCATCAGCGCCGACGCCTCGGACAGATACGACGACCCGACTGGGTTACCGGCCCGGTTATTGGTGCGCGCAATCTCGATCAGCCCGGTGTAGACGGCCAATTCGGCGTTGATCCGCCCGAGCAACTGCACCAGCGGCTCGTCGGTGAGCCCGCTGGACGCCCTGGTCACCGCGACCGCCGCGTCGGTGATCGCCTGCTCGTAGCGCTGCCGGACGGTGCGGGGTTCGGCTTGGGCGATGAAGGCGGTCGCGGCTGCCGCGTCGGCCACCGACAACGTGGTGTACAGCCGCCCGGCCGCGAACGCCAGCGGCTCGGTGTGCTTCATCACGGTGGTCAGCGCCTGCTGCCGCTGGTTGATCGTGGTCGAGGTGGCAAACGCACTCAGCCCGCCGAGGATCGCCAGGATGAGACCGATGGTCAGGATGCGGCCCGGCGTCGTCGCGATGAACCACCAGCGGGGGTGGGCCGGTTCGGTCGGCGACCGCGAACCCAAAGGCTCGGTCGACGGATGCGCCAACTCAACGGTCAACTCTGTTCGGACCTCAACTTTCGGGCGGGTGTGTCACGAACTCTATAAGTGAATCTTAAGAGTTTGTTCGCCAGATGCGGGGATCTGAGGGCTGCTTATCCTGAACGCGTGCGCGGCGACGGTGACGGATGGGTGGTGTCCGACACCGGCATGCACTACTGGGGCCGGCACGGCGCGGCCGGCCTGCTGCTGAGAGCGCCCCGGCCCGACGGCACACCGGCGGTGTTGCTGCAGCATCGGGCGCCGTGGAGTCATCAGGGCGGAACGTGGGGTCTACCGGGGGGCGCCCGCGACAGCCATGAGACCGCCGAGCAGGCCGCCGTCCGGGAAGCCCACGAGGAGGCGGGGCTGCCGGGCGAGCAGCTCTCGGTGCGCGGCACCGTGATCACCGCCACTGCCAGCGGCACCCACTGGACGTACACCACCGTCGTTGCCGACGCGGGTGAGCTTCTCTACACCGTGCCCAACCGGGAAAGCGCCGAGCTGCGCTGGGTCAGCGAGGACGAGGTGGCCGACTTGCCGCTGCACCCGGGGTTCGCAGCCAGCTGGCAGCACCTGCGCACCGCGCCGGCGATCGTGCCGTTGAGCCCCGGCGACGAGCGGCGTCGCCACCTGCCACGCACGGTCGAGATCGAGGCGGGCGTTTTCGTGTGGTGCACCGCGGGCAAACCCGACCACGCGCCGTCCCAGCTGAGTTCCCTGGTCAGCTCTCTGCTGCGAGCGCCGAACTGAGCCGCTCGGCCGCCGCCCGCGGATCCTCCGCGGCCGTGATCGCCCGCACCACCACGATGCGGCGGGCGCCGGCCTCCAGCACATCCGCCAGCCGGCCGGCGTCGATACCGCCGATGGCGAACCACGGTTTGTCGGACGCCAGGTCGGCGGCGACACGCACCAGCTGCAGGCCCGGTGCCGGGCGTCCTGGTTTCGTGGGCGTCGGCCAGCACGGTCCGACGCAGAAGTAGTCGACGTCCTCGGCGATCGCCGCGACCACCTGGTCGCGATCGTGCGCGGACCGGCCGATCAGCGTCTCCGGTGCGACGATGTCGCGCGCCACCGCCAGCGGCAGGTCGTCCTGGCCCAGGTGCAGCACGTCGGCGCCGGCGGCACGGGCGATGTCGGCGCGGTCGTTCACGGCCACCAGTGCGCCGTGTCGGCGTGCCGCGTCGGCGAGGACCTCCAGCGCCGCCAGCTCGTCACGCGCCTCGAGTGGACCCAGCTGGTGCTCACCGGTCGAGCCTTTGTCGCGCAGCTGAATGATGTCCACCCCGCCGGCCAGCGCGGCGTCGGCGAACTCGGCCAGATCGCCACGATCGCGGCGCGCGTCGGTGCACAGGTACAGCCGCGCGCTCGCCAGCCCCCAAGATGCCGCCCCGGCGACGAGGCGGCCCGGCGCGGGCCGAGCTGGGGTCCCCGCGCAGCTGGGGAGAGCGGGGCCGTCACTTTCGTGCACACCGCGACGCTAGCGGCTAGCGTGGGAAGTCGACACGGGAGTCCCGGGACATGCGAGTGCGGGGCTGAGAGTGGGCACACCAAACCTGTCCTTACCGTCACACCTGATCCGGATCATGCCGGCGAAGGGAGCGGAAGATGCCACCGGACTCGGGATCGCTGGCCGTCATCGGCGGCGGCGTCATCGGGCTGTCGGTGGCGCGGCGCGCGGCGCAGGCCGGTTGGTCGGTGCGGGTGCATCGCACCGGGCAGCCGGGCGCGTCCTGGGTGGCGGCCGGAATGCTGGCGCCGCACAGCGAAGGGTGGCCCGGCGAGGAGCGGCTGCTGCAACTCGGCCTGGAGTCGCTGCGGCTGTGGCAACACGGCAACTTCACCGACGGGCTGCCAGGGCAGGTGATCACCGCGCGGGAATCGTTGGTGGTCGCCGTCGACCGCGCCGATGTCGCCGACCTGCATACGGTCGCCGACTGGCTGTCCGAGCAAGGCCACCCGGTGGTCTGGGAGTCGGCCGCTCGTGACGTGGAACCGGCACTGGCACAGGGCATTCGGCACGGGTTCCGGGCGCCTACCGAACTGGCGGTGGACAACCGTGCCCTGCTCGAGGGGCTGGCGGCGGCATGCCAGCAGCTCGGCGTCGAATGGGAGGGGCCGGTAGCTGACCTGGGTTCCCTGCAGGCTGACGCCGTCGTGATTGCCAACGGAATCGACGCCCCGACATTGTGGCCCGGTCTGCCGATCCGGCCGGTGAAGGGTGAAGTGCTGCGGCTGCGCTGGCGCAAGGGGTGTATACCGGTGCCGCAGCGGGTAATTCGTGCTCGTGTGCACGGACGACAGGTGTATCTGGTGCCGCGCGCCGACGGCGTGGTCGTGGGCGCCACCCAGTACGAGCACGGCCGCGATACTGCGCCGACGGTATCCGGTGTGCGTGACCTGCTCGACGATGCGTGCACCGTGATGCCGGCGCTCGGCGAGTACGAGTTGGCGGAGTGCGTCGCCGGCCTGCGTCCAATGACACCGGACAACCTGCCGCTGGTGGGACGGTTGGATGCGCGCACGCTGGTCGCCGCCGGCCACGGCCGATCCGGTTTCCTGCTGGCGCCCTGGACAGCCGAACAGATTGTGTCCGAACTCATCCCGGTTGGAGCCCGCCTATGATCATCCGCGGTGCGACGATGCAGAGCGAAGCGATGAGGAGAAGCGGCGCATGATCATCCGCGGTGCGACGATGCAGAGCGAAGCGATGAGGAGAAGCGGCGCATGATCATCCTTGTCAACGCGGAACGACTCGAGGTCGATGACCAGACGACGGTTGCGGCGCTGCTGCAGTCGCTGGGGTATCCCGACCGCGGCATTGCGGTAGCGCTCGACCAGGCTGTTCTGCCGCGATCTAGCTGGGCGACAACTCTTTCCGACGGTGCACAAATCCAGGTGGTGACGGCGGTGCAGGGTGGCTGACTCGGAACTGACGATCGCCGGGCGAAGCTTCACGTCGCGGTTGATCATGGGCACCGGGGGCGCGGCCAATCTGGCAGTGCTCGAGGAAGCCCTGATCGCTTCCGGCACCGAGCTGACCACCGTCGCGATGCGCCGAGTGGACGCCGAGGGCGGCACGGGCATGCTCGACCTGTTGAGCCGACTGGGCATCACGCCGCTGCCCAACACCGCGGGCTGCCGTGGCGCCGCGGAGGCGGTGCTGACCGCCCAGCTTGCCCGCGAAGCGCTGGGGACCGAATGGGTCAAGCTGGAAGTGATCGCCGACGAACGCACGCTGCTGCCCGATGCCATCGAATTAGTCAGAGCCGCAGAGCAATTGGTCGACGACGGGTTTACCGTGCTGCCGTACACCAACGACGACCCGGTGCTGGCCAAACGTCTGGAGGAGACCGGCTGCGCGGCAGTGATGCCGCTGGGCTCACCGATCGGGACGGGTCTGGGCATCGCCAACCCGCACAACATCGAGATGATCGTCGCGCAGGCCAGTGTCCCCGTTGTCCTCGACGCCGGCATCGGAACCGCCAGTGACGCCGCGCTGGCGATGGAGTTGGGGTGTGACGCGGTGCTGTTGGCGACCGCGGTGACCCGCGCCGCCGACCCGCCCACGATGGCCGCGGCGATGGCCGCCGCCGTCACCGCCGGTTATCTGGCCCGTCGCGCCGGGCGGATTCCGAAGCGGTTCTGGGCGCAGGCGTCGAGTCCGGACCTATGAGCGGGCGGTATGTGGCGCTCGGCAGTTCGATGGCGGCCGGTCCCGGTATCCGGCCCCATGCGCCGGGCGCGCCCTTCGGGTCGGGGCGATCGGCCCGCAACTACGCCCACCTGGTCGCCGAACGACTAAACCTCGACCTGGTCGACGTCACCTTTTCCGGCGCCACCACCGTGCACGTGCTGGCCGAACGGCAGCGCGGTGCGCAGCCGCAAATCGAGGCGTTGGACGGCTCCGAAGAGCTGGTCACCATCACGATCGGCGGCAACGACGTCGGATACGTGCCGCTGCTGATGGCCGCGACGTTGCCCCGGCCGGCCCGGTTGCTGCCCGCGATCGGTGCATTGTTTGACCGCGACGCGCGCGAGCAAGCGCTCGGCGACGTCGGCGACTCGCTGCGCGTGGTCGGCACCGCGGTGCGCCGGCGCGCTCCGCGGGCCCGGGTGGTGTTCGTCGACTACCTGACACTGTTGCCGCCGGATGGAGTGCCGGCCCCGCCGTTGTCGGCCACGGACGTCGACCTGGGTCGCCACATCGGTCAAGGTCTCGAAGAAACCACCGCGGCAGCCGCACAGGCCACTGGCTGCGAGCTCGTCCGCGCCGGACAAGCCAGCCGCGAGCATCACGGCTGGTCAGCGGACCCGTGGGCGGCGGGTGCGGGCTGGCCGCTGCCGTGGCGGCCGGCGCCATTTCACCCCAACGGCGCAGGCATGCGTGCCGTGGCCGACTTGATCATCGAGCCGACCAACGGAGACGGTTAGTTTTCTGTCGCCTGGGTAAATCTAACGCTGCGACATTCAGGAAAACGACACGCGGGCAAGCACTGCCGAGGGACCGATCCGTCGATATGACACTCAGAGCGCACGCAGAACTTTCGGCCTACGACCATTCGGCACTCCTCTACCACTCGGAGCGCGAATACGTCGATTGGCTGGGGCGGTTCATCTCCGAGGGTCTGGACCGCGCGCAGCCGGTGCTGGTCGCAGTGCCGGGGGACAGGCTGGCGAGGTTGCGTCAGGAATTGGGCGACTCGGCGGCGGACGTGACAATGGCCGACATCATGGGATTCGGCCGCAATCCCGGCCGGATCCTCGCGGCGCAACTCGCCTTTGTCGAACGCCACCCTGGCCGGCATGTCCGCATCATCGCCGAGCCGGTCTGGGAGGGCCGCACCGCGTACGAGTATTCCGCGTGCATGCAGCATGAGGCACTGGCCAACATTGCGTTCGCGGGCTTGGACGTGACAGGTCTGTGTCCTTACGACGCGTCTTGCCTGAGTGAAAACGTCCTGGCCGACGTCGGCCTCACGCATCCGCAGATCTGGCGGGGCGGATCGCGAAAACACAGTCCCGAGTACGCGCTGGATGCCGCACTCGACCAGTGCAATGAACCGCTGGCGACCAACCCCGCCGCAGTGACGTACACCGTCAGCGAGCCGGTCGATCTGGGCGGCGCCCGCAAGTGTGTTGAACGCTATGGCCGGTTGCTGGGCATGTCCGCGGCCAGAGCCGCCGACCTGATGTTGGTCGCGACCGAGCTGGCGACCAACAGCCTCGACCATGCCGGCGGCGCATGCCGACTGGCGTTCTGGTACGAGACAGGGCACGTGGTCTGCGAGGCGCGCGATATGGGCCGCTGGGCAGATCCGCTCGCCGGCCGCCGGCCGCCCGCCGGGCAGGGAGTCGGGCCGTACGGGCTCTTCGTGGTCAACACGATCGCCGATTTGTTGCGCACCCACACGACACCGGCCGGCACCACCATTCATGCTTACCTGCGGCTCGACCATTCCGGCGAAGATGCCATTTGATGCGCCGTCTAACCTGGGGCGCGATGATCAACAAATCACAACCGTTCCGCACCGGTATTGCAGCCGTTGCGGCCCTTGCGTTGGCGGCTGGCGGGTGTGCGTCGTCTGACACCGTTCAGCCGCTGAAGCGAATATCTAGCCCGGATTTCGCCGCCGCCCTGCGCGGGCGGGTCACCGCCGACGCGATGATGGCGCACTTGTCGAAGCTGCAGGACATCGCCAAGGCCAACGGCAACACCCGCGCGGTCGGCACCCCCGGTTACGACGCCAGCGTCGATTACGTGGTGGGCAAGTTGCGGGACAAGGGTTTTGAGGTGCAAACCGCGCAGTTCGAAGCGCATGTGTTCCACTCCGACCCCGGGTCGGTGACCGTCGGCGATAGGACGGTCGAAGCGCGGGCCCTGGAATTCAGCCTCGCCACTCCGCCCATCGGGGTGACCGGTCCGCTGGTGACCGTCCCGGTCGATGCAAGCCTGGGCTGCAATGCCAATGACTACGGCAGCCTGCCGGTCAACGGTGCGGTGGTGCTGGTTGACCGCGGCACCTGCCCATTCGCCCAGAAGGAAGCCGCCGCCGTGCAGCGCGGCGCCGTCGCGATGATCGTCGCGGACAACGTCGTCGAGGAGCGGATGGGCGGCACTCTGGGGGAGAACACCGACGTCAAGATCCCAGTGGTCAGCGTGAGCAAGGCCGACGGCGCGGCCCTGCACCTCACCTCGGGGCCCGCGACGGTAAAGCTCTCTGCGGACACCAAGATCTTGCAAGCCCGCAACGTCATCGCTCAGACCAAGACCGGCTTGACCAGCGACGTCGTTATGGCCGGAGCGCACCTCGACAGCGTTCCCGAGGGACCCGGCATCAACGACAATGGGTCCGGGGTGGCCGCGGTTCTGGAGACCGCGCTGCAGTTGGGCAGCTCACCGGAGATCCACAACGCGGTGCGATTCGGCTTCTGGGGTGCAGAGGAACTCGGGCTGATCGGCTCGCGGAAGTACGTCGAATCGTTAGATGTCGACGCGCTCAAGGACATTGCGCTGTATTTGAACTTCGACATGCTCGCGTCGCCGAATCCGGGCTACTTCACCTACGACGGGGATCAGTCGTTGCCGGCCGACAAGCGGGGTGATCCGGTGATGCCGGAGGGTTCGGCCGGGATCGAGCGAACGTTGGTCAGCTACTTGAACTCGGCCGGCAAGAAGGCGGAGGACACCTCGTTCGACGGTCGGTCCGACTACGACGGCTTCACGTTGGCGGGTATCCCGTCGGGTGGGTTGTTCTCCGGCGCCGAGAACAAGAAAACCTCGGACGAGGCGAAGCTCTGGGGCGGTACTGCGGACCAGCCGTTCGACCCGAACTACCACAAGAGCACCGACACCTTGGACCACATCGACGGCACCGAGCTTGGCATCAATGGTGGCGGCGTCGCGTATGGGATCGGTTTGTACGCACAGGATCTGACCGGCCGCAACGGTGTTCCGATCCGCGAAGACCGCACCCGGCACGAGCTGGGTAAGTAATCGGCTTCGACGCCGGTATTTACCCAGGTGACAACCTGTGCCAAACACGCCTGCCGAGGTCGTGCGCGGAGTAGTGTGCCGCGTCATTCGGGTGGGTCCCCGCTGATCAACAAGACTGCGCGCCCCATGGGTGCGGCCGGGGAAAGGAACATCAATGAAGCGCGCTACTCGTATTGGTCGGTTCGCCGGGCTGGCAGTCGGATTGGGCATCGTGGCGGCCAGGGCCGGGGACCGCCTCGGCATGCCGATCGGAGGTATCGTAGCGCTGCTTCTGCTCCTGATGCGACTCGGTCTGCTCAACTTCGGCGAAAGGTCAAGTGCCACGGTTCAGCACTGGCAGCCCAACACTGCTGTGCAGGGGCCTCAGCCGGTGTCTCCGCCGTCGGCTGCTCCGCCGTCGCAGCGCCTGCAGGAACTCGAGGCCCTGCGCACCAGCGGCGCCATTTCGGACACCGAATACGCCGAAAGGCGGGCAGGGATCATCTCCGGCATCTGATCCACACGCCCTTGCCGCTCAACCGATCTCAGCTACCTTCGTCATCAGCTCGTCCCCGAAGCGTTGCACGAAGCCGGCGGGATCCGGAGTGCCTGGCACTGGACCGATGTTGATCATCTCGATGCCCAGCTCGGCGTAGCGCTCAAGCCGCTTCAGGTAGCCGTCGATGTCGGCGAACGGGTCGGCGAAGAGGCCAACGGTTTTGCGGACCTCGCTGACATCCCGGCCCACCGTGTCGCAGTGACGCCTCAATACGTCGATCTTGTGCTCGAGTTCGTCGGGCTCGGAATCCGTGGTGTTCCAGACATCGGCATATTGCGCGACCATCCGCAGTGTCTTCTTCTCACCGCTACCGCCGATGAGGATCGGTGGCCGACGGATCGGCTGGGGCTCACAGATGGTTTCGGCCAGCTGATAGTGCTTTCCGTGGTAGGGCCCATTGTCGTCGCTCCACATCTGCAGACAGATCTGCAGCGTCTCTTCGAGCATCTCGAACCGGTCGCGCAGCGGTGGATACGGGACACCTAAGGCGACATGCTCGCGCTCATACCAGGCGGCTCCGATGCCGAACATCGACCGACCCTGCGAGAGCACGTCGAGTGTGGTGACCGTCTTGGCCAGCACCCCCGGATGACGATAGGTGACCCCGGTGACCAGCAATGCGAGGGTGATGCTGGTTGTCTGGCCGGCCAGAAAGCCCAGCGACGTGTAGCCCTCCAGGAACGGATCCTCAGCGCGCCCAACGCCTTCCATTTGAAAGAAATGATCTGCCAAGGTGAACATCGTCGCACCGGCGTCTTCGGCGGCCTTGGCCGTCGCTACCAGTGTGGGCCCCTGGTCCGCCGGATCGCCCGGCAGAAAGTCGATGAAGTGTATTCCCAATTTCATTTCCTAGCTCCCTTCACTAGTCAGTCAAACGCTGAAGCAGGGACAATGCGTCGAGGATGACGCGACGTTCCCGCTCGGTGTAGCGCTCCTGCATGGCACGAGCCAGCCATTCCTCGCGGACCTGACGGTCGCTTTCCGCTCGGCGGCGGCCGGCGGTGGTCAACGAGATCACTTGGCGCCGACCGTCGTCGGGGTCGGGCGCGCGTCGGATAAGGCCGTGCTGGTCGAGTCCGGCCAGTATGGTCGCCATCGACTGCGGCCGAACCCGCTCGGCGGCGGCCAGCGCGCTGGCCGATGATGCGCCCTCTTTCCAGAGCCGGGTGAGCACCGCGGTCTGCGACGGCGTCAGATCGGTCCCGGTCGCAACATCCTTCAGCTGGCGCCGTAGCCGGCTGAACATCACCCGAAGATCTCGGGCAGCCGCTCCCGCCGACTCTGTGATTCCGTCCACCAGCTTCAGCCTACGCTAGACAGTCTTGACTGCACAGTTCTAACTGTCTAGTTAGAGCTGAAGATGTATACATGCTCCCGAAGGCCCGCCGTCGCGGGTTCCCGGCGAGTGTCGACCGTGCTATGTGCTGTCCCCGCTCAATTCCCAGAAACGCGAGCTTTCCTCCGCAGGCGGTTTGGCGTGGACCCAGGTCGCGACCAGGCCGGTGAGTATCAGCCATCCCGAAACAGCAGCCGGGATCGCCCAGATCCGACGCAGCAGCAGCGCCGTGCCGCATTGGGCGACGAGACCGTCGCCCTTGGCGTCGGCGGCCTGCGACAGGTTGGCGCTGAACCCTCTGCCGCAGCTGATCTGCATGCCGTATTGGTCGTAGTGGCCCAGATAGACCGGAAACCAGAGTGCCAGCAGCCCGAGGACCACCAATAACGCACCCGCGATGCTCAGGAATAGCGCACGATTGCTCACAGGTTTCCTTTCAAATCAGATTGCGGCGGCCGCGGATTCGCCTGCGCACGTCGGCCAGTAGCAGGTAGCTGCCGCCCTGACGGATGAACCTGGGTAGAAACCGATTGACGAACGCCACCAGCAAAAACAGATATTCGAACCGGCGCTGCTGACCGGGCGTCCACTTGACCTGCAGGGTCTCGCGGAATACCGGCGCGAGAAATCCCACGGTCAGAAAGCGCAGCAGCGGGCCGAACGCCGGACGCAGCAACGCCGATACCATTCGCAGGTCAATCAGGTTCTGCAGGTAGCTGCGCACCACGTCGTCAACCACGACCCGCTGACACGCTTCGTTCCAGTAACGGTCGAAATCGGCTCGGGTGATGGGCCATTGGCTTTCGCTTACCTGCAGTGTGGTGCCCAAGGTAGACGCCGAGCCGTAGAACTGCTCGGCGAGTTCGTCGGTCAGCCTTCCGCGCAGCAACTGGTAGGTGTCCTCTAGACCGACGAAAAGGCATGCCGCCACCCACATCTGAAGGTCGCGGTCAAAAGCACTGTAGGAAACCGGGCTGCCGGGCTCCGATCTGACCTGGCGATGCACGGCGTCGACCGCGTCGCGGTAGGCCGCGCGATCACCTGGGTTGCCCAGAATCGCGACCGCCAGGTAACTGAAGGTGGTGCGCACCCGCTTCCACGGGTGCTTCATCAGGTTGCCGGAGTCCACGTTGCTCTCGACCACCCCGTGGCCGACCCCGGGCCAGGACAGCTGCATGACCACATTGGCCGCGCCGGCGGCGAACGACCAGAAGTCGAGGGCGTCGGAGAGGGTGGCCGGCCGGTCATCCCAGCGGGCTGTGCGATGGGTTATGTGAATCCGAGTATCGGCGGTGGTCAGCGCTACTCCGGCGGCTTCAGTGCTCATGTCATGCAAACGTCCGAAAACAGCAGGACCGGCCAGGACACTATCGATCCGAGAAACGACACCACGAGGTCGGCCCCGTGCATGTGCTGCAAATGCGCGGTGTGTGTCGTCGACCAGATCGCTCCCACTATCAAATACGGTGTGCCAATGATCAATCCGAATCCGATCAGCTCGGCGATCGTGAGCTGGTAGCCGAGGAAGCGCCGAACCCTCTCCAGCATGCCCGCCTGCCTCTCACAACGGCCCCCGGACATCATCGTCCGCGACGTCCCGGCTCGTCAGCCCTCCGAGGGCATGGCGAGCACCGATTATGTTAATAGGGATTCTGACTCTCGGGTAGGTTTTTCAGCAACTGATCTGCACGCTAGGGTGAGGCGGTGACGACCGCGCGCACTGAACCTGCGGTCGTCGTGCGTCGACGGCCCAAAGACCGGAAAGCTCGGATCGCCCGGGCGTCCGCCGAGTCGTTCAGTGCGCTGGGCTACCACGCGGTCAGCATGGAGGCCATCGCGGCCAAGGTCGGAATCTCCGCGCCCGCGCTCTACCGGCACTACGCGAGCAAGTACGAGCTGTTTCGCGGCGCGGTGCTGGCCCTCGGTCAGCAACTGGTCGACTGCACCGATTTCGCCGACGCGGCCCCCTGCGAAATCTCAGGTGCCGACTCGGCTGCGACATTGGACCGACTGGTCGACGCACTCATCGACGTGACGTTGGCCAATCGCGAGTCCGGCGGGCTCTACCGCTGGCAGGCCCGATACCTGCACGCCGAAGATCAATCCACTCTGATGGACCAGCTGCGGGTGGTCAACCGCCGAATCCAACGGCCGCTCATAGCGATTCGGCCGACGTTGAGCTCGTCGCAACGGTGGATGCTGTCGTCAGGGCTGCTCAGCGTGATCGGCAGCATTGTCGACCACGGGATTGCGCTGCCGGCCGACGAGATTCGCGCACTGCTGGCCGGAGCCGCCACGGCGGTGCTCGGTGCCGAGCTCCCGGAGCCGGAGGATGCGGTGGGCCGGCCTACGTCCTGGCGGATCTTCGAATCGGATACCGGCGTCTACGAAGCCCTGTTGCAAGCGTCAATGGTGTTGTTCAACGCCAAGGGCTACCCCGAGACCAGCATGGCGGAGATCGCTTCGGCCGTCGGTATCCCGGTGTCCGGGATCTACCGGTATTTTCCCGGAAAGTGCGACATCCTCTCGACCGGGTTGCGGCGTGCGGCCGACCGGGTTTCCGGCCGCCTGTCGGCGATCCTGACTGGTGTGGCCGAGCCGCGCCAAATGCTCACCCTCTTGATCGAGGCCTACGTGGCAACGTCATTCGCCAACCCGGAACTGGCCGCGATCTACTACACCGAGCGGGTCAACCTGACCCGGGTGGACGAGGAGTTGTTGCGCAGTGTGCAGCGCTCGACGATCGATTCCTGGGTCCGTCTGCTGGCAGCGGCCCGCGCGGCGCTGACACCGACGCAGGCGCGCATTTTGGTCCACGCGGCGATGGCCTTGGTGGTCGACGTGGGACGGCTGGTGCACTACGAGCATCCGGCCGACAACTCCGCCTACCCGCAAGCATGCGTGCGAAAATTGATGGAGGTTACGGTGTTTGGGCGTGGCGGATAGCATTCCCGCCCAGATAGGCGAGGTATCCGATCAACCCGACGGTGGCCAGGCTGCGGGTCTGCCGGCTGCTGAAACTCAGGCCTAACACCGTTTCGATACCGCCGTTGGTGTAGAGGTGCTGACGGGTATTGCGCGGGAATGCGGTCTTGGTGATCTGCTCCCACATCCGCGGACTGGTGAAGTGAGCCAACCCGAGGCCGGCTATTGCCAGGCCGGAGAAGCGGGCAACACGGTTGCTTTTGCGAGACATGGTCCTCCTCAGGCGATTGCGTAGTCGCTCAGCGGGAATCGGGAGCCGTCCCGCACGGCGTCGCGCACCGATGTGGGCCGTAACAGTGTCGCCTCGCCGCTATGGTTGAAGTAGTAGGACCGCGACGTGGCACAGTCACCGGCGTAGAACACCGAGCTGTCCAGACGTTTGGTCATCCGGTCCAGGAAGCGCGCATTGGCGTCTTCGGTGACCTCGAACGTGGTTGCGCCCCTGCGCTTCACCTCACCCAGCAACCGGCCCATGTGCCGCATCTGGTATTCCATGGTGTTGAAGAAGGACAGCCCGGAGAATGCATACGGGCTGGCCAGGCTCAGGTAGTTGGGGAAGTACGGAATCGACACCCCCTGGTAGGCCTGGAACCTGTTCTCCCGCCACCACTTTCCGAGATTTCTTCCTTCGCGGCCAACCACCTCGATGGCCGGGAAGTTGGCGTCCCACAGATCGAATCCGGTGGCCAACACCAGGGTGTCGATAATCGCCTTCTGCCCGTCGTTGCTGACGATGCCATCGGGTTCGATCCGGTTGATGCCGCCGGTCTCGAGGTGCACATTCGGTTTGGTGAAGCTGCGGTAATAGTCGTTGGACCAGCTCGGCCGCTTGCAGCCGATGTCGTAGTCCGGAGTTAGCTTGCGTCGCAGCTCCTTGTCGCGGATCGACATGAAGCGGTGAATCTTGCAGAGATCCATCCCCGCGATGGACAGTCGCCGGAAGTAGCGGTAATTCAGCACGGCGGTGAGTGTCATGAACTCGAGCAGGTTGTCGCTCACCCACCGCAACGCCCGCTGGGTGAGCGGGATGCGGGCGAACAGTCGCTGCATGGCTGGAGTAATCCCGAAGTCCAACTTGGGCGCCACCCAAATCGCGGTGCGCTGAAACACCGTCAAGTCGGCGACCGTCTTTGCTAGTTCGGGGATGAGTTGGATCGCGGTGGCCCCGGTGCCGATCAAGCCGACCCGACGACCCGCAAAGTCGTGGCTGTCGTCCCACGCGGTGGTGTGTACGACCTTGCCACTGAAGCTGGTGATGCCCGGGATGTCCGGCGTGTGCGGTTGCGACAGGAAGCCGGTGGCGGTGATCAGGAAGCGTGTGGTCAGCGTGTCGCCGTCGGCCAGCGCCACCTGCCACAGCTGCGCCTCCTCGTCCCAGCGTGCGCTTTCCACTGCCGTGTTGAACCGCATGTGACGGCGTACGTCGTACTTGTCGGCGACATGATGGGCATACTGTTTGAGCTCTGGGCCCGTGGCGAACAGCCGTGACCAGTGCGGGTTGGGCTCGAACCAGTAGGAGTAGGTGGTCGACGGGATGTCGACGGCCAGACCCGGATAGCGGTTGACATGCCAGGTGCCACCCAGGTCGGCCTCGCGGTCGAGGATGGCGATGTTGTCGTATCCGAGGCGCTTGAGCTGGATCGCCGCGCCGATGCCGCCGAAGCCCGCCCCGACGATGACGACGTCGAAATGCTCCGAACTCATGAAAAGACCGTACCTTACTTCAGAGTAAGTTTGTAGTTGGTGGACGCCTCGTCGATGATAATCGAGCCTGGTGACAGCTAGCCGGTATCGGTTTTGGACTTGGTTTTCCTAGTCGCCTTGCCGCCGATGGCCCGATTGGCCGCGAGCAGCGCTTCGTTGTCGTCTTGCAGGTTAAGGATGCGGGCGATGCCGGCAAGATTGATGCCGGCCGCGACCAGCTCGCTGATGCGCTGCAGCCGGGCCAGGTCGTCGGCGCTATAGAGGCGAGTGCCGCCGTCACTGCGGGCGGGGCTGAGCAGACCATGGCGCTCGTACAGCCGCAGCGACTGCACCGCGACGCCGGAGAGTTCGGCGGCCACCGTGATGCCGTAGACGCCTTGGCTCGGAGCGGGCAAGCCCGGAGTATCAGGTCGATCGATCATGCGAAAACATCCTTGGCTGAGCGTACAAGAAACCTTTGTATCACACTTGCGGCATGATCACGCGCATGCTATATCAAATCTGTGTCTATAGACACAGGTTATAGATGATATCCCACAGAGGATAGGAGAGTCGGAGGTGACCACGATGCTGATGCGTACCGACCCGTTCCGTGACCTGGACCGCTTCACCCACCAGGCGCTGGGCACCGCCGCCCGTCCGGCGGTGATGCCGATGGACGCGTGGCGCGAAGGTGATGCGTTCTTCGTCGAGTTCGACCTGCCTGGCATCGACCAGGATTCATTGGACCTCGACATCGAACGCAATGTGGTGACTGTGCGTGCGCAGCGCCCTGCCGTTGATCCGAACCGGGAGATGCTGGCGACCGAGCGGCCGCGGGGAGTATTCAGCCGGCAACTGGTTCTGGGCGAGAATCTCGACACCGACCGGATCGAAGCCTCGTACAACGAGGGCGTGCTACGGCTACACATCCCGGTGGCCGAAAAAGCCAAGCCGCGCAAGATCACCATCGGCCGCGGCGACGCGCACCATGCTCTCAACAGCCAGGGCGCCCAGCGCAAGGTGATCGACGCCTGATTGTCCGGTGGCGGCAGCGGGGACGCGCCGTGCGAGCCCGCTGCCGCCCCGGCGCCGTCGGCCCGAATCCAGAAAGAGTGGGGAGATTGCCATGTCGTCTTGCGGCGATGTCGATCCGGCACGCGTGTTGACGTCGCTGGCTGACATCGTTCACCAGGGTTCGACACCCAGAGAGATGTATGCCGCGATCTGTGTGGCCGCAACGTTGATGGTTCCCGGCTGCGACCATGCCAGCCTGATGATCTGCCGTGACGGCGCCTGCAGCACAGCAGCCGTCAGCGACTCCGTCGCGCACAAGATCGACAAACTCGAGCAGGCGCTCGGCACCGGGCCGTTCCTCGATGCCATCGAAAAGCAAACCGCTCAAACGGCATCGGATCTGACCACTGGTAGTCGGTGGCCGGTATTAGCAGCCCGCGTGGTCGCCGAAACGCCGGTGCGGGGCACGATGAGTATTCGCCTGCCGGTAGACCGCGCCCAGGTCGGTGCGCTCAACCTGTTTTCCGATACGGCGAATGCATTCGACAACACGTCGGTTGAACGGGCCATCGTGCTGGCGGCGTTCGCCACGGTGGCTACCAATGCCACCGCGCACGGCGAAGACGCGGCCGGGCTGCGCCGCGGGCTTGCCAGCAACCGCGCGATCGGCACGGCCATCGGCATGTTGATGGTGCTCAACGATGTGTCTGATGACGACGCGTTCGACATCCTCCGTCGAACCTCGCAAGACAGCAACGTCAAGGTCGCCGACATCGCGGTCGAGTTCGTTCGACGCCGCTTAGCACAACAGCCTTAATGCGGCGTCGACCGCTAATGCGGCCACGTCGAGGGTTTTCGAGCCCAGGTCGTGTCGCGCGCCGGTGATCTCGACGATCTCGGTCGTTGCGGGAATCAACGCGGCGGCGGCGCGCAGCTCGTCGAGGGTGCCGAAAGGATCCGACGTGCCGTGGGTGAACACCGTCGGCACCGCGATGTCCGGCAGGTGCTCGGTGCGGGCGCGTTCGGGCTTACCGGGCGGATGCACCGGATAGGAGAAGAGCGTCAGCAGGTCCACCGGCTGCGCATCTTCGGCTACCACCATGGACGTCTGCCGGCCGCCGTAGGAATGGCCGCCGGCGATCAGCGGGCCGTCGGCGAGGTCGCGGCACACGGCGATCGCCTCCAAGATGCCGGCGCGATCGGCCACCGCCGAACCCGACGGCGGTCCCTTCGGGCGTCGCCGGCGATAAGGCAGGTTGTAGCGGACCGCAAGCCAGCCACGTCGGGCCCACTCGTCGCAAAGTTTCTGCAGCAGTGCGGATTCCCTGCTGCCACCGGCGCCGTGGGTCAACACCACCACACCGGACGGGGTGCCGTCGGGTTCATGCGCCACGCCCGCGATCGCTTCGAGGGTCACGGGGACAGCCTGAACAGCGGGGACACCGGGCCGTGGCCGTGCCCGAGCGGATAGGCGGCATGCAGGCACTCGGTCACCCAACGCTTGGCGAACGCGACCGCGTCCGGCACGGTGTAGCCATGGGCCAGGGCGCAGGCGGTCGCAGCGGCCAGCGTGTCGCCAGCGCCGTGGTCGTGGGTAGTGTCCACCCGCGGCGACTCGAACTCGTGAAAGTCGTTGCCGTCGAACAACAGATCCGTGCTGCTGGCCGACCTGGTCAGATGGCCGCCCTTCACCAGCGCCCACTGCGGGCCCAGCGCGTGCAGGGCGCGGGCCGCGTCGGCCTGCGACTTCGAGTCGACAACGTCGATGTCTACCAGTAACCGCACCTCGTGCAGATTCGGCGTCACCAATGTTGCCAGCGGAAATAGTTCGGCGCGAAGGGAATCCAGCGCGCTGCGGTCGAGCAGCGGATCGCCGTGCATTGACGCGCAGACCGGATCGACCACCAGCGGCACGCCCGCGCCATGCTCACGCCAACTCTCGGCGACCGCGGTGATGATCTCCGCCGATGCCAGCATGCCGGTTTTGGCGGCCTGCATCCCGATGTCGTGGCACACGACCTCGATCTGGGCGGCGATGACATCGCCGGGCACCTTGTGAAAACCTTTCACGCCCAACGAGTTCTGCACTGTCACCGCGGTCACCGCGCACAGCGCGTGCACCCCCAACAAGGTGCAGGTCCGGATGTCGGCCTGAATACCGGCACCACCGCCAGAGTCCGATCCGGCGATCGTCAGTACCCGCAGCGGCGTCGCACCGCGCGGCGCCAGCGGAAGGTAGATCACCGGGCGATCGGCAGGTACACCCGGTTGCCGTGCTCTGCGAACTCGGCCGACTTCTCCGCCATACCCTGCTGAAGAGCCGCCTCGATGGCTTCCTCGCTGTCGAGTCCATGCTCGGCGGCGTAGTCGCGGACATCCTGAGTAATGCGCATCGAGCAGAACTTCGGGCCACACATCGAGCAGAAGTGTGCGGTCTTGGCGGGTTCGGCCGGCAGCGTCTCGTCGTGGAATTCCCGCGCGGTGTCGGGATCCAGGGACAGCGCGAACTGGTCGTGCCAGCGGAACTCGAACCGTGCCGTGCTCAGCGCGTCGTCCCGCTCCTGCGCTCGCGGATGGCCCTTGGCCAGATCGGCCGAATGGGCGGCGATCTTGTAGGCGATCACTCCGTCTTTGACGTCCTTGCGGTCGGGCAGACCCAGGTGTTCCTTCGGCGTCACGTAGCACAGCATCGCGGTGCCGGCTTGGGCGATGATGGCCGCGCCGATCGCCGAGGTGATGTGGTCATAACCCGGCGCGATGTCGGTGGCCAGCGGCCCCAGGGTGTAGAACGGCGCCTCCTCGCACCACTCTTCTTCCAGCCGCACGTTCTCGACGATCTTGTGCATCGGGACGTGCCCGGGTCCTTCGATCATCACCTGTGCGCCATGGGCTTTCGCGATCTTGGTCAGCTCGCCCAGAGTCCGCAATTCGGCGAACTGTGCAGCGTCGTTGGCGTCGGCGATCGATCCCGGCCGCAGCCCGTCGCCCAGCGAGAACGTCACGTCGTAGCGGGCGAAGACGTCGCAGAGCTCTTCGAAATTGGTGTACAGGAACGACTCCTGATGATGCGCCAGGCACCACGCCGCCATGATCGACCCACCGCGGGACACGATGCCGGTGACGCGTTTGGCGGTCAGCGGCACATAGCGCAGCAACACCCCGGCGTGCACGGTCATGTAGTCCACGCCCTGCTCGCACTGCTCGATCACGGTGTCCCGATAAATTTCCCAGGTCAACTCGGTGGGATCGCCCTTGACCTTCTCCAGCGCCTGGTAGATCGGCACCGTGCCGACCGGCACCGGTGAGTTGCGCAGAATCCACTCGCGGGTGGCATGAATGTCCTTGCCGGTTGACAGATCCATGATGGTGTCCGCACCCCAGCGGGTGGCCCACACCATCTTGTCGACCTCCTCGGCGATCGACGACGTCACCGCCGAGTTGCCGATGTTGGCGTTGACCTTGACCGCGAAGGCCTTGCCGATGATCATCGGCTCGCTCTCGGGATGGTTGTGGTTGGCCGGAATCACCGCGCGGCCGCGGGCAACCTCGTCGCGAACCAGTTCGGCGGGCATATCTTCGCGGGCGGCGATGAACGCCATCTCCGCGGTGATCTCACCGGCGCGGGCCCGCTGCAGCTGTGTGCCGCGGTCGCGCACCACGCCCGGGCGCGGCGGCAGCCCGGCCGTCACGTCGATCACCGCGTCGACGTCGGTGTAGGGGCCGGAGGTGTCGTAAAGGTCGAAGTGCTGTCCGTTCGACAGATTCACCCGGCGAAACGGCACTTTGGCTTCAGGGACGGCCTCGAGGCTTCGATAGATCTTGCTGCTGCCTGCGATGGGTCCGGTGGTCACGGACGGTTCAACGGTAACGGTCATTTTTGTCATCTCCCTACGTCGGCATTACCCGGTCAGGTTCATACGGTCGACGGCCCCGAGCCGTCCTCTCAGCGCACTCGGCGTGCGCTCCCGTGTTCTCTTGCTTGTGCCTGATTGCCCGGCTCCTCCTCGGACCGCTGCACGGTCCGCATCGTCGCCGTGCAGACCACGCTAGCGCAGCCGGACGGCGCTGCCCACCCCGCGACGATGCACGCCGCGGAAGCGGCGTGAGGAGAAGCGGGGTACTAGTTCAGGCCAAGACGGAACGTGCGTCTTTCCGTCCAACCGGTGGGCAGGCTGTGTGAACGGTGGAATGATTCGAAACGTGCAGGAGGCCCCCGAAGTTCTGGCAACGAGCACCGACACCGCGGGCTCACCTGCCCTGGGGTCGGCGAAACTCGACGTCGACGACGTCAGCGTGGGAACTTTCCGGTTTTGGTTTGTGGGCCAGCGCTGGGAATGGTCCGACGAGGTGGCCCTCATGCACGGCTACCAGCCCGGGGCGGTAGTGCCGACGACCGAACTGCTGCTGTCGCATAAGCATCCAGAAGACCGGGAGCACGTTCAGGACATACTCGACCGGGCGCTGCATTCCAAGAGCTCGTTCTCCAGCCGTCACCGCTTCATCGACGTGGGCGGCAACGTGCACGACGCGATCGTGGTGGCCGACCGGATGGCCGACGAGTCGGGCGCCGTGGTGGGAACCGCCGGCTATTACATCGACTTGACTGACACCTTCGTCGAGACCCGGCAGGTCGCCCTCGACGAGGCGCTTCCCGACCTGTTCGAGGCTCGCGCGGTGATCGAGCAGGTCAAGGGTGTCTTGATGGCCATCTACCGGGTCAGCGCGGAGCAAGCCTTCAGCGTATTGCGGTGGCGGTCGCAGGAGACCAACACCAAACTGCGGGCGCTGGCCAAGCAGCTGATCGCCGAAATCCCCACGCTGCCAACGCCGTCGGCGGACGTGCAGAGCGCCTTCGACCATCTTTTGTTGACGGTGCATGAGCATATTCCGGGTGAACCCGACGCATAGCTTGGTCGCCGACTAGGCTCGACAAGGCTGTGGACGGTACGCCGCCACGACATTGCATTGAGCGGTGCATCGAAGCGGGTGAACGCGATGGATTTGTTGGTCGTCGACTATGAGGTACGACCGGAAGCTGTGGTTGTGCAGGCCAAGGGCGAGGTGGATTCCAGCACCGCCGGCGACCTGAATTCACAGCTGGATGCCGCGCTGCAGCAGGCCGAAACCCACGCCTCGCGATTGCTCATCATCGATTTGCAGGGCGTGACCTATTTCGGCAGCGCCGGACTCAACGCCGTCCTCGACTGTCACCGGCGCGGGCAGCAAGCCGGCACATCGGTCCGGCTGGTTGCCGACAATGGATTGGTGGTTCGCCCGATCGAGGTGACGAACCTGGACAGCGTCCTCGAGCTCTACCCCACGCTGCCCGATGCGCTGCAAGGCCGTGATACCGAGCAGGGGCAGTGAGCGGGCCTCCCCGCCGTCACTGGAGAAGCGAGCCGCAGGTCCTGCCACCCGACCTCGCCAAGGCCGTGGCACTCGGCGGCGAGATGGGCTGTCTGTTCGCCGAATTCGACTGGGCCGCGCACCCGTTGGGGCCGCCGGATGAGTGGTCGCCCGAGGTGCGGTCGGCCGTCGCGGTGGTGTTGACCTCGCGGTTTCCCATTGTCCTGTGGTTGGGCGTCGAAGACCTGTTCCTGGTTTACAACGACGCCTATATCCAGATCCTCGGCGAAAGGCACCCGGCCGCATTGGGCCGGCGTGGCCGATTCGTGTGGTGGGACATCTGGGAGCCGATCAGCCCGATGCTGGCCAGCGTCATCGCTACCGGTGAGGCGACTTGGTCGTATGACTTGATGCTGCCGATGGTGACCGCCGGCCGACGCCAGGAACGCTATTTCACCTTCACCTACAGCCCACTGGTCGGCGCGAACGGCGAAAGCTACGGGATTTTCTGCCCATCCTGGGAGACCACCGAGCGGGTGATCAGCGAGCGACGGCTGCGTCTGCTCAATGCGGTCGCCTCGGCGACGATGGAGACCCGCACCGTCGACGACGCGGTGAGCGCCGCCGTGTCGGTGTGTGCCGAGCAGGCCGACGTACCGCTCGTCGCGGCGTATGTCCGTGGAGCGGACGCGGCCGATACCACCCTGCGCGGAGCAACGCCGTCGGTGCTGCCGCTGCTGCCGCCCACGCTGGAGAAGCTGACCGACTGGGTGCCGACAACGCGGTCGCGGGCGGAAGTGCGGATCATCGAGAACGTCTCGTCGGTGATTCGCGGTCTGCACGAGGTGTTGGGCGGCGATTGCCCAGACCAGGCGCTGGTGCTGCCGCTGGGCGAGAACGCGATCACGGGGGCGCTGGTGGTGGGGACCAATCCCCGGTGTCCGCTGGATGAGCAATACCTCGGCTTCTGTCAGCTGCTCGCCGATCAGTTGTCGTCGGCGCTGGCCTCGGTGGTCTCCCACGAACAGCAGCGCCGGCGCGCGGATGCGCTGGCCGAACTCGACCGCGCCAAGACGACGTTTTTGACCAACGTCAGCCACGAATTCCGCACTCCGCTGACCTTGCTGCTGGGCCCGCTGGAGGATGCGCTCTCTGACGTGGGTTCACACACGGTTCTCGCCGACCGGCTGCGAATGGCCAGGCGCAATGCGGGACGGCTGCTGCGCCTGGTCGACTCGCTACTGCAGTTCTCCCGCATCGAAGCAGGCCGCGCCACAACGAAGTTGGTGTGCACCGATGTCGGGGCGCTGACGTCGCAGATCGCGTCGTCGTTCACCGAACTGTGCGAGCGGGCCGGGCTCGAACTCGTCCTTGACTGCCGTCGGGCGCTGGCCGACGTCGACCAGGACATGTGGGAAACCATCATGCTCAACGTGATGTCCAATGCGGTCAAGTACACGCTGAGCGGCTCGATCACCGTCACGGTGCACAGCGGTGACTCCCCGGCTGGCGACGATGCGGGCCACGCAGGGGCCCGCGGTGGGGGCGTCCGACCCGGCCGATGCGTCATCAGCGTCCGCGACACCGGCGTCGGTATCAGCGAAGCCGACTTGAAACGGCTCGGCGAACGCTTCTTTCGGGCCGACACCGCGCGGGGCCGCAGCGTGGAGGGCACCGGGATCGGGCTGTCGCTGGTGCGCGGGCTGGTGGAACTCCAGCAAGGCAGTATGCAGATCGCCAGCGAACTCGACCGGGGTACCACCGTCGCGATCACGCTGCCGAAATCGCTTGCCGCCACACCGATCGACCATGCATTGGCCGACCTGCTGGATAACCCGTACGTCGTCGAGGCGGATCAATGGGTGGCGCCGCTTCCGATCGAGGCCGCGCCCGCCGGCGATGACCGCAAACTGGTCTTAATCGCCGACGACAACGCCGACATGCGGGCCCACATCGACCGGGTGTTGTCGGCGCACTGGAGAACAGTTCTGGTCGCCGATGGCATAGCGGCTCTGCGGACCGCCTACGAGCTTCGGCCTGACGCCATCGTGACCGACGTGATGATGCCCAAGCTGGACGGATTCGACTTCGTCGCGGCCATTCGTCGCGATACCGAACTGGCCGCCACGCCGATCGTCATGCTTTCCGCCCGCGCCGGAAGCGAGGCCGTCAGCGAAGGCTATGCCGGCGGTGCGGACGACTACCTGCCTAAACCTTTCCGCTCGCAGGAGCTGATCGAGAGGGTCGCGGCGCGATTGTCCGCCGCCGGCCGCGAACGTGCCGGTCAGCAACAGCGTGAAGCCGAGCTTCGGCATACTTCTGCGACCGCGCAACTCGATGCCGCGTTGCAGGCCGCCGACTCGGTCGCCGGAATCGCCGATGCGCTGCTGGCGGCTCCGGTCGGCTCGGGCGGTGCCACGATCGTGGTGATCGGTCTGCTCGACGCCGAGGAGAACAACGTCCGGTTCGAGTACGCCGGTCCGGTCCCCGTCGAAATCCGCGACCGCTACCACGTCGCCACCCTGGACACGCCGCTGGTGCCGATTGACGTCATCAAGACCGGCCAGCGGATGGTCATCACCGATACGTTGGCGCTCGCTCCGCGTTATGGCCACGTGGTGCACGAAACAGCGCACAGCGTCCGGTCATGCGTCAGCCAGCCGCTGCGTGGTCATGACGGGAAGGTGATCGGTTCGCTCGGGTTGCTGTGGCCCATAACGCAGGACTTCGACGCGAGCGAGCTCGAGATGTACGCCCGCACCGCGGAGATCACCCAATCGGCGGTGGGCCGGGTCCGCAGTGCACAACGCGAACATCGGATTGCCGTCGACTTCCAGGAGCATCTGCTCGATCTCGACCGTGGGTCAACGGCCGCGGTGGTGGCGGCGGTGTATCAGCCCGGCGGCGAGGCGATGCGCGTCGGCGGCGACTGGTATCT
>NZ_JBKQTQ010000038.1:0-3975 GCF_052143115.1 Mycobacterium sp.
AGGACGCCGCGCGCCGCGCTTACATCAAGGCGCTGATGGGTTACGCGCTGGCTTGGCCCGGCGTGGACAAAACGCTCGGCTACCGAGGCCATTTCGGGCGGATGGGCTTCGACGAGGCGCTCACCGAACTGGAGGAGCGCCGCGACCGTGGCGCTTCCCAAGATGAGTTGATCGACGCGTTCCCGGTTGAGCTGGTGAAGTTGGTGGGCTACTTCGGGCCGGCATCCGGTGCCGCGGCCGCCTTCCGCCAGCTCGCGGAAGGGCTGGACACCGCCATCGTGAGGGTGGTACCCGCCAGGCCGGGGCTGGAATCGATCACCGCCGTCATGGATGCGTGCCAACCCTCCAAGCTCCCGACCTGATCGTGGTGCGCAGCTTGGTCAAAGGTCATCGTCCGCCAAGATCGCGGGCAACGACGACGCCTGGCTCGCCGCCGACGGCGTATCCATCCGCTGACCGGTCAGTGCCCGGCGCCAGCGCGCGGTCGAGAAACGACACCAGGACATCGGCGGCCTGTTCCTCGCCGTCGAGGAATGCTGCGTAGTGCCCGCCGGGCAGACGGGTCACCTGGCCGCGAGGGGCGCTCTGCGCGGCGTGGGTCGCGGGGGCGGGTGGAGCGACGCCGTCCTGGTCGTAGGCGAGGACCAACAGTGGGCACCGGATCCGGGCGGCGAACCGGGCGGGTCGGTAGAAGCCGACCCGGATGGCGGAGCGGGCGGCGACGCTTTGCTGCCAGTGCGGGTATTTGTTGGCGGGGTTCAGCGCGTGGGCGCCGTTGAGCGAGTCGGGAGTGGTCAGGGAGGCGACGGTGCCGCGTCGTCCGGCCAGTGGCACCAGCAGCGGCGCGCGCCCGAGCAGGCCGCCCAGGGTGTCGGCGGCGGCACGGGCGCTGAGGCGCGTCAGTGCCCACGGGGTGGTGTGGCGAAGCGCGTTGCGCATGGCGTGTAGTCCGTCGGCCAGAGGCGCGTGGGCGATCGCCGCGGCCACCCGGGGATTGCGCGCCGCGACGGTGAAGACGTGCCCGCCGGAGGCCGAGAACCCCCAGATTGCGAGCTTGTCCGCTTGCACACCGGGCAGGGTGGCCGCAAAGCCGATGGCCGCTTGCCAGTCGGCGAGTTGCTCGGAAATGCGTACCAGTTGCCTTGGCGTGCCGCCGCTTTCGCCGAGGTTGCGGTAGTCGAACGCCAACACGCTGTATCCGGCTCGATGAAACCGTTCGGCGAAGCGGTCGGTGCCGGGTTCTTTGGTCACGCCTAGTCCGGCGGCCATGATCACGCACCCGCCGTTGTCGCGTGGGTAATGCCAAGCTGTGCAGTGACTATCTCCGCTCGCGAAGACTACTTTGCGGCGTTGGCTGGTTTTCGTCATGGGGCATTCCTTACGAGTGTTGGTCTGTGGCGTAGCTGAAATGCGTCTGGATTTCGTCGGCCACCCGCTGCGGCTCATCGAGCGGGAAAAAGAGGCGTCCATAGGGGATTTCGACGACTCGGGCGCTGGGAAAGGCGTTCTGAAGTCGGTGCGCGAGGCTGATCGGGAAGAACCGGTCGGCACCGCCCCACAGCAGCAGCACGGGCTTAGTGAATCGCCGCAGCCGGGTGGACACGTCGAGCAGCTCTGCGGGATTCACGCCACGCAAAAACTTTGCGGTGTCGCGCCGTACGCCGCGCTCGGCCAGCGCTGGTGTGATCCAACGTCGGGTGAGCGCAGGATCGATTGGGCTGGAGACATTTTGACGCTGGATAAGTTGTCGGATCCAGGTAGGCCGCATGATCGACATCAGCGTGTAGATGCCCGCAGGTCGCCGCCCGAGCCGGAAAACCGGTGCCAATGCCGGCGGCGGGAACTGATCGAAAGCGTCGCCATTGGTCAGTACCAGTCGCCCGATCCGACTGGCGTCAGTGTCGATGACGAACTGGCACAACGCAGTTCCGGTGTCGTTGCCGACGAGCGTGACATCAGTGAGGTCGAGCGCCTTCATGAACGAGCACATCAGGCTCGCGACTGCACGAGGGTGTAGGTCGGCATCCGGCCGCAGCGCAATGGGGTGCGATCCCAGCGGCAGATCCGGGGCATATGAACGCACACCGCGTGCCGCCAAATTATCGGCCACGCCGGTCCATAGCTCGCTGTTAGTCAACAGGCCGTGCACGAACACTACCGGTGGCGCCGTGCTGGTGCTCGGTCCCGCGAGCCGATGGCGCATCTGCCCCTGCGGAAGGTCGATGATAGGCATCACGTACTCCTCAGCGAAGGTGAACAATTACTGCCACATACATACGGTATGTATGAAGATACATACCGTATGTATGTGAGGCAGGGGGCCGAATGGTCGATAGTCGCCGTACCCAGGCCGAGCGCTCAGCGGAAACACGCGAAGCGCTGATCGCCGCGGCCCGGCCGCTATTCGCCGTCCATGGCTATGCGGACGTCTCACTGGAAACAATCGTCCGCACAGCCGGCGTCACCCGCGGCGCCCTGTATCACCATTTCGCCGACAAGACGGAACTCTTCGCGGCGGTCTTCGAGCAGGTCGAGGGCGAAGTGGCCCAGCGGATGGGTGACGCGATCGCGGCCACCGAACAAACCGATCCGGTCGAGGTCATGCGGCTTGGCGCCGACTTCTGGCTGGACGCATGCGCCGATGGCGAGATCCAACGCATCGTGTTGGTGGACGCACCCGCCGTCCTCGGGTGGACGCGGTGGACCGAGATCGGCGACCGCTACAACATCGGCCTGGTGCGCAATCTGCTCGACCACGCCGTCGAGATCGGCCGCATTCCGCCCCAGCCGGTCGAAGCGACCGCGCTGACCCTGTTGGGCGCGATGCGTGAAGCGACCCTCTACATCGCCCGCGCCGAGGATCATGACCAGGCACGTCAGGACGGCGGCGCCGTGATGAACCGGATCATCAACGGGCTCGCCGGCGACTGACAAAATTCACTAGGATTGAGCGGAATAGACTCAACCTTGACGGCGTTGAAGAACACGACAAGCATTTTGACAACCCTTTGTGGACCAGAATGGAGGTGTCGTGGACTCTTTTAACCCGACAACCAAGACGCAGGCGGCCCTGACATCGGCCCTGCAGGCGGCGACAGCCGCCGGCAACCCCGAGATCAGGCCCGCTCATCTGCTGTTGGCGCTGCTGACGCAGAACGACGGGATCGCCGCGCCGTTGCTGGAGGCTGTCGGCGTCGAGCCCGCCACCATCCGCGCTGAAGCCCAGCGCATCGTCGACCGGCTGCCGCAGATCAGCGGCGCCAGCTCGCAACCTCAGCTGTCCCGCGAGTCGCTGGCTGCCATCACCACTGCGCAGCAACTGGCCACCGAGATGGATGACGAATACGTCTCCACCGAGCACCTGATGGTGGGGCTGGCCACCGGCGACTCCGACGTCGCCAAACTGCTGACCGGACACGGTGCCTCGCCGCAGGCGTTGCGGGACGCGTTTGTCAACGTCCGCGGCAGCGCCCGCGTCACCAGCGCCGACCCGGAGGCTACCTACCAGGCGCTGGAGAAGTACTCCACCGACCTGACCGCCCGCGCCCGTGAAGGCAAACTCGACCCCGTTATCGGGCGGGACAACGAAATTCGCCGCGTCGTGCAGGTGCTGTCCCGTCGTACCAAGAACAACCCGGTGCTGATCGGCGAGCCGGGCGTCGGCAAGACCGCGATCGTGGAGGGCCTGGCGCAGCGCATCGTCGGCGGCGACGTGCCCGAGAGCTTGCGCGACAAGACCGTCGTCAGCCTGGACCTGGGTTCGATGGTGGCCGGTGCCAAGTACCGCGGCGAATTCGAGGAACGCCTCAAGGCCGTGCTCGACGACATCAAGAACTCCGCCGGACAGATCATCACCTTCATCGACGAACTGCACACCATCGTCGGGGCCGGTGCGACCGGCGAGTCGGCGATGGACGCCGGCAACATGATCAAGCCGATGCTGGCCCGCGGCGAGCTGCGCCTGGTCGGCGCCAC
>NZ_JBKQTQ010000039.1:0-34993 GCF_052143115.1 Mycobacterium sp.
TGCACGGCAACCGCGGCCTGACGCTGCAGCAACCAGCCGATGATCAGGTCACCGACGCTGATCAGGAAGCGGACCGAACCGAGGCCCACCTTGTACAGGCTGGTGACGTCTTGCTGGGCCGCCACCAGGTACCCGGTCAGCGTGGCCGCCATCGCCTGGACGTCGGCCAGGGCCTTGGCCAGCAGCTCGCGCTCGGACTTCAGCCGGCCGTTGCCGGACTCGCTGTCGACGAACTTCTGGATCTCACCGGATACGTGGGCCAGCGCCGCACCCTTGTCGCGGACGATCTTGCGGAAGAAGAAGTCCTGCGCCTGGATGGCGGTGGTGCCCTCGTAGAGGGAGTCGATCTTGGCGTCCCGGATGTACTGCTCGATCGGGTAGTCCTGCAGGAAGCCCGACCCGCCGAACGTCTGCAGGCTCTCGGTGAGCTTCGCGTAGGCCTGCTCGGAGCCCACGCCCTTAACAACCGGCAGCAGCAGGTCGTTGATCCTAACGGCCAGGTCGGCATCCACGCCGTGCAGTGCCTCGGCGATCGCGGCGTCCTGGAACGTCGCGGTGTAGAGGTACAGCGCGCGCAGACCCTCGGCGTAGGCCTTCTGGGTCATCAGCGACCGACGCACGTCGGGGTGATGCGCGATCGTCACCCGCGGTGCGGTCTTGTCGGTCATCTGGGTCAGGTCGGCACCCTGGACGCGGGACTTGGCGTACTCGAGTGCGTTCAGGTAGCCGGTCGACAGCGTGGCGATCGCCTTGGTGCCGACCATCATGCGGGCCTGCTCGATGACCTCGAACATCTGCGCGATGCCGTTGTGCACCTCGCCCACCAGCCAGCCCTTGGCGGGCACGCCGTGCTGGCCGAACGACAGCTCACAGGTCGCCGAGACCTTCAGGCCCATCTTGTGCTCGACGTTGGTGACGAACACGCCGTTGCGCTCGCCCAGCTCGCCGGTCTCGAAGTCGAACAACACCTTGGGCACGAAGAACAACGACAGGCCCTTGGTGCCCGGCCCGGCGCCCTCGGGGCGGGCCAGCACCAGGTGGAAGATGTTCTCGAACAGGTCATCGGAGTCGGCGGAGGTGATGAACCGCTTCACGCCGTCGATGTGCCATGAGCCGTCGTCTTGCTTGACCGCCTTGGTCCGGCCGGCACCGACGTCCGAGCCGGCGTCCGGCTCGGTGAGCACCATCGTCGAACCCCAGCCACGCTCGGCGGCAACCTCGGCCCACTTCTTCTGCTCTTCGGTGCCCAGGTGGTGGAAGATCTGGGCGAACCCGGCGCCGCCGGCGTACATCCACACCGCCGGGTTGGCGCCGAGCAAGTGCTCGTGCAGCGCCCACAACAGCGCCTTGGGCATTGGCATGCCGCCCAACGCCTCGTCCAGGCCGACCTTGTCCCAACCGGCTTCGATGACCGCGCGCACCGACTCTTTGAAGCTTTCGGGCAGCGTCACGGAGTGGGTTTCCGGGTCAAAGACCGGGGGATTGCGGTCCGCATCGACAAAGGACTCGGCGACTGGGCCTTCGGCCAGCCGGCTCATCTCCGTCAGCATCTCGCGGGCGGTGTCGGCGTCCAGATCGCTAAACGCGCCTTCGCCGAATGACTTGTCAACGCCGAAGACCTCAAACAGGTTGAATACCTGGTCGCGCACGTTGCTCTTGTAGTGGCTCACTGGTTCCTCCTCGATGAGAACGCCACTTATGGTTGGATACTAAGCCTAAGTTACCCACCAGTAACACCGTAAAGCTATACCCATCAGTAACCGGATGCAACCGACTGTGAGCTAAATTTCATTGCCTAATTAACCAACTAGTTGGGTTCCTGCTGATCGCGACGGTGGCATACCGGTTCACCTGCGGTGATGATGGATAGGTGGCAATTGTGTCGACGGTCACCGCGCTGCCCGAAGTGGACCTACGCCACCCTGCTGGCCAACTGAGGGAACGCCTGCGCGAGGTGGCCCACGAAGTCGGCTTCTTCTACCTGATCGGCCATGACGTACCCGCGGCGCTGACTCGCCGGGTGCTGGCGGCGGCGCGGCGATTGTTCGCGCTGCCGCAGGCCGAGAAGGACGCTATCGCGATGGTGCGCAGCCCGCATTTCCGCGGCTATACCCGGCTGGGTGGCGAGCTGACCGGCGGCGAGGTGGACTGGCGCGAGCAGATCGACATCGGACCGGAGCGCAAGCCCGCTGATCGCTCCGCCGGCCCGGGCAATCCTGATTACCTGTGCCTGCAGGGTCCCAACCAGTGGCCGGCCGGGTTGCCGGAGCTGCCAGCGATCGTCGCCGAGTGGGACGCGGCGCTTAGCGCGGTGGCCCGCGGCTTGTTGCGGCATTGGGCGGCGTCGCTGGGCAGTCCGCCGAACGTTTTCGACGCCGCCTTCGCCGAGACGCCGGCCACCCTGATCAAGATCGTGCGTTATCCGGCGACTACGGCCGGCTCGCAGGGCGTGGGTGCGCATCGAGACGCGGGGGTGCTCACGCTGCTGCTCGCGGAGCCGGGCAGCCAGGGATTGCAGGTGCGGCCGGGCCGGAACGGCGGCGACTGGATCGACGTCCCGGCCCGTGACGGGGCATTCATCGTCAATATCGGTGAGCTGCTGGAGTTGGCGACCGGCGGCTACCTCCGGGCGACCGAGCACCGGGTGAATCTGCGTCATGCGGCGGATCGGATCTCGGTGCCCTACTTCTTCAACCCGCGATTGGACGCGCAGATCCCGACCTTGTCGCTGCCCCCGGAGCTGGCGGCGCGGGCGAGCCTGCGCGCGGACCCGGCCGACCCCATCTTCTCGGTTTACGGCCGCAACGCGTGGAAGAGCCGGTTACGGGCCCACCCCGACGTCGCTGCCGCGCACGGCTACGCATCGGGCGAGTAGGGTCAGGAATACCAAATCCTCCTCGATGCGAATGAGGCCCCGGTGAATCCGGCTGACAAGCTGACCCCGTCGTCACTGCGCGAGGCCTTCGGTCATTTCCCGTCCGGCGTAATCGCCATCGCGGCCGAGGTCGACGGCGTCCGCGAAGGGCTGGCCGCCAGCACGTTTGTCCCGGTGTCGTTGGAGCCGCCATTGGTGTCGTTCTGCGTGCAGAACACCTCGACGACCTGGCCGAAACTGAAAAGGCTGCGCGCGCTGGGTATCAGCGTTCTGGGCGAGGCGCACGACGAAGCCGCCCGCAGCCTGGCCGCCAAGACCGGTGATCGATTCGCCGGTTTGGAGACGGTGTCCAACAGCAGCGGTGCGGTGTTCATCAAGGGCACCAGCGTCTGGTTGGAAAGCGCGATCGAGCGACTCATACCGGCCGGAGACCACACGATCGTGGTCCTGCGGGTCAGCGACGTTCAAGTCGACGCGGACGTTGCGCCGATCGTGTTCCACCGCAGCGTTTTTCGTCGGCTGGACGTCTAGGGACGCTTGCCGAGTTCGTCGCGGTAAGCCTGCACGCGACGCTCGAGTTCCACGGCGTCCTGTTTGCGCCCCTCCTTGCGTGCGAGTTGGGCGCGCACCGACAGTTCGCGGATCGCCGTTCGAATGTCGTTGATGCTGGCGGGTTGTCCTCTAGCCATGTCCACCGCCTTCCGGGTTGTACGTGGCTAGGCGTTGGATACCCGGATCAGCGGTGGCCTAACACCGATGCTTGTCAACGACGGAACAGCTTGTTGCCCAGCCACACCACCGGATCGTATTTGCGGTCGGCGACGCGTTCCTTCATCGGAATCAACGCGTTGTCGGTGATCTTGATGTGTTCGGGGCAGACCTCGGTGCAGCACTTGGTGATGTTGCAATACCCGAGGCCATGCTCTTCCTGCGCCTGATTGCGCCGGTCCAGCGTGTCCAGCGGATGCATTTCCAGCTCCGCGATTCGCATCAGGTAACGCGGGCCGGCAAACGCCTGCTTGTTCTCCTCGTGGTCACGGATCACGTGGCAGACGTTTTGACACATGAAGCATTCGATGCACTTGCGGAACTCCTGGGAACGTTCCACATCCTCCTGCGCCATCCGGTACTCGCCGGGCTGAAGATCCTTCGGCGGCGCGAATGACGGTATTTCACGGGCCTTCTCGTAGTTGAACGAGACATCGGTAACCAGATCGCGGATCACCGGGAACGTCCGGATTGGCGTCACGGTAACCACTTCGTCTTCGGCGAAGGTCGACATCCGCGTCATGCACATCAACCGGGGCTTACCGTTGATCTCCGCTGAACACGAACCGCATTTGCCTGCTTTGCAATTCCACCGCACCGCGAGGTCGGGCGTCTGCGTTTGTTGCAGACGGTGGATGACGTCAAGCACCACCTCGCCCTCGTTGACCTCCACGGTGAAGTCCCGCAATTCACCACCGGCTTCATCGCCACGCCATACCCGCATGGTCGCGTTGTAGCTCATCAGCCTCTCCGTCCTGGGTGGTCGGCCAGCTCTTCGGCGGTGTAGTACTTCTCCAGCTCGGAGATCTCGAACACCTCCAGTAGATCCGGCCGCATCGGCACCTGGTCTTCGTGAGTGACCGAGATGTCGGGGATCACATCGTCGCCGCTTACAGCCTTGCAGACCAGCAACACCTTGCGCCACGACGAGTCCATCGATGGGTGGTCATCGCGGGTGTGGCCGCCCCGGCTCTCGGTGCGCTCCAGCGCGGCCTTGGCGACGCATTCGCTGACCAGCAGCAGGTTGCGCAGGTCGATGGCCAGGTTCCAGCCGGGGTTGTACTGGCGGTGGCCCTCGACGTGGATGTTCTTGAATCGCTCGCGAAGCTTGTCGAGCCGAGCGAGGGCCTCGGTGATTTCGTCTGCCTTGCGGATGATGCCCACCAGGTCGTTCATCGTCTGCTGCAGCTTTATATGCAACGTGTAGGGGTTCTCCGCGGTGGAGCCGTTGGTCGGTGTCTCGAACGGGGCCAGCGCCCGTTTAGCCGCCTCGTCGACGGCGTCGTCGGCGACCTTCGGACGGCTGCTCAGCGCGCGTACGTAGTCGGCGGCGCCCAGGCCGGCCCGACGGCCGAACACCAGCAGGTCCGACAGCGAGTTGCCGCCCAGCCGGTTCGACCCGTGCATGCCGCCGGAGCACTCGCCGGCGGCGAACAACCCGGCAACGGTGGCGGCGCCGGTGTCGGCGTCCACCTCGATACCGCCCATCACGTAGTGACAGGTGGGCCCGACTTCCATCGGCTCCTTGGTGATGTCGACCCCGGCCAGCTCCATGAACTGGTGATACATCGACGGCAACCGCTTCTTGATCTGCTCTGGTGTCAGCCGGGAGGCGATGTCGAGGTACACCCCGCCGTGCGGAGTGCCGCGTCCGGCCTTGACTTCGGAGTTGATCGCGCGCGCGACCTCATCGCGGGGCAGCAGGTCCGGGGTGCGACGGGCCGAGTCGTTGTCTTTGAGCCACTGGTCGGCCTCTTGCTCGGTTTCGGCGTACTGGCCTTTGAACACCGGCGGGATGTAGCCGAACATGAACCGGGTTTGGTCGGAGTTCTTCAGCACACCGCCGTCGCCGCGGACACCCTCGGTGACCAGAATGCCTTTCACGCTGGGCGGCCACACCATCCCCGTCGGGTGGAACTGGACGAACTCCATATTGATCAACGTCGCGCCGGCCCGCAGCGCCAAAGCATGGCCATCGCCGGTGTACTCCCAGGAGTTCGAGGTCACCTTGAACGACTTACCGATGCCGCCGGTGGCCATGACCACCGCCGGGGCCTCGAACACGATGAACCGGCCGCTTTCGCGCCAGTAGCCGAATGCGCCGGAGATCGCGTCACCGTCTTTGAGTAGCTCGGTGATCGTGCACTCGGCGAAGACCTTGATCCGCGCCTCGTAGTCGCCGAGTTCGGCGTGATCCTCCTGCTGCAGCGAGACGATCTTCTGCTGCATGGTGCGGATCAGTTCCAGGCCGGTGCGGTCGCCGACGTGCGCGAGCCGGGGGTAGGTGTGCCCACCGAAGTTTCGCTGGCTGATCTTGCCGTCTTTAAGGCGGTCGAACAGCGCGCCGTAGGTCTCGAGTTCCCAGACCCGGTCGGGGGCCTCTTTGGCGTGCAGTTCGGCCATCCGCCAGTTGTTCAGAAACTTCCCACCGCGCATGGTGTCGCCGAAGTGGGTCGTCCAGTTGTCTTTCGGGTTGGTGTTGCCCATCGCCGCGGCGCAGCCGCCCTCGGCCATCACCGTGTGGGCCTTTCCGAACAGCGACTTGCACACCACCGCAACCTTGAGGCCGCGCTCCCGCGCCTCGATAACGGCGCGCAAACCTGCGCCCCCGGCACCGATCACGACCACGTCGTAGGCGTGCCGTTCGACCTCAGTCATGAAACCTCACTCAACTTTCTGATATCCGTGAAAAGGCTTCTCAGCCAACAAACCTCAGGTCCGGGATGGCGCCGCTGGCCACCAGCGCGATGTAGAAGTCGGTGAGCATCAGAGTGCCCAGTGTGATCCACGCGTACAGCTTGTGACGAGTGTTGAGTTGGCTGACCTGGGTCCAGATCCAGTACCGCACAGGGTGTTTGGAGAAGTGCTTGAGCCGCCCACCGGTGACGTGCCGGCACGAATGGCAGGACAGCGTGTAGACCCACAGCATGATGACGTTGCCGACCATGATTACGTTGCCCAGGCCGAAGCCGAATCCACCCGGTCCGTTATCGGAATGGAACGCGACGATTGCGTCGTAGCTGTTGATCACCGAGATGATGACGGCGATGTAGAAGAAATAGCGGTGGGTGTTCTGGATGATCAGCGGGAATTTGGTCTCGCCGGAGTAGTGAACGCGAGGCTCGGCCACCGCGCAGGCGGTGGGCGACTGCCACACCGTGCGGTAGTAGGCGCCGCGATAGTAGTAGCAGGTCAACCGGAACAGCAGCAGGAACGGCAGCGTCAGCGCCGCGAACGGCAGCCACCACTGGTTAGGCAAGATCTGCGGCCAGAAGTCGCTGGCCTCACCGCAGGCCTTGCTGACGCACGGCGAGTAGAACGGCGTCAGGTAGTGATACTTCGGGACGAAGAAGTACTCCCGCTGGAACGCGCGCGCCGTCGCGTAGATGACAAATGCGGCGAATCCCAGGTCGATTCGCAGCGGCGACAGCCACCACCGATCGGTGCGTAGCGTCCGTTGCTGGATGTGGGCGCGCGTGGGTGAAAAGACACCGGACGCAGGACGGTTCGCTGTAGGTGCGCTCATGTGCTGTGATCCTCTTCGCGTGGCCTCGTCGGAGAGTACCCACAGCGAAGCGCATGCCCCCTCGCGGGGGGTCTATCAGGAACGACTGTGACCGCCGACACCCTCGTCGTCGACGTCGCGCCAAAAGTCGCTGTCATATTGGGTGTCGGGGATGACGATTTTCTCACCCGGTTGATCCACGGCGTGGCGGGCCAGATCCAGCTCACCGGCGTCGATGTCGAGCAACTCGACGTCGTTGAGGATCCGCTGGACGTCGTTGACCACCCGACGCATCGCCGGAGTGTCGCGGTATCGCGACCTCAACGACGTCACGCACCGCCGCAGTCCACCGATGAGCTCGTGAAGTTCGGCGAGCTCAGTAGTGCTGGACAACGGATCTCCCTGGGTAAAGGTGTTATGGATCACAGTACGGCACCCGATACTATCCAGCACACAGCGAAGGCGTGACACAGGTCATGCTCGCGAAGCGGGAGGCAGCCATGCCGGGACCCAGCGCATTGGCCGATCGGGCAAGGGCGCTACTGGCGCTGCATCAGCCGGGCAATCCGGTGATCCTGCCGACGGTGTGGGATGCCTGGTCGGCACGACTGGCCACCGATGCCGGTTTCGCCGCGCTGACGGTCGGCAGCCATCCCGTCGCCGACTCAATCGGCAAACCCGACAACGAGGGCATGTCGTTCGACGATTTGCTGAGCCGGGTCGCGCAGATCACCGCCGCGGTGGACGTCCCGGTCTCGGTAGACGTCGAATCCGGCTACGGGCTGCCGGCGTCGCGGCTGATCGACGGGCTACTCGGGGCAGGCGCGGTGGGGCTGAACATCGAAGACACCGTGCACAGCGAGGGCAAGCGACTGCGCTCGGCCGACGAACATGCCGAACTGGTCGGTGCGCTGCGCGCCGCCGCCGACGAGGCGGAGGTGCACGTCGTGATCAACGCCCGCACTGACCTTTTCCTGCGCAACGAAGGTGACGATTCGGACCGCGTCGAGCGGGCGGTGGCGCGCTTGAAGCAGGCCGCCGCTGCCGGTGCCGATGTCCTCTATCCCGTGGGCCGCCACGATCCGGAGACGTTGCGGCGCTTGACCTCTGAATTGCCGCTCCCTGTCAATGCGATCGCCTTACCCGATCAGGACGATCCCGCTTCGTTCGGTCCGCTGGGCGTCGGGCGGATCAGCTTCGGGCCGTTCCTCCAGGCCGCCTTGGGGACTCGGGCCAAGGAGATCCTGGCCCGCTGGGGCTAGCCGGACTATTCGACTGCGACGGTTCGTTAAACGAGCCGAAGGAGTCTCAATGAGGATGTCAAGCGGCCGCGGTGGTGGGCGTTGGCCTTTGGGGGCTGAATTCCCTGCCATCGCGCAGCAGGGCAAAGAGTACGTCGACGAGGCGACGGGCGAGTGCTAGGAGCGCTTGGGTATGGATGAGTCGTTCGGCGCGTTTGCGGTCGTAGAACTGCCGCGAGGGCCCCTCGGCGCGGATGCTCGACAGTGCGGCCATGTAGAACACGCGGCGCAGCCGTCGGTTGTAGCGTTTCGGCCGACGCAGGTTGCCGGTGATGCGGCCGGAATCCCTTGGCGCAGGCACCAGTCCGGCATAAGATGCCAGTCGTCCAGGGGTGGCGAAGGTGGTCAGGCTCCCGCCGGTAACAACGAGGAATTCGGCGCCGAGGCCGGGTCCGAATCCGGGCAGCGATTCAATGATTCGGGCGTAGGGGTGGTCGCGGAAGCGTTCCGTGATGGTTTTGTCGATGTCTTTGATCTCATGGTCGAGGTCGAGCAGCTTGCGGGCCAGCCGTTTGACCAGGGCGGCGGTGCCGGCCTCACCGGGCAGCGCCAGGGCCTGCTCGTTGGCCGCCGCCACCGCGGTGGCGGCGGTCTTGGCGATACCAGCGGGCCACGCGTTGTTGTCGACGAGATGAGCGCTGACACCGTCGATTCCGGCGGCGCGGATCTCACCCGGTGTGCACAGGCCGGCGACCAGGATCAGCGGCGTGCGGGCGGAGTAGTCGAATGCGGCTTCCAGGGCCGGGAAGATGGCGCCGAGCAGGGCGCGCAGCCGGTTGATGCCGCGCACCCAGTCGGCCATCAGGTCGGCCCGGTAGCCAGTCAGCTGAGTCAACTCCAGGACCAGCTCGTCGGGTATCGTCACTTCGCTCAGATCGCTGCGCAGTCGGGCAGTTTCGGCGATGACTCGGGCGTCTTTGGCATCGGTTTTGCCCTCACCGCGAAACGCGCCGGTCATCGTGCTGACCATTCGGCCGGGCACATAGACCACCATCTGCTCGGCATTCAACAACACGGTGATCAGCATCAACGCCAACGGACTGGTGAGATCGATCGCCCACCGCACCTCCTCGGCGGTGTTGCGGGCACGTTCGATCAGCAGCTCAATCGCGCGCTGTTCGTTGGCGACCCGCTGCGACCAGGACACCTTGCCCGTTGCGTCCACCACGCACGCGTGATGAACGGTTTTGCCAACATCGATTCCGACCCATACCAGTGGCCGCATCGTCACGCTTGTTCTCCTGTTTTTGCAGGTCAAGCCCGTGGACAGCCCCGCCATCAGGTCCCTAAACAGCGACGATTCGCATCAGATCTCAATCAGTGGCCGGAGCGTCCAGCACGGCGGGGCAGCCACTCCTTCGAAGCCACGCACACAACAGAAAATCATCAGCTACACCCCACCGCCCTGGGCATCCAGGGCACCAACCCCAGACACCTAACAACTTAGGGAGGCATCATGACCGGTTTTCACCGTGAACAGCACAACATGACCCGCGTCGACATCGCTACCGGTGTGGCGTTTGACGAGTTCGTGGCCAAGTTGGAACAAGCGGCGCCGCCGCTCGACCGGGCGGCGATGGAGCGGATCGCCGCAGCGGGCGGCAACTGGGACGACGTCCGCGCCGCCGTGGCCAAGAATGCGCCCAACGAGTTGATGGTCTACGCGAAGGTCGGCGGGACCGAGTTGCTGAGCTTAGCCGGACATCGCACCCGGGCGATCGAGTATCTGATCGGCAATCACGTCATCGCCGAGACCATGTTTCGCCACGACCCGAAGGCACTGTTGTACGCGCCGCTTCGGATGCTGGTCTACAGCGATTCCGACGGCAATGCGGTTTTCACCATGGACCAGCCCAGCGCGGCATTCGGCAGCCTCGGCATCGCCGAGGTGACCAAAGTCGGTGAGGGGCTTGATCGTAAGGTAGTCAACCTGCTGCGTGTCATCGGGATCGACGCCGAGCAGGCGTTCGCTTGATCTAAACCCGCGAATCCGGTGGAGCCGTTGGGCCCCACCGGATTCGAGTTGGTTGCGGAGTTCGCGTACTACTTCGTGATTTCGATGCGCTGCGCCTGAGTCCCGGCGTAAGCACCGGTGACCCGCACGGTCAGCACGCCCGCGTCGTACGACGCCGAGATGGCCTCGCCGGTGATGTGCGCGGGCAGCCGGAACGACCGGCGGAACGATCCGTAGCGGACCTCGCGCAGCGTGCGCCCGTCCTTCGCGGGGTCTTCGCCGGCCCTTTCGTCGCGGCGCTCACCGTGGATGACCAGGCGGCCGTGGTCGACCTCGACGTTGACGTCCTTCTCGACGTCCACGCCGGGCAGCTCCAGGCGGACTACCGCGTCCTCGCCGTCCTTGACGATCTCGGCGGCGGGGCTGAACCCGTCGGCTACCGGCTTGAACCAGTTGGTCGCGGGGGCCGGTTCAAAGAAATCGCGCATCCAGCGGTCGACATCCCACGCAGGTCGTGACCACAGGGTCAGGTTGCTCATTCGTATCTCCTCGTGCTTGGTGCTTGCCGACGCCTTGCCGGCCTACCGTTACAAACATGAGTCGACCACGCTTAAGTTCCACTTGGACGTTCGCCGTAAGCGAACAGGGTGCAACCGGGATCAAATCAATGCCACGTCCGCGCTTTCGTCGATCGCTAACCGATAACCGCGTTTGACTACTGTAACGATAATATTCCTGTCGCCCAATGCTTTTCGTAGTCGCAGCACCGCGGTATCCACGGCGTGAGGATCGCTGGCGCTGCCCGGCAGGGTCCGCAGCAGTTCCCTGCGGGCGACCACCACGCCCGGACGGTGAGCCAATGCGCGCAGAATAGCCATCGCCGCTGGAGACAGCGACTGGACCGTGCCGTCGACCACCGCGTAGGACCCGCGGATCTCGATACGATGGCCGGCCGCCTGCAGCGTGCGCGACCGCAGCACGGGCAGCTCCTCGGCGATATGTCTGGCCAGCGCGGCCAATCGCGTTCGTTTCGGTGACGACGTCGGAACCCCCAGGCGCGCCAACGGTTGTGCGGTGACCGGGCCCACGCACATTGCCCGGACATCTGTGCGCAGCGCGTTGAGCAGCTGGTCGGAGATACCGAGATCGCTGGCCCGCATCAGCGTCGCCGCCACCGCCGGCGCCGAGGTGAAGCTCACGGCGTCGAACTGTCGTTGGGCGATCTGGGTGATCAGCTGGTCGAAGTCGCCGCCCGCTGGCACCGGTCTCCACCGGTACACCCGGATCGGTACGACCTCGGATCCGGCGGAGCGCAGCTCGTCGAGGAATTCCGGAAACGGATCCCAATCCTCGGTCGCGCCGTGCAGCTGCACTGCGATGCGACAGCCGGCGATGCTGGATTGCCGCAGGTATTGCATGAGCTCGCGCGATGATTCGGTGTTCGGGGACCACTCCTCTGGCAGGCCGGCAGCGCGTAATGCGCCGGTGGCCTTCGCTCCGCGAGCCATGATCCGAGCGCCGGACAACGCCGCGGTCAATGGACCGCCCAGTTGCCATCCGTCGGCGGCGGCGATCCAGCCGCGAAATCCTACCCCGGTCGTCGCGATCACGATATCGGGCGGTCTGGCTATCAAAGCCTCTGTGTTGCGGTGCAATTCGTCGTCGTCGGGCAACGGGACCATGGTGATCGCCGCCGCACGGCCAACGGTGGCCCCGTGGCGGCGCAGCAGCGCACAGAGCTCGTCAGAACGCCGTGCACAGGTAACGGCCACCCGGTAGCCGGCGAGCGACGGCGCGGCTGGGTGACCCATATGAATTATGTATGCCAGGCAGATTTCGGCTGGATTACCGGGACTAGCCGGAACCGTTACCAGACGTCCCCGTCGCGCCAATCACACGTCAAGGGCGCGGTGGCGTCCAGGCTGATCCCGATCGGCAAGACGAACACCGAGCCGTCGTCGTCGGGGGTTCGCATAGACCCGGCGGGCGCCAAGACGGACGTCGGTCCGCGCCACGGCAGCCAACCGCGCAACGTGTAGAGCCGCCTCCCGCGGTCCGAGGAGCTGAGTGCGCCGAGCTGATAGCCGCCCCTGATGACTTGCTCGCACGCATTCAGTATCGCGATTGCCAGCCCTTGACCGCGCCAATCTTCGCGCACCGCCACGGCTTCGACGTAGCCGCAGCGCAACGCGGCACCGCGGTAGAGCAGGCGTCGTTGTACGACCGCTCCGTGCGCGATGATCGCACCGCGGTGCCAGATCAGGGCATGCATCCCGCCCAGCGCGTGGTCCCAGTCGGTGTCGGTGAACTCGCCGGCGAACGCGTCGTTGACCATTTCATACGCGCGCTGCCGAGCGTCGCTCTCGAGGTCGGCGGTGTGAACCAGGCGGGCGGTGTGTACCTGGGTGCGCACACTGCTGGTTTACCAGGTGGACTAGCCCGCCGCCACCGAACCGGAAGCGGAAGCCGTCGCAGCCCTGGGCCGCGACCAGTGCAGCCGCACGTACTGCCCGGGCCGCACCTGGGCGACCTTGTCAATGTCTTCGTCGGCGATCACACCGACCACCGGGTAGCCGCCGGTGACGGGGTGATCGGGACCAAGGATCACCGGTAAGCCGTTGGGCGGCACCTGGATCGCACCGCGGGTGGGCTCCCTCGCTGGGCAATACCCGATCGGGCGAACGGTACCGCAATGGCCGTCCCTCCAGGCGCATACCCACTCGGTCGCTGCGGTCAGAGGCCATCCAAATGGTGTGCACGAGGGCGTCGGGATCGACCAGCCAGTCGTCTCGCGGCCCGGGCGCCGCCAGTAGTTCCACCAGGTGCTCGGAGATCGGCGCGACCGGAGCCTGATCCAGTTCCGGGTACTCGTCGGTGTGTTCGCCGACGGGCAGGACGTCACCGCTTTGTAGCGGCAACGGGCCGATCGCCGACATCACGTCGTAGCTTCGCGAACCCAGCACCGGTGTCACGTCGATGCCGCCACGCACCGCCAGGTAGCTCCGAAACCCGAGTGTGGTGCGCCCAGCGAGATCACCTCGCCGTCGCGGACATGCTGAATACTGTTGGTGCCGAACATGTTTTCGCCGACACGCGGGCCGGTGTCGGCGCCAGTCACTGCGATGTCGACGTCGCCGCCGCGGACTCGCGCCGAGAATCCGCCGAAGGTCACCTCGATTGTGGCCCGGTCGTCGGGGTTGGCCACCAGCCGGTTGGCCAGCGTGTGAGAGCGCCGGTCGGCCGCTCCCGATCGGGTGACGCCGATATGGGCCAGCCCCACCCGTCCGAGGTCCTGGACGAGGGCCAGCGGTCCGGTGCGCAAGATCTCCAGAGTCGTCATTGGAGCTCTCCTTTCAGGCTCTTCGCACGCCTGCCGCTACGCGGCTCGGAACTGGACCCACATGCCCGGCGTCAGCAGCGCCGGATTCGGACGGTCGATATCCCACAGGACCAGGTCGGTGTGGCCGATCAGCTGCCATCCGCCGGGCGATCGACGTGGGTAGATTCCGGTGAATTCGCCGGCCAGGCCCACCGCACCGGCCGGGACAGAGGACCGCGGCTCCGACCGCCGAGGTACGGCCAGTCGCGGGTCACCGCCGACCAGATATGCGAAACCCGGTGCGAATCCACCGAATCCGACTTGCCAGGGAGTCGCCGTGTGGGCGTTGATGACTTGCGCGGTGGTCAGCCCGGTACGGTCGGCCACCTCGGCAAGGTCGGCGCCGTCGTAGACGACGTCGATCACCGTGGGTTCTTCCGGCGGAGCGGTGGCCACCATGTCGGGGGCCACCCGCAATGTGCGCAGTCGACGGCGGACGGCGCTCTGGTGGCGGGGGCCGTCGAGTTTCAGCAGCACGGTGCGGGAGGCTGGGACGATGTCAAGCACACCGGGCAGCGCGGCCTCACGTAACGCCGCCGCCCATGCCAATACGTCAGCGGTGCTGTCGAACTCCAGCAGCACCGCCTGATCGCCGTAGTCGAGAACGGTGTCGGCCACACCCAGATCCATCGCCACGCTCATTACTCGACAGTAACCCGTTGGCCGGGCAACGAAACCAGATTTTCGAGCACTGCCAGAGCTGCCTTAGCCAACCCTCAGGCGGTCGGCGACCGGCACGGCACTAATGCAGAATATTGGCGATCAGCGCAGGCAACTGGCTGGCCACCAGCGGGAAGCTCAGGGGCGACGCGAAGGCGATCGCCCCGGCCTGGTCCTTGGTGGTGAACACACTGCGCTCCCGAAGCGCCGCCACGTCGGGGTTGGCCAACAGCGCCGTTTGATCGTTCTCGTCGTCAGTCGTCCAGATCAGCAGATCGGCGGCACCAAGGACCGGGTTGATCTTGTCGCGCGGAATAAACGCACGCAGCTGATCCACCGCGAACGGGTTGATGCTGTCGGCGACGGTCAGACCCATCCGGGTCAAAAACTCGGTGCCCCAACCAATTGTCGCGACCACGTCGTCTTGGTGAAGCTTGCCCTGCAGCAGCAGCACCGTCTTGTTTTTGAACTGCGGATATTTATCCGCGACGCCGGCGAAAGCCTGATCGACACCGTTAATCAGGGATTTCATCTGGTCAGGCTGAAAAACCGCCCGGCCGATCGCCGTCGCCTGATCCTTCCACGGCTCGAAGAATGCGTAGCCGTCGGACTGCGGAATCGTCGGGGCGATCGCGGACAGCTTCTGGTAGGTGTCCTCGTCGACTCCGGCGTCGGTCGCGACGATCAAGTCGGGTTTCAGACCGGCAATCTGCTGAACCTGGATTCCGTTATCGAGGTTCAAGACAACGGGTTTGGCGTTGCCGAGTTTCTCTCGGGCCCACGGCCACACCGCGAACGGCTGGTCGCCGAACCAGTTGGTTACCGCAATCGGCACGACTCCGAGGGCCAGCAGATCGTCCTGCCCGGTGAAGCCGGCACTGACCACCCGCTTGGGCGGCTCGGGGACGGTCGTCTCACCGAAAACGTGCGAGATGGTCACCGACTCGCTGCCGCCGGCGCCGTTAGGCGCCGGTTTGTGCGACGAGCAGGCCGGGGGAGCCGCGACCACGAGCAGCCCCGCAGCCGCGCCGGCGCGCAGAAACCCGCGCCGACTCCATTGCTCTGGCATCGCGTGAGCCTACAGCGTTCGCTCAGGTCAGCGGCATGCCGACGTCGACGAAGTCCAGGGCGCGGTAGACGGTGTCGGCCGCGCCCGGACCGGGATCGTAGGCAGCCATTATCGCGCCGGCCAGCGCGCCCGCGAACACGCGCAGCTCGAAATCGTCAGCGTCGCGGCCGATTCGGGCTCCGATCGCTTCGGCGATCGAAGTGATGGTGCGGTATAACTCGTCGTACATGGCCGCCTTGAGTTCGGGTATCGAGAACATCAGCCGTTGCCGCGCGTTCTCGAACTCCTGTTGGTCCACCGACATGTTTTCCATGGTCACCTGGTAGGCGCGGCGGAGGGCATGCACCGGTGAGAGATCGGGCGGCTGGGCTGCCAAGGCGTCCATGATCAGCGCGTCCATGTCGTCGGCGAGCAACACCGACTCCTTGGTCGGGAAATAGCGGAAAAAGGTACTCGGTGAAACCTCGGCGGCCTCGGCGATCTGCTCGACGGTGGTGGCGGCATAGCCGTTTTCTTCGATCAGCCGAAACGCCTCCTGCCTGATGGTCTCGCGGGTCCTGATCTTCTTGCGCTCCCGCAGACCAAGGGTTGGGTCAATCGCCTGCATGAGGTCATTCTCCCGCACGCTTCGCCGAGATGGGGCGCAGGTGGCACGCTTCAACGCGTCGGCCATGGGCTGTAGTCGGCGATCAGCTCCTCCTGCGGCGGCCGCAGGTCGTCGGGCACATGCTGAAGGTTGATCCGAATCCGATACCAGATAGAACTCGGTCCGCGCATCCCGTCGACCAGAACGTCGGCCGGCTGCAGACGATCCGCCGCCGCGGGGTAACGGTCACGCCAGGTGTCCAGGGCGGCCATCGCCTCATCTTTGGTCTTGGTGCGGGCGATCTCGATGAGCGGCATCACCGACTGGCGCCGGGCCGTGCTGTCGCCGCGGCGTGCGCCTTTCGGCGCTTTCTCGGCGGGACCGAGTTCCTCGGCCAGCGCGAGCAGTCGTTCGAGGCCGGCGGCGGTGTCGTTGATGCCCGCCCACGGATCGCCGACCTCGGCGAACCGCTCCGGCACGGTCGTCATGGTAAACGAGGCCGGGTCGCAGTCGGCGACCTCGTCCCAATGCAGCGGCGTCGATACCCGCGCATCCGGCGTGGCGCGCACCGAATAGGCCGATGCGACCGTCCGGTCTTTGGCGTTCTGGTTGAAGTCGACGAAGACGCCCTCGCGTTCTTCCTTCCACCAGCGGCTGGTCGCCAGGTCGGGGGAGCGTCGTTCCACTTCCCGTGCCACCGTTTGGGCGGCCAGCCGCACCTGCCGAAACGACCAGCCCGGCACGATACGCGCATAGATATGGAAGCCGCGCGAACCGGACGTCTTCGGCCAAGCGGTCAGCCCATGATCCTCCAGCACCTCGCGGGCTATGAGTGCGACGTCGAGAATCTGCCGCCACTGCACGCCGGGCATGGGGTCCAAGTCGACGCGCAATTCGTCCGGGTGGTCGAGATCGTCGGCGAGCACCGGATGTGGATTGAGGTCAACGCAGCCCAGATTGATCGCCCAGGCCAGCCCGGCGGCGTCATGGATGACGGCCTCCTTGGCCGAGGTCCCGGATGCGTAGCGCAGCTCGGCGACGTCCACCCAGTCGGGCCGTTTCGCGGGCGCTCGCTTCTGGAAAATGGCCTCCTGCTCGATGCCCTTGACGAAGCGTTTCAGGATCATCGGGCGTCCGGCCACGCCACGCAGGGCACCGTCGGCGACGGCCAGGTAGTAGCGGATCAGGTCCAGTTTGGTAAGGCCGCCATGCCCGCTGTGAGCACCGTGACCGGGAAAGATGACCTTGTCCGGGTGGGTGACGTCGACCTGGCGTCCGCCCACGTCCAGTGACACCGGCCCCATGGGGTTGATGGTAATTCGGGAGGATTTTCCGGCCTGGGTGCGACGTGGGTCACATAGGGTGGAAGTCATGCCTAATCTCATCGATCTGCCTGGGCAGGCAGCAGCCAAGCTTCAGCAGTATGCCGAGCGTGGGGTGGCCGAACTGCACTACCTCCGCAAGATCATCGAATCCGGCGCGTTCCGGTTGGAGCCGCCGCTGAACTACGCCGCGCTGGCGGCCGACATTCGGAAGTGGGGCGAGATCGGCATGCTGCCTGCGCTCAACGCGCGGCGCACACCCAACCGCACGGCGATCATCGACGACGATGGCTCTCTGACGTACAAGGAACTCGACGAGGCCACCAATGCCGTGGCTCACGGGCTGCTGGCCAAGGGTGTCCGCGGCGGCGACGGGGTGGCCATCCTGGCGCGCAACCATCGCTGGTTTTCCATCGCGAATTTCGGCTGCGCGCGGGTCGGTGCCCGCATCATCCTGCTCAACAGCGAGTTCTCCGGTCCACAGATCAAGGAGGTCGCCGAACGCGAGGGCGCCAAGCTGATCATTCACGACGACGAATACACCCAGGCGGTCAGCCAGGCCGATCCGCCACTGGGCAAGCTGCGGGCCCTCGGCACCAACCCCGACAGCGACGAGCCGTCGGGCAGCACCGACGAGACGTTGGCCGACCTGGTCGCCCGGAACAGCAAATCGCCGGCACCCAAGGCCACCAAGCACGCGTCGATCATCATCTTGACCAGCGGCACCACCGGCACGCCGAAAGGCGCGAACCGCAGTACCCCGCCGACGCTGGCGCCGATCGGGGGCATTCTCTCGCATGTTCCGTTCAAGGCCGGTGAGGTGACCTCCCTGCCGTCGCCGATGTTCCACGCGCTGGGCTATCTGCACGCCACCATCGCGATGTTCCTCGGCTCCACCTTGGTGCTGCGGCGTCGCTTCAAGCCGACGCTGGTGCTGCAAGACATCGAAAAGCACAAGGCCACGGCGCTTGTGGTCGTCCCGGTCATGCTGTCGCGCATCCTCGCCGCGGTGGAACAGCTGGAGAATAAGCCCGATCTGTCCAGCCTGCGGATCGTCTTCGTCTCCGGCTCGGCGCTCGGAGCCGACCTGGCTGAACGGGCGCTCAAGGACATCGGCCCGGTGGTCTACAACATGTACGGCTCGACGGAGATCGCATTCGCCACCATCGCCGAGCCCAAGCACCTGCAACGCAATTCCTCGACCGTGGGGCCGGTCGTCAAGGGGGTGAAGGTCAAGATCTTCGACGAGAATGGCAACGAGCTGCCGAAGGGCGAGGTTGGGCGGATCTTCGTCGGCACGACGTTCCCGTTTGAGGGCTACACCGGCGGCGGCGGGAAACAGATCATCGACGGGCTGCTGTCGTCGGGCGACGTCGGGTATTTCGACGACGACGGCCTGCTCTATATCAGCGGCCGTGACGACGAGATGATCGTCTCCGGCGGCGAGAATGTCTTCCCCGCCGAAGTCGAGGACCTGATCACCGGGCATCCGGACGTGGTGGAGGCCACCGCGATCGGCGTCGAGGACAAGGAGTGGGGCCACCGGCTGCGCGCCTTCGTGGTGAAAAAGCAGGACGCCAGCCTCGACGAGGACACCGTCAAGCACTACATCCGCGACCACCTGGCCCGCTACAAGGTGCCGCGCGAGGTCATCTTCCTCGACGAGTTGCCGCGCAACCCGACCGGCAAGATCCTCAAACGCGAGTTGCGTGACCGCGAGGTCGACTAGCCACTAGCTCAGCCGTCGAACCCGGTTGCGCCGTCGAGTTGCTCGCGCAGGATGTCGATTTGCCCGGTGTGCCGGGCGGTCTCCTCGATCATGTGCACGTAGATCCAGCGCAGCGATACCGTCCCGAATCGGCGATGCGGCACCACGTGATCGAGGGGATAACGCGCGGCGATCCGCCGGGACTCCTCGCACTGCGTCTGATAGTCGGTTATCAGTGTTGGCAGTGATTCCTCGGGCAGGAACTCGAACTCCCAGGAGCGATCGTGCGTGCGACGGTTGTCGTCGTTTCGTTCCTGCAGAAGTTGATCGAACCAGCCGTATTCCGCCCAACGCAGGTGCTTGATCAGCCCGCCCACGGTTGTCGACGACGCCACGAGCCTGCGGCGCGCATCGCTATCGGAGAGACCGGAAACCTTGCGCACCACGATGTCTCGATAGTCGTCAAGAAATGACTCCAGCGTGGTGCGCTCGCCGGACAGTTCTTGCTCGCGGCGGTTGGGACGCTGCGTTTCTGCCATGACGGCGAAGCTAGCACCGCCCGCTCGTTCGCCGGATCAGCGCCGGTCCCGGATACTCCGGGTCACCTCGGCGGAAAGCTTCGGGTCGGTCAAAAGCAGCTCGATGAGCGCGCAAATGACCTCTTGCCCGGTGACGCGGGCGAATCCGAGTCGGTCGGCGGCTTCTCGCTGCCAGATGTCGAGGGCCCGGTGTGTGGCGGGGGACAGGTCGACGGTTCGCCGTGTTCGTTGGCCGCGGGACGGTTGGTCGAGCTTCTGTCGGAGGTTGGTCAGGCGTTCGGTCGGCGCCGCCGCGTCCGCGCGGGCGTGGGGCTTGGCTCGAAACGACGGGGAACTGGGTTCCATGCGGCTGGGTGACCTTCTCTTGGCGTGAGTTTTCAGTAGATCAGGACATAAGTATGTCCGTTAAAGCGGAGTCTCGCATCGGTGCCTGGCTGTCCGTGTCTGCGCAACGGATGCCGTGGTCAGCGCCGGCGGCCCGACTCATTCGGGCTGGGCCGATCGTCGGGACGATTGCATCGATTTATATCGACACGTCAGAGTGTGATTGCTGCATATAGAAGACAACGTGCCAGCCAGCGTCGTTAACGGCAATCGAAATAGTTCGCTATCTCGTAGTGAATGAAGCGGACGTGCAAAGTAATGTGTGCACATTACTGATAATTATCCTTACGTAATGAAGCACGGAGATACGGAGATCAGTAGACGCGTAAATCCCTTATAAGCAGGCAGTATAGATACATCCGTAGCTACTGAAGCCAGTACGGACGTGCCTCATGAGGTCATGAATGCAGTAATTCATGAATGGAACGCCACCAGCGGAGTGGGCATAGAAACCAGAAATAGCTGGTTGGAGTAATGCGCAATATTCTCAGCATTATTAAGGCACTAATTTAGCGTTTGCTAAGGATTGGGGTTTAGCGTTCTTGGTGTCAGTCCCTCAGATGACCCAGATGACGAAGGAGCAACCAAAATGTCGATCTCACTATCCACTTCGATGTCCTCGGCCCGTCGCCTAGCAGTTGGTGCGATCGGCGCAGGCGCCGTGGCCGGCGCAATGCTGTTCGGCGCGACGCCCGCGGCCAACGCCGCCTCCGCAGTACCAGCGCCCACCGTGGGTGGCCCGTATCACGTCGCCCCCGTGTTTTGGGGCCACCACCACCACACCAACGGCGGCTTCCACATCTTCTAGGCCTGGGGGAGGAGCGGTAGGCGCGGGCGAGCCGGATCCGCCCGGTGAATGGCGACTAGCCTCTCCCAAACGGAAATAGGGTCGCCGCTCCCGCCGAAGAAGAATCCACGCCGATCTGACAACAGTCAGGTCGGCGTGGATTTTTGTGTGCGGGACTACGGGTCGCGCGGCAGCCCGAGCAACCGCTCGGCGATGATGTTGAGCTGCACCTCCGACGTGCCGCCGTAGATGGTGGTAGCGCGGCTGGCCAGCAGGATCTCAGCCCACTTCCCGGCCAGCTCGTCGGGGTCGCCGATCGCGGCGTCCGTCCCGAATGAGGACACCCCGAACTCGGCGTAGCCCTGTGCGGTGCGCATCGACAGCAGCTTGGAGATTGCCGCTGACGGCATCGCGTCGCCGCCGGCCAACGTCAACAGCGTCGAGCGCATATTGAGCACCTTGGCGGCGTGGCCCTCGGCGATCAGTTGTCCGGCGCGGTTTTGGGCGATCTGGTCGAACTGCCCGTCGCGAATGAACTCGACGAACTGGTCGAGGTTGGCCAAGAACGGCGCCTCGCTGCCGCCGATCGACACCCGCTCGGCGGTTAGCGTGTTGCGGCTGACCTCCCAGCCCCGGTTGACCTCGCCGAGCACCAGCTCGTCCGGCACGAAGACGTCATCGATGAACACGGTGTTGAACATCGCGCCGCCGGTGAGCTCGCGCAGCGGCTTCACGTCCACGCCCTCGCTGCTCATGTCCAGCAGGAAGTAGGTGATGCCGTTGTGCTTCGGTGCGCTCGGGTCCGTCCTGGCCAGCAGCGCCCCCCACTGGGAGAACTGTGCCGCGGTGGTCCAGATCTTCTGTCCGGTGATGCGCCAGCCGCCGTCGGTCTTAGTCGCCTTGGTGCTCAGGCCGGCCAGGTCGGATCCGGCACCCGGCTCGGAAAACAGCTGGCACCAGATCATTTCGCCGCGGAACGTCGGCGGCAGGAAACGTTGTTTCTGCTCGTCGCTACCGAAGGCCACGATCGACGGCACGATCCACGCCGCGATGCCGATCGTCGGCCGCCTTACCCGCCCGGTGGTGAACTCCTGGGCGATGATGATCTGCTCGACGGGATTGGCCGCCCGCCCCCAGGGCTTGGGCAGATACGGCAGTACCCATCCACCCTCGGCGATGGCGGTCGCGCGTTCTTCGCGGGGTATCGCCTTGAGCCCGGCGACCTCGGCACGAATGTCCGCCCGCAGTTTCTCGGTGTCGGGATCGAGGTCGATGTTGAGCTCGCGCATCCCCGTGCCGGTCGCGGTATCGACCACCCGCTGCGGGTACTCGGATTTACGGCCGAAGCTGGCGGCCAGGATCAACGCGCGACGGTAGTAGACGTTTGTGTCGTGTTCCCAGGTGTATCCGATACCGCCGTGCACCTGGATGCAATCCTGCGTGCAGCGCTGCGCGGCCGCCGGCGCCAATGTCGCCGCCACCGCCGCAGCGAACTCGACCGCGGAATCCCCGATATCCCAATGATTTTCGCGGGCCTCGTCGACGGCGCGGGCCGCGTCCCACACGGCTGCGGTGGCGCGCTCGGTGTCGGCGATCATCTCGGCGCACCGGTGCTTGATCGCCTGGAACTGACCGATCGGCCTGCCGAACTGTTCACGGATCTTGGCGTATTCCGCCGCCGTGTCGGTGGCCCACCGCGCGACGCCGACGGCCTCGGCCGACAGCAGCGTGGATATCAGCGCGTGCGCGGCGACCACGCTGAGGTTGCTCAGCACCGCATCGTCACCGACCTCGACGGCGTTGGCGCGCACATGCGCGATGGGCCGCAGCGGGTCGACGCTCTTGACCGGCTCGATCTCGGGTTGATCGGCGCGCAGCACGACCCACTCTTCGCCGCTGTCGATCGCCACCGGCAGCACCAGCAGCGATGCCTCACCCGCCGCCGGCACCGCACGGACTTCACCGCGGATCACCAGCGCGTCTTCTCCTGCGCCGTGCCGCGTGGCGGTCAGCCCGGAATCCAGCGCGTAAGCGGCGATCGCCGACCCGGAAGCCAGGTCCATCAGCACCTTGGCCTCCGGGTCGTGTGCCGAGATCAGTGCACTGGCGATCGCCGACGGCACGAACGGGCCGGGTACCGCGCCGTAGCCGAACTCGGCCAGCGTCACGGCGAGCTCGAGAATGCCGAAACCCTGCCCGCCAACGGATTCGGCCAAGTGCACGCCCTGCAAGCCTTGTTCGGCCGCCGCTTGCCAGTACGGCGGTGGGTTGTTGACCGGTGTTTCCAGCGCGGCGTGCAAGACCTCCGATGGCGCCACCCGCGCCACCAGGGACCGCACCGAATCGGCTAGGTCTTGATGCTCAGGAGTTATCGCGATCGGCATTGGTCGCCTTCCGTTGGGCTCGATCCCCTCAATCTAATAACCGGTGGGTTGGTTGACCACATGGGCTAGCTGCTGCCCGTCTCGCAGCCGGCGGCAGTTCGCGACGGCCTCGACCAGATACCGCCGCATGGTGTCGACGGTGTACCAGGTGACGTGCGGTGTGAGCACGACGTTGTCCAAGCGCAGCAGCGGGTTGTCCGGCGGCACCGGTTCGACGTCGAAGACATCCAGGCCGGCGGCGGCCAACCGACCGCCGCGCAGCGCGTCGACCAGGGCGCCTTCGTCGACAATCGGGCCGCGTGAGGTGTTGATCAGCACCGCATCGGGCTTCATGCCGGCCAGCGCGTCGCGGCCCAGCAGCCCATGAGTGTCAGCTGTCAACGGCAGGTGCAGCGAAACGATATCGCTGCCGGCCAGCAGCTCCGGCAGCGGCCGCCAGCCGGGCAGCCCGTCATCGCGGGTGCTGGTATGCAGCACCGTGGCGCCCATCGCGGCGACGATGCCCGCGACCTGTTTGGCGACATTGCCGTAGCCGACCAGCCCGACAGTGCAGGCGCCGATATCGCGCACGGTCTCGCCCAACCGCGGATCGGACGGCCAGCCACGGCCCTCGCGGGTGGCCCGGTCCAGCGCCGGCAGGCGGCGCAGTGCGGCCAACATCAGCAGCACCGTTCCCTCGGCCACCGACGGCGCGTTAGCGCCGGGCATGTTGGCGACGGCGATGCCGCGTTGGGTGGCCGTCTCGACGTCGATGGTGTTGACCCCGGCGCCGAACTTGTGTACCAGCCGCAGTCGAGTCGCGCGCAATAGGTCGGCGGCCGAAAGCGGCCGCAGCACATGCCATATCACTTCGGCGTCGGGCAATTCCCGATAGAACGCGGCTTGTGAATCAGGAGTGTCGTCGTCGGCGCACCAACGGATGGCAAGCCAATCGGCTTCCGGCGCTAGGAAATCCAGCACCTTAGGTCCGGCAACGAAATGGGCGAGGACCCTTAGCGCCACCGCTTGGCAATCCATTTGGCGATGGTGTCCGCCTGCTCGCTGCGTGCCCCCGGTGTGGTGAAGTAGTGGTCGGTGTTGATGGCGCACTGCGATTTGTCACTGCTGGCCAGCGCGTCATGGATGCGTTGGGCATCCGAGGGAAACACACCGGTGTCGGCCTCGGCGTTGATCACCAGGGCCGGGCAGGTGATCCGGGCCAGATGCGGCTCGGCCCGGGTCTGGGCGGTCCGCAGGCTCCACATGGTCAGCCAGCTTCGCAGCGTGCAGGCCGCGGCGATGCCGTGCGCAGAACGGTTGGCCTTGGCCGGGAGGCCGGCATAACACATATTCGGCTGGCGTTTGGTCGGCTCGAGGGTTGGATCGACCATGCGGGGATCGGCCCACGTCCGCATCACGGTGAATGGGCGATCCGAAAAGCCCGCTGCCCGAACACGTTTCAATTCTTTTTCGGCCCAGTCGGTGATCGCGTTGTTGCGCGCCACCTGAGCTGACCGGTAACGGGTGAGGAACTCCGACGAGTACGGCGGCCCGTTGCGTTCGTTGAACAGGTCGAGGTCGGGATCGGTGGCGATCGGGTCGTTCTCGTCGACGACGGCGCCGTCCATCCAGGCGGTCAACACGTCCGGCCGGCCCGGGTGGGCCGCGCTGGCCACATAGCCGTCGGCCGGCGGCAGGTCGGCCAGCCCGGCCGCGGGCCGCATACCCGCCAGCGGCGTCACGTGCGACTCGACCGCCTGCGCCTGGTAGGCGGCCATCAATGATCCACCTCCGGAATTACCCAGCAGTACAATCGTTTCCACTGCTTGCGTTTCGTGCAGCCAGCGCACACCGATGCCGATGTCGACCAGCGCATGGTCGAGCAAAAAGCTGCTCTCAAAACCGCGGAACCGGGTGTTCCAGCCCAGAAATCCGATGCCGCGGGTCGCCATGTAATCGGCGAGATAGTGCTCAGAGAAGTCGATCTGGTAGTGCGCGGCGATCATCGCGACCTTCGGCTTGCGTCCGACGCCCCGGTGATACAGCCCCTGGCAAGGGTGTCCGCCCGCACCGGCGCGTCGGGCAGTCGGCGATGGCAGTCCGATGAATTCGCGGATAACCCCGGGCGTGCCGGCGGTGCGAGTCACCTCGGGCGGACCTCCTTGTAATAGATGGCACGGTAGAAGATGTTCGCCAACGTGTTGATGCAGGCCTGATCGTCGGGGGCGGCGGCCGGGCTCGACCCGGTACCGGCGAGTTGGAGATAACAGAACTGGTTCAGCATCGCCACGATCGCCACGGCGATCAACTGTGGGTCATCACCCGCGCAATAGCCTTGCGCTTGGGCGCGCCGCACCATTTCGGTGATGAAAGAGGTCGGGATTGCGCAAATGTCGACCCAGTACTGCGCGAAGTCGTCGTTGATCATCGCCAGCTGTGACACGCTGATCATCTCCGCCAACCGGTTTCGATAGGTGTGCCAATGCGCCGCCGCGGCCTGCTGCGCTCGCTCGCGATCGGATAGGCCATGCCGGATAACCGGCAGCGCCCGCTGGTTGACCTCGTCACGGAACCGCAGCGCCCACTCGCGGACCATTGCCTCTTTGGAGTCGTAGTAGTTGTAGAACGACGCGGTCGACCGGCCCGCTTCCGCGGCGATATCGGCGATGGTGGTGGCCAGGATGCCTTTGCGGGCAATGACTGTCCGAGCGGCGGCGTCGATCGCGGCCTGCGTTCGGCGGCCGCGGTTCGTCGGCAATCGAGTACGCTGGGTCGGCTGCTCGGACACGGTTGACACCGGCGCGCCTCCTTCGTCGTGACCGTGGGATCGCCGTGATCGCGGCAACGTCGCATTCGCTGGAACGGAACTGAATCTGATGTTAGGTTCAGATTCGGATCTCCGCCACGTAACCAGCGATGCGCAATGCCGAGGGAGGGGGCCGGGAGATGATCAAACCGCACAACACCAATTCCGAGTTCCAACTCGGCGGGATCAACCATGTCGCGCTTGTCTGCTCGGACATGGCCCGCACGGTGGACTTCTACACCAACATCCTGGGCATGCCGTTGATCAAATCGCTCGACCTGCCCGAGGGTGACGGACAGCACTTTTTCTTCGACGCCGGCAACGGTGATTGCGTGGCGTTTTTCTGGTTCGCTGACGCGCCCGATCGGGTGCCGGGCCTCTCGTCGCCGGCCGCCATTCCGGGCATCGGGGAGATCACCAGTGCGGTCAGCACCATGAACCACTTGGCGTTCCATGTCCCGGCGGAGAAGTTCGACGAGTATCGTCAGCGCCTCAAGGCCAAGGGCGTTCGGGTCGGCCCGGTGCTCAACCACGATGAAAGCGAGAAGCAGGTGTCGGCCACGCTGCATTCCGGTGTCTACGTGCGGTCGTTCTATTTCCAGGATCCCGACGGAATCACCCTTGAGTTTGCCTGCTGGACAAAAGAATTCACAACGACCGATACGCCGGCCGTGCCGAGGACGGCGGCCGATCGCCGCATCCCGGCCACCCATTAGCTCACCGCTCCGGATTCAGTCGCTGTACAGGCTCGGATCGGCGAGCTCGTCGAGGAGTGACGCGAGCTGGTCGATGAGTTGATTGGGATCGAGCCGCACCGCACCGGCCAGCCAGGCGCTGATCGTCTGCGCCACCCCACCGACCACGAAATGCGCGGCCGCCTTGATCCGGTCGTTCTCCGGTACGTGCAGTGCGTTTTCGACGTGGCGGCCGGAGAGCATCGCGAACAGCGCGTTGGATTCGACACGCTTGCGCACCAGCACGGCGTTGGCCAGTTGCGCGCTGAACAGCAGACGGCCCACCCGCGGATCGCCGCCGATTGTCCGGACCACGTTGGCCATGCCGGCGCGGGTCTGCTCCTGTGGCGGTGCGGCGGCCACCGCGGCCTGCGTGGTGGCGGCCAGGTCGGCAATCACCCAGTCGAAGACCGCTTCGACGAACTCGTCCTTGTCGGCGAAGCTTTCATAGAAGTAGCGAGCGGCCAGGCCGGCCCGCCGGCAAATGCCGCGAACAGTCAGCTCCGCGGCGTCCTGCCGATCGGCGCCTAGCAGATCGAGGCCAGCCCCCAGCAACTTGGACCTGCGGGTTGCCAAGCGGTCGGCCGCCTCGACGCCACGGTATGGCCGTGCGCTCGTGGTCGGGGCTGAGGCCATGAATCCCATCTTGACATCGGTCCGCGCCAAGCCGCAATATCAGGAAACAGGCGTTCTCACAATTAGCGGGTAGGTGTCCGATGACGGTCAGCGAGCCGATCAGCCATGTCGAGCGCGCGATGAGCGATCCGCCGATAGCCCGGTTGACGCGCCGCCGCACGCGCCGAGAAGTCCGTTTCGACGACGGGCTGATGGGCATGGCGCTGCTGCTCGGCCCGGCGAACGTGATCATGCAGCTGGCCCGGCCAGGCGTGGGCTACGGCGTGATGGAGAGCCGCGTCGAGAGCGGCCGAGTCGACTTGCATCCGATCAAGCGGGCCCGCACCACTTTCACCTATGTTGCGGTGGCGATGGCCGGTAGCGACGCGCAGAAGGCGGCGTTTCGCCGCGCGGTGAACCGCGCGCATGCCCAGGTTTACTCGACACCCGACAGCCCGGTGGAGTACAACGCGTTCGACCCGGACCTACAGCTGTGGGTGGCGGCGTGCCTGTACAAAGGCGGGGTCGACTTCTATCGCATGTTCGTCGGCGAGCTGGACGAGCAGGACGCCGACCGCCACTACCGCGACGGTATGGTGCTCGGCACCACCTTGCAGGTGCCACCGGAGATGTGGCCGCCGGATCGAGCCGCGTTCGACCGCTACTGGCAAGACCAACTGGACAAGGTCCACATCGACGACAGCGTCCGCGACTACCTGTATCCGATCGCCGTGGGTCGAGTGCGCGCAGTGACGCTGCCGGAGCCGCTGCGCCGGCTGCCGGAACGTCTCGCGCTGCTGCTCACCACGGGCTTTCTGCCGCAACGCTTTCGCGACGAGATGCGATTTTCGTGGGATGCCGCGAAGCAGCGCCGTTTTGACCGGTTGATCGCCATGCTCCGGACAATGAACAACGCGCTGCCGCGGTTCGTGCGGCGCTTCCCGTTCAACGTGCTGCTGTGGGATCTGGACCGACGGATAAAGGCCGGCCGGCCGTTGGTGTAGCCGAGCAAGTACCCCCTACGGGGACGGGGTCTTGTTCTACGACACAACGTCGTATTGAATGCCGTCGTGGCTGGACCGGGCGATTGCAGGCGACAAAGCGTGCTGCTGGGCGGGCGTAGGGTCGGTTCCCGTGCGTACTGACAACGACAACTGGGACATCAACACAAGTGTCGGTTCGACCGCGTTATTCGTGGCCACCGCTCGAGCATTGGAGGCGCAAAAACCCGACCCGTTGGCTGTCGACCCGTTTGCCGAAGTGTTCTGTCGCGCCGTGGGAGGAAACGTGGCCGACGTGCTGGACGGCAAACTTCCCGAACACCAACTGAAAACGCCTGACTGGGGCGAGTATTTCGTCAACTTCCAAGGCGCCCGCACCCGGTATTTCGACGACTACTTCCGACGTGCCGCCGACGCCGGCGTCCGACAGGTGGTCATCCTGGCCGCGGGTTTGGACTCCCGCGCCTATCGGCTGCCGTGGCCCGCCGAGACGACGATCTTCGAGTTGGACCGTCCTCAGGTTCTCGATTTTAAGCGTGAGGTTCTCGCCGAACAGGGAGCCAAACCCAACGCCGAACGCCGTGAGGTTGCCATCGACCTACGCGAGGACTGGCCGCAAGCATTGCGGGACAGCGGATTTGATATCGCCAAGCCGTCGGCCTGGATTGCCGAAGGTCTGTTGATCTATCTCCCGGCCGATGCCGAGCAGCAACTGTTCACCGGCATCGACGCGCTGGCCACCCCGGCCAGCCACGTCGCCGTGGAGGATGGCGCACCGATGGCGCCCGACGACTATGCGGCCGCCGTCGCAAAAGAGCGTGCGGCCACCGCCGACCAGCGCGTGTTCTTCCAACTGCTCTACAACGAGCGGCATGCTCCGGCCGATCAGTGGTTCGACGAGCACGGCTGGACCGCGGTGGCGACCCCGTTGGCCGACTACCTGCGCGAGGTGGGCCGGCCGGTTCCGGGACCGGATGTCGAGGCCGGGCCGATGGTCGCCCGCAACAGATTAGTCAGAGCCGTCAAAAAGTGAAGAAGCTATGCCGTAGAGTCAGCCGCTAATGACACCCATTTTCATTAAGCTGCGGTTCGATCGTGCCGACGGCGTCGGGGAGCCTTGCGTCTCGCCGGCGATCCGGAGGCCGTCGCGGGGAGGCTGTTTTGTGGACTGACGTGCAGCGGTTGGCTTTCCGCGACGCCGCGACCGAGACCACGAATCGACCCAATCCGTGCATCTCGACACTTAGCTTATGCAATGCTAACTTCGGCCCGAGGTTAGCTTAGGCAACACTATGTCTGAAGGGATACGGGGCGTGGAAACCGCTGACACCGGCATGGTTGCCACACGGCCGGCGACGGCCCGGGTGGATGACGACCTAACGAGCCGATTCGCTAACTGTTGCCGGGCGCTTGGGCTGACCGTCTACGACCGAAAGCGACCGGCCGACCTGGCCGCCGCCCGGTCCGGGTTCACCGCGCTCACCCGTATCGCCCATGACCAGTGCGACGCCTGGGTCGGGCTGGCCGCCGCCGGCGACGCGTCTACCCGTGTGCTGGAAGCGATTTCGGGCGCGGCGGCGACCGCGGGGCTCTTGCAGCGCCAGGCGGAACTCGCGCCGGGCGCCCTGGGGTTCCACTACGACACCGGGCTGTATTTACAGTTCCGCGCGACCGCACCCGACGACTTTCACCTCGCGTACGCCGCGGCACTGGCAGCCGAGGGGCAATTCGCCGACGCGCACAAACTGGTCATCGACGTCACTCAACGTCGGCCGAGCTCGCGGGAGGCCCGCTGGGTCGCGGCCACCATCCAGTACCGGGCTGAGCGCTGGGCGGATGTGGTCAAGCTGCTGTCGCCGATCGTCAACGACCCCGGTCTCGACGAGCGCTTCGCGCATGCCGTCAAGATCGCCCTGGGGATCTCGCTGGCGCGGCTGGGCATGTTTGCTGCGGCGTTGTCTTATCTCGAGGAGCCCGACGGTCCGGTCGCTGTCGCCGTGGTGGACGGCGCGCTGGCCAAGGCGCTGGCGCTGCGCGCCGACGGCGACGAGGACACCGCACGAGAGGTGCTGCAGGACCTCTACGCCGCCAACCCGGAGAACGCCCAGGTCGCAGAGGCACTGACGGATTCCAGCTTCGGGATCGTGCCCACCACGGCGGATCGCATCGACGCGCGCATCGACCCGTGGGACCCGGCCACCGAGCCCACGCCCGGCGATTTCGTCGACCCCGGAGCCCAGGAACGCAAAGCCGTGTTGCTGTCCGAGGCAGAACGCCAGCTCGGTGAGTTCATCGGCCTCGAGAGGGTCAAAGACCAGGTGGCGCGGCTCAAGAGCGCGGTAGCAATGGAATTGGTACGCAAGGAGCGGGGGCTGGAGGTGGCGCAGCGCACCCACCACCTCGTCTTTACCGGGCCGCCGGGTACCGGCAAGACCACCATCGCCCGTGTCGTCGCGAAAATCTATTGCGGCCTTGGCCTGTTGAAGAAGGAGAACATCAAAGAGGTGCACCGCGCCGATTTGATCGGTCAGCACATCGGGGAGACCGAGGCCAAGACCAACGCGATCATCGACAGCGCACTCGACGGTGTGCTGTTCCTCGACGAGGCCTACGCCTTGGTGGCCACCGGCGCCAAGAACGACTTCGGTCTGGTGGCCATCGACACGCTGCTGGCCCGGATGGAGAACGACCGCGATCGGCTGGTGGTCATCATCGCCGGCTACCGCGCCGACCTGGATCGGTTCCTCGACACCAACCAAGGTCTGCGGTCGCGGTTCACTCGCACCATCGACTTCCCGTCGTACCAACCCGCCGAGCTGATCGAGATCGCCAACTTCATGGCACAAAAACGCGACAGCGCCTTCGAACAGCCTGCGCTCGACGATCTGGAAGCATTGTTCGCCCACTTGGCCAACATCACGAAACCCGATACTGCGGGGGTAGAACGCCGCGGTCTGGATATCGCCGGCAACGGCCGGTTCGTCCGTAACGTCGTCGAAAAGTCCGAAGAAGAACGCGAATTCAGGTTGGACCACAGTGAACACGCACAAACCGGTGAATTCACCGACGAGGAGCTCATAACGATCACCGCTGCCGACCTGGCCAACACGGTGCCGGGGCTGCTGGAAGGTCTCCGCTTGGAGGTGCCGGCATGACGAGCCGCGAGCCCGGCGACGACCGACGCTCGTTCGCGTCGCGTACCCCGGTTAACGACAATCCCGACAAGGTGGTCTACCGCCGCGGCTTTGTCACCCGCCATCAGGTGAGTGGCTGGCGATTTGTGATGCGCCGGATCGCATCCGGCATCGCGTTGCACGACACCCGGATGCTGGTCGAGCCGTTGCGCACCCAGACTCGCGCGCTGCTGATGGGCGTGCTGATGGTGATCACCGCGCTGGTGGGTTGCTTCGTGTTCTCGCTGATCCGGCCCAATGGGTCGGCGGCCAATAACCAGGTGCTGGCCGACCGGTCCACCGCCGCGTTGTATGTGCGGGTCGGCGATCAACTGCACCCGGTGCTGAATCTGACGTCGGCCCGGCTGATCGTCGGTCGGCCGGTGAACCCCACAACCGTGAAGAGCAGTGAGCTGGACAAGATTCCGCGCGGCAACCTGATCGGTATTCCGGGTGCCCCTGAGCGGATGGTGCAAAACACCAGCAAGGACGCCGACTGGACAGTGTGCGATTCCATCGCTGGCCCGGCCGCCGGGGTCACGGTGATCGCCGGAACCCCGGACAGCACCGGCACCCGGGCCGCCCCGTTGAGCGCCGGACACGCCGTATTGGCCAGTGACGGCACCAGCACCTGGCTGCTGTGGGACGGTCGCCGCAGCCGGATCAACCTGGCCGACCACGCAGTTACCGGCGCGATGGGCCTGGGTAGCGACATACCTGCGCCGCGGCCCATCGCCGTCGGCCTGTTCAACGCGGTCCCCGAGTCTTCGCCACTGTCGGCGCCGGCCATCCCGGACGCCGGAAGCCCACCGCGGTTCAGCCTGCCGGTGCCCGCACCGATCGGCGCCGTGGTCGAATCCCATGGCTTGGATGCCACCTCAGCCAACAGCATGCTCTACTACGCGGTGCTGCCCGACGGCCTGCAGGCGATCTCGCCGGTGCTGGCCGCGGTCCTGCGCAACTCCAACTCGTACGGTCTGGATCAGCCGCCGCGGCTGAGCGCCGATCAGGTCGCCAAGCTGCCGGTGTCCCGGATGCTGGACACCAGCCGCTTTCCCGATCAGCGGATCAGCCTGGTCGACGCCGCCCACGATCCGGTCACCTGCGCGCACTGGAACAAGCCGGCCGGCGCGACCACGAATTCGCTGACGTTGCTGACCGGTTCGGCGCTTCCGGTGTCGGAGGCGGTGCACACCGAAGACCTGGTCGGCGCCGGAACCGGTGGCACCGCGAGCCGGGTCGCGATGGCGCCCGGGACCGGGTATTTCACCGCGACCGTCGGCCAAAACGCGGCTTCGCCGGCCGCCGGCTCGCTGTTCTGGGTCTCCGACACCGGGGTACGTTTCGGCGTTGACAATGAGGCCAACCAGGCTGGTGTCAATGGGCCCGCCAAAACCGTTGAGGTCCTTGGCCTGAACCCGCCGCCGACTCCGATCCCGTGGTCGGTGCTGTCGTTGTTCGCGCCCGGCCCGACGTTGTCACGTGCCGACGCACTGCTCGCCCACGACGGCCTGGCGCCAGATTCCCGACCCGGTCGTACCGCAGCGCAGGGGGAGAACCGGTGAGCCGACTGATCTTCGAGGCCCGCCGACGGCTGCCACCACCGGCCACCCGCAAGGGCACCATCAACATCGAAGCACCTCCGGAACTGCCCCGGGTGATTCCGCCGTCGATGTTGCGACGGGCCCTGCCGGTGGTGATCGTGCTGCTGATCGTCGGCATGATCGTCGCCTTGGTAGCCACCGGGATTCGGCTGATCTCCCCGCAGACACTGTTCTTCCCGTTCGTGTTGCTGCTGGCCGCCACCGCGTTCTACCGCGGTAGCGACAACAAGAACCGCACCGCGGAAGTCGACGCCGAACGGGCCGACTATTTGCGCTACCTGTCGGTGGTTCGGGACAACATCCGGGCTCAGGCCGCCGATCAACGTGTCGCGGCCGAGTGGTCGCATCCTGATCCGACAGATTTGGCCGCGATACCCGGCTCACGGCGCCAGTGGGAACGTGACCCCCACGACGCCGACTTTCTGGTGGTGCGGGCCGGCCTGCACTCGGCAACGCTGGACACCGCATTGCGGGTCAACGACACCGCCGACGAGATTGACCTGGAACCGGTGTCGCACAGCGCATTACGCAGCCTGCTGGACACCCAGCGCACCGTCCGCGATGTTCCGACGGGTATCGACCTGACCAAGGTGTCCCGGATCACCGTGCTCGGCGACGGGGACGAGGTGCGCGGGGCGATACGGGCGTGGATCGCTCAGGCGGTGACCTGGCACGACCCGACGGTGCTCGGCGTCGCGGTGGCTGCTCCGGATCTCGAGGCGCCGGAATGGTCGTGGCTCAAGTGGCTGCCGCACGTCGACGTTCCCGGCGAACTCGACGGCGTCGGCCCGGCCCGTTACCTGTCCACCAAACCCGACGAGCTGGCCGCGCTGCTCGGCCCGGCGCTGACCGACCGCCCGGCATTCACCGGCGGGCCGGGTGATGCGTTGCGGCACTTAGTGATCGTGATTGACGATCCCGACTACGACCTGGGTGGCTCGGCACTGGCGGTCGGCCGGGCCGGGGTCACCGTCGTGCATCGATCGGCGAAGGCACCCCATCGCGAGCAATATTCAGATCCCGAACGGCCGATCCTGCGGATTGCGGACGCCGCCATCGACCGCTGGCACACCGGCGGCTGGCAGCGCTACATCGACAGCGTCGACCAGCTGGGCGCTGACGACGCCGGCCACCTCGCGCGCCGACTGTCGCGGTGGGACTCCAACCCGACCCACAGCGGCCTGCAATCGAGCGCGACCCGCGGCGCGGCATTTACGACGCTGTTGGGAATCCCGGACGCGTCCCGGTTGGACGTGCCGACGATGTGGGCACCACGACACCGCGACGACGAGCTGCGGGTTCCGATCGGTGTCACCGCGACCGGCGAGCCGCTGATCTTCGACCTCAAGGACGAAGCCGAGGGCGGGATGGGTCCGCATGGCTTGATGATCGGCATGACCGGCGCGGGCAAGTCGCAAACGCTGATGTCGATCCTGTTGTCGCTGTTGACGACTCACTCCGCTGACCGGTTGATCGTGATCTACGCCGACTTCAAAGGTGAGGCCGGCGCCGATATCTTCCGCAACTTCCCGCAGGTCGTCGCCGTGATCTCGAACATGGCCGAGAAGAAGGCGTTGGCCGATAGGTTCGCCGACACGCTGCGCGGTGAGGTCGCGCGTCGGGAAATGATGCTGCGTGAGGCCGGACGGAACGTGCAGGGCAGCGCGTTCAACTCGGTGACCGAATACGAGAACGCGATCGCCGCCGGACATGATCTGGCGCCCATCCCGACGCTGTTCGTGGTCGCCGACGAGTTCACCCTGATGCTCGCCGACCACCCCGAGTACGCCGAGCTGTTCGATTACGTTGCGCGCAAAGGCCGCTCGTTCCGGATCCACATCCTGTTCGCGTCGCAGACGC
>NZ_JBKQTQ010000040.1:0-8086 GCF_052143115.1 Mycobacterium sp.
CGCCGCGGCGCGCCTCCCAGTGTTCGGCGGCGCGTTCCAGCCGGCGGCGCAGCCGCGCCGCGAGAAGATCGACCGCTTCTCGCGCGGTCTCTGCCTGGACCTGAGCGCGGACAGGCCGGCCATCGACGTCGAGATTGGCCTGCGCGACCACGGGCCGCTGCACCGCCGGATCGCGATGCCTGGTCAGTTTGACGCGGGCCTGCAGCACCGGTCGGCTGGTGTACCGCCCGAGCTCGCCGATCTTGCTGCGCGCGTAATCGGCCGCTCCCGGAAACTCATCGTGCGTTGTCACGTCAACGTCGATGGCCTGTGGCAATTCTGTTCTGTGGCGCATACTTACCGTGCTACGTCACGGAGCTGGTTGCTGGCCAGGGCCAAAGGTCACCGGACCTGCGCGAGCAGAAGCGGCATCGAACGAAACAGGGCTCGCGAGCGCGACTCTGCGCGTGCTCACGGGTGGGAAATGCCGTCAGAACTCGCAAGACCGCCCGGATTGGCTAGCGGATTTCCAGCACATCGTCGAGCGGCCGTCGTGGTGTTGCCGCAGGAAGGTCTTCCATGGGCGGCGCTATGCCGACACGGATCAGCACCTGCGGCTCCCCGCGTCCGCCGATGAGCGTGCGAACGATATCGCGGCTGTCGCGCAACTCGATCAGATGAGTCAGCGCGCAGGTCGCCATGCCGGCCATCGTGCACTCCAGCAGCACGGTGGACAGGGCTTCGCCGCAGCGCAAGACGTCCGTTCGGGTGTCCTCAGCGGTCGACAGTACAAGGACTTTCGACCAATCCACGGCGACGTCCACGCGGCGGTCCAGATGGCTGCGGGAGGGGAAATCCCGCGCCACGTCGACCCGCTGCTGTTCTGAGTCGGATGCCAGCGCGTCCGGAGGCACACCCTCGGATAGCGCGAAAGGCGATGTCCACCATTGCAGTTCGGCGTGGTATGAAGCGTCGTCGCGGCGCAGCGCCTCGGTAAGCTGCGACGCCTCGACCAGCTGTGGTCGCACGTCATCGGAGAGCACATCGAGCATCGCGACACTCTCGTCGACACTGCTGCGCAACACCGGTTCGAACGACGCCCAGTACGTCGGGCGGCCCAGCGGAAGCCGGTCGGTTCGGCGCTGCAGAATCGCCTCGGTCCGCTTGCGCTGGGCGTCGGTGACGAATTCGAGTGGACTGAATTCGAGCGATGCCAAATGATCTCGATTGTTCGGGTTGGGGAACCGCTCAATGTGCGCCTGCCAGCCAGCCGCCACCATGGCGATGCGAAGGTGATCGAGGACAGCCCCGCAACTGATGATCGCCTCCCGGCCGGACCGGTCGGCACTGTGCACCCACCGGCACCGATCGACGAACAGGTGTAGCCCTGCACCCTCGGCTACCCAGCGCCACGGCTGGCTATTGTGCACCGACGGCGCGCGGCACGCCAGCTGTACCGCCCTCTTAACCACCTCCATGTCCAGCACCGCTTGAGGCATGTCATTTCCTCCGTTCGGCCTGAGATCGACCCTATCGAGGGCGCTGTGCGCTGCTAGAGTCATTGGTCCCGACGGCGTCGCCGTTCGCCTATCTATGCGGCAGGGACTTTCGGCCCTGGCACGTAGTGACCTTCACCGCCACGACTGTGGCCCTCCGACGCTACGCCGAGCGCTCGCACCGGCACAGGATCGTGCCATGGAACAGGCCGGTCAGGTACCTGAAGTGTCCGCGGGAGAGATCAGCCCGTATCTCGAAGTGCACGAAACACATACGGGTGTCGTCGTGCTCGCCGGTGACAAGGCGTACAAGGCAAAGAAATCCGTTACAACCGACTTCCTGGATTTCAGCACTGTCGACCGCCGCGAGCGGGCCTGCGCCCGGGAAGTCCTGCTCAACAGCCGGCTGACGCCCGAGAGCTACCTGGGAGTAGGGCACTGGAGCGATCCTGCCGGGGGTCCCGCTGAGCCTGTCATCGTCATGCGCCGCTACCCCGACTCCCGGCGACTAGCCACGCTGGTGAAACGTGGCGCCCCGGTGGAAGGTGAACTGGCCGACATCGCGGAAGCATTGGCGACCTTTCACAACCGCGCGCATCACAGGCGGCCCGTGGACGCGCAAGGCAAGGTTGGCGCCATCAGCGCACGGTGGCAAGAAAATCTTGCCGAACTTGCGCACTTCGCCGGAACAGTGGCGCCGCCCGAATTACTCGGGCAAATCGAATGCCTGGCAAGAGGTTACATTGCAGGTCGTGCGGCACTGTTCGGGCAGCGCATCGTCGATGAACGTATCGTCGACGGACACGGCGATCTGTTGGCCGATGACATCTTCTGCATGCCTGACGGTCCGGTGCTGCTCGATTGCCTGGATTTCGACGATGATCTGCGGTACGTCGACCGCATCGACGATGCGGCGTTTTTGGCGATGGATTTAGAATTCCTCGGACGCAAAGACCTTGCCGACTACTTCCTGGATACCTACAGTCACTTTGCCAAAGACAACGCCCCAGCTTCGCTGAAGCACTTCTACATCGCCTACCGCGCAGTGGTCCGGGCGAAGGTCGACTGTATACGGCTCGCGCAGAAAAACCGCGATGCCTCCGCTGACGCGTCGCGTCATTTAACGCTGGCGGTCGAACATCTAACGGCCGGGGCGCTTCGGTTGGTCCTCATCGGCGGCGCCCCTGGCACCGGCAAGACCACACTCGCCCATTCGCTCGCCGAACGTGTTGGCGCAGAAGTGATCTCCACCGACGATGTGCGACGTGAGTTGCAAAAGCACGGCACGATCGACGGCGAAGCCGGCATCCTCGACGAGGGCCTCTATCGGCCGGACCAGGTCGCTGCCGTGTATCACGAAGTCATCCGACGCGCACGCTTATCCCTGACTGGCGGGAGACCCGTGATCCTCGACGGCACCTGGCGGGATCCCCGTCATCGTCGTCTGGCCCATGCGCTAGCCAGCCAGACCGCATCGACACTGCTCGAGATCGTCTGCTGGACGTCAGTGGGCGCAGCAGTCGAGCGAGTAGGGCACCGGGCGCCAAGCGCCTCGGACGCGACCCCGCACATCGCCCGGGCCTTGGCGGTCCGCGACGACGCGTGGGACACTGCTCACCCCATCGACACCAGCCAAGCGTTAGGCGACTGCACCGACCAGGCTGAAAAATTCTGGCACAACTCGCATTAGCCCTTAACCTACGAAGCCTTTCTCAGTAACCCGCGACGAAGGTGATCGAGCACTGTGCAAGTACTCGAGCTACCGGCCGGCGCGCGTTCGTGAACAAAACACCGACGTGCATTTGATGATTTGTCAACGGTGGCGCTCACCGTCAGCTGCGGACCACCAGTGCCGAATACGCGGCGCGGTCAAACAAAGAGTGACCTACTCGACCGACAATTCGGGCGATGTGACCCGCCGCGTCACTGCCCACGACGGCCAGCTGGACGGGTTCCTCAGTGCGGGCCAGAAATTCGGCAGTGTGATTCAGCTTTTAATTTTGCCGCGTCGATCGCAGTGTTTGAAACGTCGTACCTACCAGAATCGATTCTGCTGCACTACGGGCACCGAGTGCGGTCGGCAGCATCGCACGGACGAGGGTCCTACGACCGCGAATTTGAGGACTAATGCCTCGTGACGGGCGATCCGACGCGGCCTAGCGTTGCTTTTGACTTAAGGAGAGTGAAATGCCAAAACACACCAAGAACCATGGCATCGTCGTCGGCGTCGACGGATCGGCAGCATCGAATGCCGCTGTATCTTGGGCAGCGCATGACGCGGTCACGCGCAAGATACCGCTAACCCTGGTCCACGTGGTCAATCCCACCGTTTCGACATGGGCGCAGGCCCCAACGCTGGACCGATTTGCGGAATGGCACGAAAACGAGGGTCGCAGGATCCTCGCAGACGCGTTGAAGATCGCCCGTGATACCGCGAACGACAATCTGCCGATACCGATCGACAGCGAATTGTTTTTTTCGGCAACCGTCCCGACGCTCGCCGACCTGTCCAAAACGGCCGAGCTCATGGTCGTGGGCACATACGGACGGGGAGCATTGGCTCGCGGTTTGCTCGGCTCCGTCAGTTCTGAGCTGATGCGGCATTCACATTGTCCTGTCGCGGTCATCCGCGACGAGGATCCGCGGATGCCACATCCCGCACAGGCTCCCGTGCTCTTGGGCACTGACGGCTCGCCAGCCTCAGAACTCGCTACTGCAATCGCATTCGACGAGGCGTCGCGTCGCCACGTCGACTTGATAGCACTGCATGCTTGGAGCGACAAGGAAATTTTCGAACTTCCGGGTTTGGACTGGTCGGCGGTGAAGGCCGAAGAAGAGCGCCTTCTGGCCGAGGCGTTGGCAGGCTATCAAGAACGCTACCCCGACGTGACCGTGCACAGGCTCATCGTTTGCGATCGGCCGGCCCGCGCGCTCGTCGATACATCGGAATCCGCGCAGCTAACCGTCCTGGGGAGCCACGGCCGGGGTCGTCTCGCGGGCACGCTTCTGGGTTCGGTCAGCAACGCGGTCGTTCAATCCGTCCGTATGCCTGTGATCGTAGCGCGGCCGGTCGAGGCTTAGTGATCACCACCGTCGCCGCCTCAGCCTCTGACACAACGATTCTCTAGGAGCAGAACATGATCGACTACGACCTGGATACCGCGCACTCCATCCTGCAGGTGCGACCCAAATCCGCGCTCGACAAGAAAGATTTCGCCGAATTGGCAAAAGCGGTTGATCCGCAGATCGAGGCAACTGGCGATCTTGCGGGCCTCATTATCAACGCCCCGGCATTCCCGGGCTGGGACAGTTTCGGGGCGATGGTCACCCACTTTCGCTTCGTTCGGGATCATCAAAAGCACATCAAGAAGGTCGCGCTCGTCACCGACTCACACGTCGGGGATGTCGCCGAGCATCTGGCAACGCACTTTGTGTCAGCGAAGATTCGGCATTTTCCCGGCGAGCAGATCGAGCAAGCACGACAATGGATCATCAACGGTTCGTAATGCATTGAGCCGCAACCGTCGACGATCGTCACCAGTCGGATCGGAACTTGCTGCTGGCCTTTCCCGCGGCCTTCATTGGGAGGGCCGGTCGACCAGAGGATGAATGCCAGCAGTCTTGAGTGACTTTTGGCCCCGGAATCTACGGATTCCCGGGCTCGCTCGATAGGCTTGCGCTCCATGACGTCGTCGCTCGCCACCGGGCTCACCGACGCCGAAGTGGCCCAGCGGGTTGCCGAGCGCAAAGTCAATGACGTGCCAAGCCGGGCGACGCGCAGCGTGGCCGACATCGTGCGGGCCAACGTGTTCACCCCGATCAACGCGATCCTAGGTGTGCTGTTCGCCTTCGTGCTGGCGACCGGTTCGGTGATCAACGGTCTGTTCGGGGTTTTGATCATCGCCAACAGCTTCATCGGCACGGTGCAGGAACTACGAGCCAAACAGACGCTGGACAAACTCGCGATCGTCGGGCAGGCCAAACCACTGGTGCGCCGCACAAACGGGACACGTGAACTCCTGCCCAACGAGGTAGTGCTCGATGACATCATCGACCTAGGCACGGGCGACCAGCTCATTGTCGACGGAGTAGTGGTCGAGGAATCCGGCCTCGAAGTCGACGAGTCGCTGCTCACCGGCGAGGCCGACTCAGTCCTGAAGGGCACCGGCGACGCGGTGCTGTCCGGCAGCTTTGTCGTCGCCGGCACCGGCGCGTACCGGGCCACGAAAGTCGGACACGACGCCTACGCCTCCCGGCTCACGCAAGAGGCTAGCCAGTTCACCCTTGCGCGCTCCGAACTGCGCACCGGGATCAACAAGATCCTGGCGTTCATCACCTACCTAATGATTCCCGCTGGGCTATTGATCATCTACACACAGCTGTTCACCACTCATGCCGGCTGGCAGCAGTCGGTGCTGCGCACGGTGGGGGCGCTGGTCCCGATGGTTCCCGAAGGCCTGGTTTTGATGACGTCGATCGCGTTCGCGGTCGGGGTAGTTCGCCTAGGACGGCGCAAATGCTTGGTACAGGAGTTGCCCGCGATCGAGGGCCTGGCCCGGGTCAACATGGTATGCGCCGACAAGACCGGCACCCTGACCGAGAACCGGATGCAGGTCGCCGACGTGCGGCGGCTCGACTCCGCGACCGGCATGGACACCATCGTCCATGTGCTGGCGTCGATGGCCGCCGACGATGCCCGCCCCAACGCCAGCATCCAGGCTATCGCCGAGGCCTACCGCAACCCACCAGGCTGGACCGCCACGGCGACCGCTCCGTTCAAGTCGGCGACCAAGTGGAGCGGCGTCTCCTATTCCGGGCGGGGCAACTGGGTTCTCGGGGCGCCGGACGTGCTGCTGGACCCATCTTCAGGGGTCGCGGAGCAGGCCGAGCAGGCCGGATCCCGCGGGCTGCGCGTAATGCTGCTGGGGTCCACCAATCTGCCTGTCGACCATCCCGACGCGCCGGGCGACGTCATCCCCGGCGCCCTGGTCATGCTCGAGCAAAGGGTTCGGCCCGACGCCCGCGAGACGTTGGACTACTTTGCTGCGCAGAAGGTTTCGGTGAAGGTGATCTCGGGCGACAATGCAGTATCGGTGGGTGCGGTAGCGTCAGCATTGGGCTTGTCCGGGGAGGTGCTCGACGCGCGGAAGTTGCCCACCGATCCCGATGAGCTAGCCGGAACACTGGAGAAATACACCGCTTTCGGCCGCGTCCGCCCCGACCAGAAGCGTGCGATGGTGCGCGCCTTGCAATCACGGGGCAATACTGTGGCGATGACCGGTGACGGTGTCAACGATGTGCTGGCCCTGAAGGACGCCGACATCGGCGTCGCCATGGGGGCGGGGAGTTCGGCGGCACGGGCCGTCGCCCAGATTGTGCTGCTGGACAACAGGTTCGCCACGCTGCCTTACGTGGTGGGCGAAGGACGCCGCGTGATCGGCAACATCGAACGGGTATCCAACCTGTTCTTGACCAAGACCGTGTACTCGGTGCTGCTGGCGCTGCTGATCGGTGTCACCGGCCTGGGCGCTAAGGCGTTAGGCGTCAACGCGTTGATGTTCCCGTTCCAGCCAATCCAAGTCACTACAGCCGCGTGGTTCACCATTGGCATTCCCGCGTTTATCCTGTCGCTGGCACCCAACAACGAACGTGCGCAAGCCGGTTTCGTGCGGCGGGTGATGACGGCCGCGGTGCCGAATGGTGCAGTCGTCGGGATCGCCACCTTCGCATGCTATTTGTTGGCCTTCAGGGGCGCTGCGGCCACCCCGGCCCAGCAGATGCAGGCGTCGACATCGGCGTTGATCACCCTTTTGGTGATCGCAGTGTGGGTGCTCGCGGTGGTGGCACGGCCGTACTCCTGGTGGCGGGTCGTGTTGGTCGCGCTGTCCGGCACCGCGTACGTGGTGATCTTCAGCATTCCGTTCGCGCGGGAGCAATTCATGCTCGATCCCTCGAACATCGCGTTGACCGCCACCGCGCTGGCGATCGGTTTGTTCGGCGCTGCGATCGTCGAAGCACTGTGGTGGTTGAGAGGCTGGTCGGGCGCCGCACCCCTTCGTTTATGGCGCTAGCCGAACGATTGATCAGGTGGCAGCCGGCTCCCCGGAGCGTACGAATCAGGCGAATGTGGATTCCGGGCTGGGTTCCGGACCGAACCGGAAACGGCGGCCGGTAATCGAGACCGGGTGAATGCGAACGTAATGTTGCTTCAAGGTCGCAGTCCAGGGCAGCAACTGCGCCCGCTCAGCCTCCTTAAGCTCCTCATTGGTACGGAGCATGCGTGCCGTGCCCTTCACGATCACGCTCCAGCCTTCGGCGGCATCGTGATCGTCGGCCTCGAAAAGAACACGATTGTTGATCGCGGCGCTGACCAACTTGGTGCCCTCGGCGGTGCGAAAAAGCACGGTGCGTCGCTGGACGACGAAGTTGACTGGAAAGATCTCGGGCTGGCTCTCGACGCTCGTGACGAGACGCCCTAACGCCACGCTTGCCAGCAGATCCCAGCTTTCGCTTGCCGAGAGGATGGTGACGGGTTCAACGCTTATCATCTGATTCACGATAGGACCGCTCTGGGCGGCTTTGCAGTGTCGTTCGTCCTTCAAGCGAAGGAC
>NZ_JBKQTQ010000041.1:0-4552 GCF_052143115.1 Mycobacterium sp.
CGCGCCGGGGCGTTGATCTGGTGGCCTTGCACGCCTGGAGCGATGTCGGGATCTTCACCGAAGACTGCCCCGAGCACGAAAATCAGGGACGCGAACTCCTCACCGAACGCCTGGCCGGCTGGCAGCAGCAGTATCCCGACGTGCAGGTGCATCGACGGGTTGTGCGTGACGACCCGGCCCGTTGGCTGCGCCAGGAGTCTGAAGACAGTCAGGTGGTGGTTGTGGGTAGTCACGGCCGCGGCGGATTCGCGGGCATGCTGTTGGGCTCGGTCAGCTCGGCGGTAGCGCAGTCGGCGAAAGTCCCGGTGATTGTGGTGCGGCCCCGCTGACGTCGCGGGGCTGATCTGCCTGGTGCGGCAACTTGACCGCACTTGACGTACTCGACCGTGCTCGGCGATTTGTGCCGGCCGCGGAATCGTGTTCGCGATGCAGGGTCAAACAAGACCTGCGGGATGGCCTATAGGCCGCAGGCATGCTGACAAAGATCGTCGAAGGCAGAATCTTCATGGCCCTTCCCAGCGCGGTAAGGGCATTGAATCAACGATGACGATTCCAACGGGCAACATCGATCAATCAACACATTTCGGGATCGGGCCGCGTCTCTGGCCGTACCGTCGCCTCCGCGATTAGTCCCGGTTGCGGTGCGGCGTCAGTGATGACTGTTGGCGCGGCCGCCGTCATCGTCGGTCAAGCACCGTAGCTCGCGTCCCATTGCGCGCAGCGGATCCAGTCAAGCGGCCACAGGGTGATGGCCACCAGCGACGCTGCTGCGTGATGCAGAGAACAAAAATGACGAGCCAGCGCAGACCCCCTCGAAGCCGGCCTGCGACGTCAAGGCGATCACCGGCCTTGACGTGCTGGTCCCACGCCAGCCAACCGGCGTGCATGCTGCACAGGTCGCGCCATTCGGCTAACACACCGATTGTGCCGGTGGCACTTTCGGCCGTGGTAGCGCTGTCTTGGGTTACAGTGGCGGCCACGGTGTGACGCGTGAGCGCCTGCTCGGCATAAGCATGGTACCGCGCGTCGGAGACCGCGGTACCGACCTAACCGGCGATGGGAACCGCCAGAAGTGACTGCTCGCCGAGACGGCTCAATCCCCTGCGGACTTACCAACTGTGCCACCTTCCGCGGCGCGCGACCGCATTTGCATGCACTATTCGGTGCAACATCCGACGTTCATCAGTGGGCCCTGCTCGACCACCCGGTGCCCCGCTGGTGGGTCCGCGACCGCATCGCGCTGCTGGGTGACGCGTGCCACGCGATGCTTCCTTACCTCGCCCGGGGCGCGGCGATGGCGATGGAAGATGCCTGGTCGATCGGCCAGGCGCTGGCCCAGGATCCCGACCCAACAAGCGCGCTGTGTCGATGTTCGGTGAGTCGAGTGCAGCGCGCCACCCGGGTTCACGAGCAGTCGAGGCAGAACGGTAGGGCCTATCACCGCAGCTCGCCTGCCGGGCGCGTTGTGCGCGACCTGGCGCTGACGGCAATGGGCCGCCGTGGAGGGGATCGTTTCCTCAGACGCGCGCCGCTACTTACCGAACTATTCGACGCGCGAGTTCTCCACCTCGTTCGCCGGGGCTACTCGGCGCAAGACGAGCCAGGGGAAAGGTACGACGTCTACGTCATCGACTACGGGGCGTACGTGGATTTGATTAACACCCAGAACGCTCCGCGCCGATTACTTCCGGTCGATATCGACGGCGAAGACTTGGATGACTCCGATGCAGGATGGGTGGAAGCACCGGAGCAGGACTTGCGAGCATTGCGACGGGCGATTCTCGACATAGACGTGTTCCTGTGTTCCTGGAATTGAACCCACAGTTTGCGTGAGGAGCAAATATCGCCTCTGCAATAGGCGCACGTAGTATCATCCTCTTCGTGAACTATTGCGGCCCAACGGATTTGGATACACTGCAGCTCGGTCAGGTCGAACGCTGACACGCCATGATCGAGATGCGTGTCGGAGTATGTATCCGACCATGCCGGGTATATACACGATGCGTAAACAGTATATACTCGTCTGAGGGGACTTATGCCTAAGAGATTGATCGACTTAGACGACGACCTTCTTGCAGCGGCGCAGCGTGAACTAAGGACCACCGGTGTCTCGGACACTGTGCGAATTGCGCTGCAGCAAGCGGCTGCCAAGTCCGAGCGGGCGCGCCAGATCGAATGGCTGGAGCAGGGTGGTTTGGAGGGCATGGCCGACCCAGATGAGCGCGGGGAAGTGTGGCGCTGATCGCGCGTTATCTGATCGACACCAGCGCCGCCGCGAGGATGCGCCACACCGAGGTGTCTCGGCGCCTGCGGCCGCTGATCGAAGATGGTGTGGTCGCCACAACAGCATCGCTGGATGCCGAAGCGCTCTACAGTGCCCGCGGGCCGGCCGAATACGAGCAGCTCTGGGCGGACCGCCGCGCCGCCTACGAGTATCTGCCGACCAATGACGAGCATTGGCAGACCGCACTCGGCGCACAGCGAGCCTTGGCACGAACCGGCCAACATCGAGCCGTCGGCATGGCCGACCTGCTCACCGCGACCCTCGCCGCCGCACACCAACTCACCGTTGTCCACTATCACGCTGACTTCGAAACCGCCGCAATGGTATTGACGTTTCAGCATCGATGGGTGCTACCACGAGGGAGCGTCTAGCCAAATCACAGGCGCTGTTTCATGGATAAGATTGATTATCCATCTTTAACCTCGCCGTTTTCATCAGATGAATCACGGTCCTGACTGGCGGTTGGCCATCGGGCTGGCGCCGTTGCGGCCGAGAAGCCTTGATAAATGACCGTTTTGGGGCGCGACGACGTGGGCGGGGGCTTTCGGTATGGCTCGGTTCGCCGACACGCCGGCGCGAAGTGTCCTGAACGTGACGCGTCTAGCTGCAGCGATGTGGTATTGATTCAGTGGATGATTCAATGATGCATCTAATGAGACCGGGTAGGAGGCTGATTTGCCCCTCGACAAGAGTGGCCGCGTACATGTCGTCGGGTCGGTTCCGCTGCTGCATCCAGAGGCGCAGACCGTCGACGAGATGCTCGAGGGATGGCGCAATCAGCAAATGTGCCGCAACCTAGGCCATGACACGATTGCGGGACGAATCCGGCTGGTCGAGCGTTTCGTCGAGCACACCAATGAGTTCCCGTGGATGTGGACGCCGGCCTTGGTGGAGGAGTTCTTCGGCGATCTGCGGTCGGTCAAAAGATGCAAGCAGTCGACTGTGCGTCGTTACCAGAATGCGTTGCGGTTGTTCTGCTCGTATGTCAGCGATCCCGACTACGGGTGGGATCGGGTGTGCGAACAGCGATTCGGCACGCATCCTGCTCAGGTGTTTTTCGATTGGAACACCGCGGTCCATGTGCAGGACAACGAGCAGTCCCCGACCAAGCGCGCGTTCACCAAACGAGCGCTGCAGGATTTCTTCGACCATGCCGACGACCAGGTGGCGCTGATCGCGGCCTCGGCGCCTAAGGGCTGGCTGCCGGCCTACCGGGACGCGACGATGTTCAAGCTCGCCTACTCCTACGGCCTGCGGTTTAACGAACTGCGCCATCTGCAGACTGTGGATTTGTCCCGCAATGCTCACGCCCGCGAGTTCGGCGGTTACGGCGTCGTTCAGGTGCGCTACGGCAAGGCCAAGAAGGGATCCCCACCCAAGCGGCGCGGCGTGCTGAACGGTGTTCACCTGGACGCCGGAGGTGATCACCGACTGGCTTGCCCATGGTCAGCCGGCTATGACCGATGGGCTTGACCTATTTCCCAGCGAGCGAGGCGCGTTGGTCGCCGAGAACACGCTGTTGCGCCGGTTCCGCCGGTATTGCCGGGATCTGGCGTTGCCAGACGGATTGGATCTGCACTCGCTGCGCCGCTCGTATGCCACCCATTTGATCGAAGACGGCTGGGATGCCAGGTTCGTCCAGGACCAGATGGGTCACGACCATGCCAGCACGACGTCGCTGTATACCTGCGTGTCCAGCGACTACCGGGTCAGCACGTTGCGCCGGGTGTTGGACACCACCATCAACACCGCGCTGTCGTTGGGGGAGGAAAGCTCATGAAACGGTGAGTCGACTACACCTGGCGGTTGGCCGAGCTGATGGCCGCTCGTGGGATGCACAACAGTACCGATCTGATTCCCCTTCTTGTCGAACGGGGGATCAAGCTTTCACGGCCACAGGTGTATCGCGTGGTTCATCAACGCCCCGAACGGGTTTCGCTTCAAATGATCGCCGCACTGTGCGATATCTTGGGTTGCGGCGTCGAGGACCTGGTCACCGTGACCGCGGCCGATGTCCGCCAACGCAAAGCGTCGGCCAGCTCGCAGAGCGTGCCCAGGCCCAATGTGGTCGAGCTCAACAAAGCGGTGCGTCCGCGCCGAGCCAGGGTGATCAGCGATGACGATTAGCCCCCACAGGCGCTCAACCAAACGGGGCCGCCCGCGGGTTACCGGCGGGCGGTTCCGCTGCAGCCGGTGTGAGCGGATGGCCAACCAGCGACGAGCGTCCTGGCCCGGCGAGGACCTGTGCTACAGCTGTTTTTACGCAGC
>NZ_JBKQTQ010000042.1:0-16603 GCF_052143115.1 Mycobacterium sp.
GGTTGCCCGGCCACGTGCACCTGACGATTGCCGACGATTGCGACGAGCAGCCAGATCGGTAGCCACATGCCGCATGTGAGCAGGGTGAGGACTAAATGCAGGCCATGATTAGGGCCGGTGGTGACGACCACAGGCGCGGGGGCGCCGACGTTGTTGTTGATGACGATCGTCGGCGGCGGTGGTGGTGGGGGTGCATGTAGCGTCCACTGTTGTCCGTCGAAATAACGCTGTCCTGGCCCGCCGGACGGGTCGGGGTACCAGCCAGGCTGCGGTGCGGGTGCGGGGTAGCTCATCAGGGCGTCCTGTGTGTGTGATGTAGCAAGGTGCGGCGAATCATAGGCCGATAATTACGCCGACACGGATGGTATCTCGAAACTGTGACGCGCCCCGCCGCCGTTTCGGATCAGCCGGACGATTGCCGAGCCATCGCCGAGTTGGGGGCTGCCCAATCGGTCGACACCTTGCGATGCTTGATCAGCCAGGTGTTGCCGTCGGGCACGAAAGTGTCGCGGTAGCGGCCGATGTGGTCGAGCCCGATATGGGTGACCACCGTGAAGTAGCACGTGACTTGCGCTTGGTCGGGAGTCAGTTCGGTGAACAGCACGTTGGCGACGTTGTGCCGGACGATCGGCTTGACCTCGGCGCTGACGGTGATGTTGCCCGTGACACCGCCGAGGAACACGACGATCTCGGAGCGGCCGCGCAGCGGCTCGAGGCCGCGTATCTCCAGTACACCGTCTGCGCAGAAGGTCTCGGCAAGTTCGTCGAGCCGGCCGGCGTCACCGGCCCAGTTGTATCGCGCGAGAGTGTCGCGGATGTGTTCGCGGGCGACCAGTTCCCACATCTCCACTGTCGTGAACCCTTGCGGCCGAACTTAACCCGATGCGACGACGCCGGCGGACAACCACGGCGTTACGCGGCCGTCGGTGTCGGACCGGAAGGCATCGGGGATGTCGTCGGTGACATCCCATGTCGCGGTGAGCCGTCCGATGCCAAGGGCGATGGCACAGTGCACACCAAGCTCGACGAGTTGGTCTTCGGTGAGGTGGCTGCGCAACTCGTCATAGACGGTGTCGTCAATCGCAAGGTGGTTGGTGGCGAACAGGTCGGCGAACTTCAGTGCAGCACGTTCGGCGTCGGACAGGTCAGCCGCGTCGGCCGGACGTTCCAAGGAACACACGGCGTCTTCGGTGAGCCCGTCGTCGATGGCGCTCTGGTAGCGAACGGACATGCAGCTTCGGCATTGGTTGTGGTACGCGATGCGCAACCGGACCAGCTCGAGCAGCCGGGGAGGAAGCGTTCCGGTCGACCGAAGGGCCGCGTTGAGTGCGCCGAGTCCTTCCGCGACCTCTCCCAGCCGGCCGACAATGGCCGCGACGCCGAGGTTGATCCGATCACCCTGTCCTAGGTCGACAACGGGTATCTCGGCGAATGCCGCCGATGGTGCGATGCGCGTCATGGTTGGCAACCGTACTCCGCCCGGAAATTGATAGCCTTCATTCGCGACGTACGCCCCGGGGTCCGCTGAGCACGGGGGATTGAGGATGACCACAGTGCCGAAGAAGCCGACGGTGGCGATCGTCGGCGCCGGCCTCGGTGGGATCGCGATGGGCATCCAACTCGCCCACGGCGGATACGACTTCACGATCTTCGATCGCGGCGACGACTTCGGCGGAACCTGGCGCAAGAACACCTACCCGGGGGCGGCCTGCGACGTGCCCTCGCACTTCTACTCCTACTCGTTCGCACTGAACCCGCGGTGGAGCAAGACGTTCGCCGATCAACCGGAGATCCTCGCGTACATCGAGAAGGTCGCCGCCCACTATGGATTGGCCGAGCATCTGGTTCCGCGCACGCGCGTCACGACGTTGCGGTGGTCGGATACCGATCTTCGGTGGACGCTCACCACCGAAGACGAACAGACCCGCGAATTCGACATCGTGGTCAGCGCCGTGGGAATGCTGGACGTGCCGAAGATTCCTGAGATCCCCGGCGCCAACCGATTCCGCGGCCGCACCTTTCACTCGTCACACTGGGATCACTCCAAATCGACTGCGGGCGAGCGTGTTGCATCAATCGGCACCGGGGCAAGCGCGATCCAATACGTGCCGACAATCGCCGCAGACACCGCGCATCTAACGGTATTTCAGCGGACGCCGATCTGGGTCTCGCCCCGGTACGACGAGCCGTTCACCCGGGAGCAGCAAGGACTCTTCGAATGCGACCCCGCCGAAGCGCTGAAGGTGCGCGATGCGGCGTACCAAGACTACGAGTCGGCAAATTTCGCCGTTGATTCCACGATGACCAAAGATCTGACCGACATGGCGCACAGCTATCTGCTTCGGAAAGTGAAGGATCCGGAGCTGCGCGCCAAGCTGACCCCGACCTATCCCGTCGGCTGCAAGCGACCACTGCAATCGCGCACCTGGTTCCCGACGTTCGCCCTGCCCAACGTGACGCTGGAGACCTCGCCCATTGTCGAGTTCACCGAGCGGGGTCTGCGCACGGCTGACGGCAGAGAGCACGAGGTGGACACCGTCATCTACGGAACGGGCTTTCGCGCAGTGGATTTCCTCGGCAGCCTTGATGTGTACGGCCGCGGCGAGCGCCGGCTCCATGACGATTGGATCGACGGCGCCGAGGCCTACCTGGGCACCATGGTGCCGGGCTATCCGAACCTGTTCACGCTTTATGGCCCCAACACGAACGGCGTTACCTCGATCATCTTCATCCTGGAAGCGCAATCCGAGTTCGTCCGTCGCGTCCTGGACGATATGGGCGGCCGACGGCTCCGGTCGGTCGATATCAAACAACATGTCCACGACGCGTACAACGCCGAAATCCAAGCGGCACTGGCCGGAACCGTATGGGTTGCCAACTGCAACAACTACTTCCGCCACCCCAACGGCAAGGTCGTCACGCAGTTCCCCTACAACGGTCAGACGTTCGTCGAGCGGTTATCGCGAGTCGAACTCGACGAGTTCACGCAAACCATCTAGTCCCGAATCCGAGATCGGCGTATCGTCTGCCCATCGCGAGTTTTGTTGCACTCGCGATCGGACTTTCGCTGGTGCCGGTCCTGACGATCACCGCGTTGCTGTTGATGCGACGCAAACGCCGGCCAACTACCGCCGCCGACCGCTATCAGCGCGATATGCAAAAGATCCAGTTGGAGACCCACCTGCGCTCTAAGCCCGGGCATACCCGTCAAGCGGGTAACCCCGACGGGAGTCAGTGGACGGTCTTCTAGCGAGACAAACCGCCTAACGCGGCGATCGCAACGTCGTCTTCGCGGGGTCCCTGCGTTCTCGACCAGACGAGAGTAGGGTCGAAAGCGTCGGCGGTGTTTCGTGTGCGACCGTTCTGGGTCGTGTCGTCGCCGATTCGGATGATTTGGCTGGTCCGTGGTCAAGGCGGGAGCGTCGCGATGACGTTAGAACACGCCTTCAATAGCGGCGGACCCGCACCGCCATATCGGGTCGACGCGTGAGAGGTTCTGGTTCAACAGGTTTGGATCGCTTGTCCGAAAGCATGCTGACGGGTATCCGATTGTCGGCGGCGGGCGCGATGCAGCTTCTCATGCAGGAGTCGACGATGCCGGCGCATACGGTGTCGTTGATCATTATCGAGCCATCCGATCAATTCAGCCACCAGCGTCTAGACCAGCTGGTGGGGTCGTCGCTACCGCAACTGGCTCGCTTCCGCAGCAGGCTGGTGGGCAGGCCCCTAGGGGTGGGCCGACCGTTGTGGGCCGAGATCGACGACTACGACCCGGCGTCTCAAATCCACCGGGCGACCGTTAGGGCTCCGGGCGGCCGGCGCGAATTAGCCGACCTGATCGCGCAACTGAGCGCCGGATCGCGTGATCACCGCAAAGCCCTGTGGGAAGCCTGGAGCATCGACGGTCTGTCGGATGGCCGGTGGGCGCTGGCGGTGCGGATATCGCCTGCACTGAGCGACGGCGGTGACGGCGCAGCGGCCGTGTGGTCGCGGCTATTGTGCTCCGATGCGCACGACGACCAGGCCGATGATCAGCGGACGCAGCCGAGCCTGGACATGCCTGCTGTGGGCGAACTCGTTACCGATGTAATGACCGAGCTTCTCGAGCATCAGATCAGGATTCTTTGGCTCATTGCCGAGACCGTGACTGGTGTGCTGGGCGCCGTCCGCGGTCAGTTGCGCGTTACCAGCGAACCTGATCCGATGCCGCCACCGGTGTCGTCGATGAGCGGACCGCTTCCGCGCAACGCGTTCAACGCGCCGTTGACTAAGCGCCGGGCTGTGGCTTTCGTCTCGATCCCGCTAGCCGACCTGGAGATGATCAGCAAGGCGTTCGGCGGCAACATCACCAATGTTTTCCTGGCCGCTTGCACACTGTCGCTGCGCGCCTGGCTACAACGCCACGGCACCGTGCCCGACGATCCGCTGGTGATGCAGATGCCGTTCGCTCTGTCCGGCGCCTCGGCCGCCACTCTTGGCAATTCGCCGATCGATGGGCAAATTCGCATCCCGGTGCAGCTCGACGACCCCATCGAGGTGCTTACCAACCTACATACCGCCACCGAGAGGATGAACACCGCACATCGGCGCGATACCGAAAAGGCGCATGCAACAGTCGATTTGGCGCGCATGGCGTCGCTGATCCCGTCGGCCGTCGTCCACGCAGGTACGCGGATCTACAGCCGATTGGGTCTGCGGCAACGACTGGCGCCGATCTGTCACGGCAGTGTCTCCTACGTTTCCGGACAGCCGGTGCCCGCGTACTGTGCCGGGTCCAAGGTCGTCGCTATGCACACCGTGGCGCCGCTACGAGAAGGCTGTGGGTTGAACATCACGCTGACCACCCGTGGCGAGACGTTGGATCTGAGTGTGTGCGTGTGTCCCGACAATGTGCCCGCGGTCGACGACATCGCGATTGGGATCGCCGATTCGCTCGACATCCTGATGGCGGCCGCGCGGAAATCCCCTCGCGGACAAGGCCGATCGGTTGTCACAGAGATGGCGTCACACGCCACCCAGCCTCGCCACGGTCGCGGCTATTAACCGTCTCAGGCGCTAGTCATGCAGTAGGCCGTCGGTCGTCGAAGCGTTGTCCGGCGCCGCCGAAGCCATCAGGATGTCGTGTGCGTGGCCTGGGTCGGTGCGAGCAGGCACTACCAGCAATACGATCTTGTTGCGATTGAGTCCGATTACTTCGATGGTGTTGACCGGCTGCCTGTAGTACCCGCCGAGTCGTACCTTTCTGCCGCCCGTCGCCAGTTTGGACGGGGCCTTCGCCCATTCGCCGAGGTTGTACAGCACGCGATCAATCGGGCCGAGTCGTACCGACAGAACCGCCAGCAGATCTGGCAGCTCAATCGAAAGGTCTTCACTGTGCGGCCACCATGCCCCATCGACATATCCGCCAGTGGGAGCCTTGGGCTTCAAGCGCAGTCGCGGTGTCTTCTCGGGTGGTGTGTGCTTCGAACCGGTCGTGCTTCGGCCTTGTTGTAGCGTCATGCGACGCCCCTGTCTTGGCCGCCAATCGGCCAAATCATTCGAATCGGCGACGACACAATCTGAAACGGTCGCGTGCGACATACCGCCGATACCTCGACACTACTCGCACTCGGCAGGTGGGGCGCAATCGCCGAGCCGTCGCGCTCAGGCCCCGCGTAAGCCTCTCGGGTTCATGCGTCCTAAAGCAGAGGGGGCTGGCAGGACACTGCCCGCCAGCCCACCTGTGACAAGAGGTCGCTAAACCGGTGTAACTCCCACTGCCTGAGGGCCTTTGGCCCCTTGGCCGACTTCGAATTGAACCCGTTGGTTCTCCTCAAGCGATTTGAAACCGCTCCCTTGGATCTCTGAGTAGTGAACGAACACATCCGCTGCGCCGTCATCAGGAGCGATAAAACCGAAGCCCTTGTCGCTGTTAAACCATTTCACAGTTCCCTGTGTCATACTTTCCAACTTCTCTCATTCAGAACAGATGTACGAAAAACATCCTGATTAAAGGTAGCACGAGCAATCAGGCATAACCTCTTCGCGCTCACCCTGCCGCCGCTGAACCGGCCTGGTCATCGGATGTTGGGAACCACGCGCCCTCAACGCGCTGTGCAAACCAATGCGTGCAACGGGCGGGGTGTAACGTCGATGTTGAACGTTTGGTAGCCACGGTGATACCAGGGCGTGCAGTCGGCCGGACATAACCAATTGCGATCAGATTCGTTCGTCGATCCCGCACTCCTGTGCCGGGAGAACCTCGAAGTGAAGGAATCGTCCATGGAGCGCCGGGACTCATGCACTCATCGCCCAGCAGCGACACCGATTTCGTTGACTACCGCCTGCTCAACACCATGAACCGCGCGGCGTGTGGTCGGCGCCTGGCCAGCCCGGTCCGGCTTACCTTGGCCGTCGAACTTGGCGAGGGCCTCGATGGGGCGTGGTGGCCGCACACGGCCTCGGTAGCCCGCGAGCTTCCGGAGCTGATTGGCGCCCTGTCCGGCCGGTTGGGTGAGATCTTCGATATCAGCATCAACTGGTCATCGTTGGAGGGTTGTCCAGATCTCGATACGTTGAAGCGCGCGAGCATGGCGAACCCCATCCGGGTCACCTGCCACCACCGCCTGATGATGATCACTGGCAGTCAGTGTTCGGCGAATCTCCTCGTGGTCCCGTGCCGGACCTCCAGCGCTGTGGCCGTAATGGTGTTGCGGCGAGCCGCCACGCTTGACATCGTGCACGCAGAACGGGACAGCGAAGCATTCCGGATTGCCGACGACGTTGTGCGCGCCGCGCGTGCTGAGAGCAAACTGTGCGCGCAACGCCTCCGGCGAACTCGACTCGCGCACGTCGATATCGCAGATTCAGCCGCGACAGTTTGAGACTCGGCGAACGACAACACTCCGATGGGTCAATGTTGTTGCCAGGCACGATATTAACCTGCGCGAACCACGTTGTGCGCCAACGATGTTGACATCGCCATTGCCGGCGCGTTTACTAGAAGGGGTAGCCTAGAAAATTGCCGTCAGCTGTGGCCGTGTGGATTCGCCTTGGGAATCGGTGCGCGTGAATCCCCGGATTCGGGGTCAGGCCACCACACGACGGCGACGTGGGTCGGGACACCCGGATGCATGGGTGCCCGCCACTCAACTGAAGGGCCACGATGAGGAAGTCTGATAAGCAGCAACGAAATATTGTTCACGAGAATGTAATCCGTATAGGTGCGGGTTTCGCGGCGAAGGAGCACCCACATGTGGTGGAAACGTTGTCGACGCTTGGGCCGCATCTAGGTAGGTGGGGTTCGCGCGGTGTGAACGTGGACGTCTCTCTCCAGGACCGCGGCGGCAAGGAGCAGCGCGTTACATTGCGTACGAGCCTACCCGGCCTGACGCCGCTCGTAGCGGTCGCCGAGAACCCGGACATCACCCACGCGCTGAGTGATGCGAAGCGTGAGCTGATTCGGCAGCTCGACCACCAGAAGTCGGAGCGCGAACCCATGAGCAACCGCCGGTCCAGCGCGACGATCCGGCACCCGGGCACCTCTACGCGGATTGCACAAACCCAATCAACAGCTCGCCTCCGTGGGCAGACAGAGAGATAGGTATGACGAACATCACCGGCGCGCGTGTGATCGGCAACTATGCCGTCACGGGCGGGCCCGTCCCAGCGGCTGCCCGCATCCCATTGACGGTCAGAGACATAATCGGCGCGGGTGTACGCAGGAGGGTCAGACACAGGGAAATGGTTGCGGCACAGTCGACGTGGGATTCTGAGGGCGGGGCAACGGGAGAAAATGAGTCGCTGGCCAACGGGGTAGAGTGCCGCGCGCCTCGGGGCCTTGGTGGCTGATGCACGTCCGGTCGGCATCGGTGCCATGAAGCGCGAGGTGGGCGCAGAGCTCGAAGTCGAGATTACCGAGCCGACGACGTTGGAATTCCAGATTGCCGTCGCACCGCACCCGAATACCGAAGTCTCAGAGCGGTTGTCGTTCGTGTTGGACGGCAATCCCGTTGAACCCAAAGAGATCAGCGGTATGCACGGCAACCGCATCCACAAGTTGGAGGTCCCGGCGGGCTACTTGACCGTCGACTATGCCGCGACGGTCGTCGGCCGGACCGATCCGGCGCCGGTGACCGAAGCCGACCTGTCGATGTATCTGCGCCCCAGCCGGTACGCCGAGGCTGACAAGTTTTACGGTTTTGCCGCAACTGAATTCGGCAGCTACGTCGATTCGACGACTCTGCTGCAGAGAGTCTCCCTCTGGGTGGGTACCCGGCTGAACTACGTGCCGGGTTCGAGCGACCCCATCGACGGGGCGGTGGAGACCTTGCTGGCCGGTGCCGGAGTATGCCGTGACTTCGTGCATCTGGTGGTAGCGCTGCTGCGTGCGGTCAAGGTACCCGCCCGAGCGGTTTCGGTATATGCGCCGGGTCTGTATCCGATGGACTTCCATGCAGTCGCCGAGGCATTCGTCGACGGGCAATGGCAGGTAGTCGACGGGACCTTGCTGGCGCCACGGCAGGCGCTGGTGCGCATTGCCACCGGGCGCGACGCCGCCGACATCGCCTTCCTGGACAACCATGGGGGTGCGATCATCCTGAACAAGTTGGCGGTGACGGCGATCGTAGACGGCGATCTTCCCATAGACTCGATCGACCAAACGGTGTCGATCGGCTGACGGGCCCATTGCGGCCAGACTCACAAATCGGCTCCAACTAGTGGATGGTGGAGGTATGACCTCGCCACCTCGACATTCGGGCAATGCCATCGATGCCCTACGCCCGCCCGGCTAAATGTGGCAATCCACGAAAAGCTCCGCGCGGCCGTCGACGGCCGGCGAGGCCTAGCCGCCGCTGACTCGCTTTGCGAGGCCTGCGTGATGTTGTTCGGCATGGACGCGGCGGCCATTTCACTGGTCTTTGCCGGGGCCGCCAGCGGAACATTAGGCTCCAGCGGCGCGGCCGCGCGTGTGTATGACGACCTCCAGTTCACCCTCGGCGAGGGCCCGTGCTTGGACTCCGTTGCGTCGCGCGCCCCCGTCCTCGTCGCCGATCTCGCCAACGTGAACGACGTTCGGTGGCCTGCGTACGGCCCCGCCATGCTCGACCATAAGATCCGGGGCATATTCGCGATTCCGGTCGTGCTGGCCGGCGAATTCGTTGGCGCCCTAGACCTTTTCCGCGCGAAACCCGGCGAGCTGCACGTTGAGCACTTGGCCGGCGCTGTCGTCGCCGCCGAGCTGGCCGGCATGCCCCTGCTTGACCTCATGCACTCCGACCTGCAGGCCGCCGCCGACGACCCGGACAGCGGCGCCTGGGCCGAATTCAACGCACTGAGCCGCACGGAAGTGAGCCAGGCCACCGGCATGCTCGTCGCGCAACTACGGGTCGAACCCGCCGAGGCGCTGGTGCGCCTGCGCGCCCACTCCTATGCAACCAACCGCAGCGCCACCGACGTCGCCCGCGACATTCTCGACCGGCGATTGTATCTGGAGGCCGACTAATGCAGCCCGACAAGGAGGGCAACGTGACCGATACCCCTCGTGAAACTCGTGTACTGGACGCGGTCGTATCGCTCGTCGACAAACTGCTCGACGACTTCGACGTCGTCGACCTGCTCACCGAGCTCACCGAGCGCTGCGCCGACCTGTTGGATATCGCGGCGGCGGGATTTCTGCTCGCCGACCCGCTGGGGCAACTGCGCTTGCTAGCCGCGACCTCCACGCAAACCCGCGAACTGGAACTCTTCCAATTGCAAGCCGACGAGGGGCCCTGCGTGGAGTGCTATGCCACCGGCCACCCGGTCTCGGTGGCAGATCTGCGCGCCGCGACCTCCCGGTGGCCACAGTTCGTTCCGGCCGCGCTGGAGGGAGGAGTCGCGTCCGTGCACGCGGTGCCCATGCGCGCCGCCGGCATTGTTTTGGGCTCCCTAGGCCTGTTCGGTAGCCGGCCCGGCGAACTCACTGAGTCCGATCTGCTGGTTGGGCAGACACTGGCGCATATCGCGTGCGTGGCTATTCTGCAGGAACACCCGCCGACGCCCTCGACGGTGATGCCACAGCTGCGCTCTGCGCTGACCCACCGCATCGTCGTCGAGCAGGCCAAGGGCTTCCTCCGCGAGCGCTTCGATGTTTCCGTTGACGAGGCGTTTTCGCTGCTACGCAGGTACGCGCGTACCCACGGCGAGCACCTGACCGACGTTGCACGGCAGTTGATGAGGGAACCGAGTTCCCGTCCGGCGCTGCTGGAAAGGATGACCGAACTGGCTCACGGCTGAGTCCGCCGGGCCTGGGCGCGCCGCACGGCCTCGGCCACTAGTCGCTCCGCGATCACATAGAGCTTGGTGTTTTCGGTTTGACTCATCCGGACGAGTTGGGCGAAGGCCCACTCCGGGCTGGCACCAGACCGACTCCGGATGATGCCGATCGCCTGATCGATCAACGCTCGGCTTTCCAATGCCTGCTGCAGGTGTTCGGCGCGCTCGCGAGCTCCGGCCAGCAGTTGCGCGTTGTAGATCGACACCGCCGCGGGCCCGGCGAATTGCGAACCCAACTGCACGGCGTGCTCGCCAAAAGCGTCGTGGCTCGTCGCATAGCAGTTGATCGCGCCGATCACGTGTTCGCCGACCATCAGCGGCAGCGACAGCGCGGAATGCACGCCCATCCTCGCCACCCGGCCACCGAAGCGCGGCCAACGGCTGTCGCTCCCCAGCGATCCACTGACGGTAGCCCGCCGCGACTCCATACACGTGATGCACGGCCCCTCATGCAACTTGTCGTACTGGATAGCGTCGATCTCGTGGACGAATTCCGCTGTGGCGGCAGCCTTCTGGAGTGTTGGTCTGCCTTGATCCGCGTCGATCAACCCAACTCCGGCACCGTCAACCCCGGGAATGGCATGGGCGGCGAACTCGGCAACCTCGCCCAACAGCTCGAACACGCCGCGGGCGCCGGCCACCATCCCGGCCAGTCCGCGCAGCCCGGCACGCAAATCGACTTCGTCCGCCTCCCGTTGGGCGGTGGACAATTCCGGCTGCTCTGGCGGTTCGCGACCAGGCTGCGCGTCGTAGTCGGTCATGGTCAGGAACAAATGTACCGCCGATCTAGGTGACCAGCGCCAACGCGTGGGCGCGCCGCAGTTTTCCCGACGGCGTCTTCGGGATCATTCCCGGCTCGAGCACGACCACATTGCGGGGCCGGACGTCGACCTCAGCGACGACCTCATGGGCAACCTGACGCTCGACTCGGCGCACCTCGGCCGCGTCCTCCCAGACATTGGATTCCACGGCGACCGCGAAAGTTTCGCGCCGGTGCCCGGCGTGCAGGCGCACCGCCACGGCGCAGCCGGGCCGGACCCCCTGCACGCGGGAGGCGGCACGTTCGATGTCCGTCGGATAGATATTGCGCCCGGCCATGATGATCACGTCTTTCACCCGGCCGCACACCACCACGTTGCCGGTTTCGGTGAAATAACCCAAATCGCCGGTGTCGTACCAACCCTCCTGATCCTGTGCGGCGATGAAACCGGCATTCGTGGTGTATCCCAGCGTGACAGGTTCGCCGCGCACCTCGATGACGCCGACACCGCGGGTCGGCAGCACGTCGCCGTCCTGGTCGACTATCCGGGCCTCCAGCCCCTTCAGCGGACGACCGACCGAGGCCAGTCGCCGGGTTTTACCCCTGGATGCCGGGATGGCTCGGTGCAACATCGCGAGCAGATCGGCGTCGACCTCGTCGACCATCAAGCCGCGGCCGCACTCGGTAAACGACACCGCCACCGTTGTCTCGGCCATGCCGTAGGCGGGCACGATCGCCTCCGGGCGCAACCCGAAGGGCGCGCCGGCCGCGCACAGGTCCTCGACATCGGCCGGCTCGACTTGCTCGGCGCCCGAGAGCGCCCACCGCAGCGTGGACAGGTCGAACTGGCCGGGCCGCGCCTGCCTGCGCAGGCGTTTGGCGAACATCGTGTAGGCGAAGTTCGGCGCCGCTGTCATGGTGCCCCGGTACTTGTCGATGAGCTTCGCCCACAGCAGGGTGTCGCGGAGGAAGTCCATCGGCGTGACCTTGACCAACTCGACGCCGAAATACATTGGAACGGTTAAGTAGCCGGTCATGCCCATGTCGTGGAAGCACGGCAGCCAGCTCACGATCACGTCGGATTCCCGATCGACGTTTGCGCCGACGAACATCGCTTCGGCATTCGACACCACGTTGCGATGACTGATCTGGACGGCCTTGGGGGATCCAGTCGAGCCGGATGTCAATTGCAGTAGCGCCACATCGGCGTCGTCGGTCTCGACCGGGTCGATCGAGCGGCTGTCGAGTAACTTCTCGATCGTCAGTACCGGTATTCCCAGTTGGGACAGCAGCGGTGCGGCCGCCATGAACGGGTCGGAAACCACCACCGCCGTAGCGTCGATCATCTTGATGACGGCCGTGGTCTCCTCGGCCCAGCGTTGCAGGTCGGTGCGCGGCGTGGGCTGGTGCAGCATCGTAAGGCTGCCGCCGCGCATCCAGATACCTTGCGCGGTCGGGGCGATCTCGACAGGCTCCCCGGCCAGCACTGCGACCGCGTCGCCGCGGCCCACGCCGGCGGCGGCCAGACCGCCCGCAACCCGGCGGGCCCGCTCGTGCACCTGACGCCAGGTATGCCGGACCGGGGCGTTCGGCTCCCCGGTGATCATGCCCTTGAGACTGCTGTGGGCGTTGTCATACATGGTCTCGGTGAATCGGCTCACCACAATCCCCCTGGCTCCGGCGCGACGGCTCGGCGTGTGTTGGTCGGATCGGTGTTGTGTCGGAATCGACGGAGCCGCTGAGGCACGACCGCGGAAGAGCGTGACCCTCTCTTGTGCACCCCAAATGGTGTCAGACGCACCGACTGTACAGACTCGACCACCGCCGAGCCGTACGGCGCGCCGATCACAGCTGAACTTGCACCCAAGGGGGACCTCCGGCGCCCGAAAGCACAACCCGAACTGTCGGCTTACGTCGGAGGTAGAGCCCTTTCGGCGGGGAAAATCGGATCGCCGCCGTGACGTTTCCGGGAGGCTGGAGTGTCAACCGTGAATGAAGCTACCTCTCCGACTGCCGGCTCTGCGGCAATTCACGCGCTGCGTTGTCGTTCGGCGGCCCGCAGGATCGAACCAGCGGTCAAAAATGCGGGTTTGTCCCGGTCGGCGGCGTCGATGTGCAGATTGGCGGCGCAGCGCAGCACCATCAAAGCGAGCCCGCTGTGGGTCGCGTACGGGATGATCAGCAGGTTGGCACAAGCATCCGCGCCGTTGACGGTCATCACGTGCTGGGGCTTGGCTTCCCATCCTGGCCAGTTGAAGTCGGGCGGTCGTTGCAGCGGCGGCCAGTTGACGTTGATGGAGGTGATGTCGCCGAGCAGGGGGGTCAGGGTCGCAACGAGGTTGGGCAATTCGGCGGTGATGCGATCTACCCGTGGCCACCACGCGCCGTCGATATCACGGCCGAGCTCGCGAGCCACTGATAACCGTACGGGAGTGGCCCGGCGTAGACCGCCGATTGGATACGTCATCGGAAGTGGCGGAGCCGGAGCCGCGGGGCCATGGCTAGGGCGGTACATGCCACAGGGGGATCTTTCATTCGGCATCGACCCCCGCGGGTGCGGGGCGTCGGAGGAATCGCATTGCCGGTGGGTGTTATCCGCGCCGATAGCGGTGGTCGGCCGCTCACAACGAAACTGCTCACCGCTCAGGTTACGCCACCAGCGGTTTCTCGGCCCCGGCCAGCCCAGCCTGAGTCAGGCGCTGAGAATTGGCGGTTCGTTGTCGTCAACCGCCGCAATGACTTTCGCGATCAGCCATTGCACGGCGCTGACCGCCTCACCGTTGTCGAGGTTCCACGCACCGATCAGCCGCTCATAGGTGGGTGGGCTCCACAGCACGTCAAGCAGTCCGGCCAGCGCTCTGCGCTGCGCATCCGGCAGCTCTGGTGCGCGGGCGGTCACCGCGCGGTTCAAGGCGTCGTGCCGTCGGGCGTCGGCGCCGGCGAAAGCCGGGCCGCGTGGCGCGCCGACGGTGTCCTTGATCGCGAACCGTCGCAACGATGCGAAGACCCGAGCCGTCACGTCGGCAAGATTGTCCAGCTCGACATCTTCGTAGCTGATGCCTGCCTCGTCCTCCAGCCGGGCCATGATCGCGTCGTGCAGGTGCCGTTCGGACGGGAAGTTGCGGTAGACGGTGCGCTCGCTGACGCCGGCGCGTTCGGCGACGGCCTTGAAGGTTAGCTCGTCCCAATCCCAGGTGGTGAAGCCGCGAACCAGTCGAGCGCCCGCGTCGATGATGCGCTCGCGGGTGGCGGCGGCCCGTTGGCGGCGCGCCGGGCTGTGGTACCGCCGCCGCGGTGACGGGTCCTCCAGCGACGTTGACAACTCGCTCATAATGGTATCAGTGTACTGTCACGGAATCTCCTGAAGGGGCTTACTGTGGCCGAATTCGACGATGTCGTCGGCCGCGCTGTCGCGCAGACCGGCCTGGAGGATTTCGGTGACGACTCCTTCCGGGAAGGGCTCGAGGCGCTGCTCACCTCGCTCCGCGACGAGGCCCGGCTCAACGCCCGGGGCGAGGCCTACATCTATCCCCGCATTGTCACCGCGCTGTCGCAGCGATTGCAGGTCGAGGACTGGTATCGCCGCCACCCGGAAATCGACGACGTCGAAATCCTGCCGCCGTTGATCGGGCTGGGGCTGCCCCGCACCGGCTCGACCGCGTTGTCGCTGCTGTTGTCGCAGGATCCGGGCATCCGCTACCTGCGGCGGTGGGAGGCGTCGCAGCCGTGTCCGCCACCGTCGACGGTGCAGGGACCTGATCCGCGGATCCCGGCAGGCGAGGGCAACGTCGTCGGCTCCAGGGCGCACGTGCCGACCGGCACCCATGCTCCGATGGAATGTCTGGAGCTGATGGTCCTGGACTTCAAATCCCATATCTTCCAAGCATTTGCGCAGATCCCGTCGTACTCGGCGTGGCTGGTGGAAAAGGCCGACCTGACGTCGACGTACGCCTACCAACGGCGGGTGATGAAGCTGCTGTGTTGGGGGGAACCGACCCGGCCGTGGCGACTCAAGTCGCCGTCGCATGTGCTGACTCTCGACGATCTCAACCGCATCTTCCCGGACGCCCGTTTCGTCATGACCCACCGCGACCCGACCGACGTGATTTTGTCGGTGGCAGATCTCTACGCCGACATCATCGGCGGCTTCACCGACCACATCGACCGTGAATACATCGGTCAACTCAACGTCGAGCACTGGTCGCTGGGCATGCAGCGAGCGTTGCGGTTTCGCGACGGCGGAGCCGATCATCGCTTCTACGACATCGACTTTCGTGCGATACAGGCCGACCCGATCAACGAGGTCCGCGGACTCTACGCGTGGCTGGGGGAGCCGGTCACCGACGAATTCGAATCGCGGATGCGCGGCTGGTGGGCCGAGGCGGCGGCGGAACGGGAGCCGAGCAGCCATGCCGATCCGGTGGCATTCGGCCTTGACCTCGACAAGGTACGGCCGTTGTTCGCCGACTATGTGAAATCGAGGACTGTGCATGGCAATTGACCTGACCGGCGGTATCGACCCGGCGCGTGAGCAGGTGTTCGCGCGCCGGCCTGACGACCCGGAGATGCGGGACTCGGTGAGTTTCTGGGTCATCGACGACCGCGGAGAAGTGGGCTTGCCCCGCATCGGGATTGAGGCCGTCGCCGCGAACTGGGATGCGCACGACGTCCAAGTCAATGTGGCCTTTCCGGACGGGCGGGTCTTCCGGCTACGCGAAAACGGGAAGAGCTGGCCCGCCGAAGGGCCCGACGGCCGTCCCACCGTGCTCGGCGCCGGCGGGCTGGGATTCCGCTGCATCGAGCCGTTCGACACCTGGACCATGACGTACGACGGTAAAGCGGTGCAGACCTCGTCGACGGATCTGATCGACGGCAAGAAGGACGGGCCGCTGGTCGACGTCAGCTTTCACGTCGAGGCCGCGATGGCCGTTCCGCCGTGGGTGCAGGGCGCGCTGTCCGCCGAGGCGGGGTCGCGGCTGAAGACCTCGATCGAGGGCAACCTGATGGGTGGCCCGCGCTACGAGCAGCTGTTCCACGCCACGGGAGCGGTAAAGGTCGGCGACGACGAGCGTGGCTTCGTCGGCAGCGGACTGCGGATTCGCCGCCAGGGAGTCCGCAAGCTCGCCGGATTCTGGGGTCACAGTTGGCAATCGGCGCTCTTTCCCAGTGGACGCGCCTTCGGCTACATCGCCTATCCGCCGCGCCCAGACGGCGGGCCAACCTTCAACGAGGGCTACGTATTTAACGGCGAGGGCGGCCTCATTCCGGCCCGCGTCGTCGAGGCGCCGTGGCTCACCCGGCTGCAAACGGTCGGCGAGGACGTCTCGCTGGTGCTGGAAACACCAAGCGGGACAGTGCATATCGCCGGTGAGACGATTTTGTCCACCCACGACATTTATCACGACGACAAGATGTTCTCCAGCCAGGCGCTCAAGCAGGAGATGCCGAGCTTTCCCGCGCTGCAGCAGGCCGGCGTGCGCTATCGGTGGGACGGCGAAACCACCTTCGGCATGCTGGAGCGCTCCAACCCGTTGGACAAAATCACCC
>NZ_JBKQTQ010000043.1:0-2744 GCF_052143115.1 Mycobacterium sp.
ATCGCGCAGCACGTCCGCGATGGGCGCGCCGAGGTGTTCACCGTGTTGGGCGATGGGTTTGCGCTGACCATCGTGGTCGGTCCCACAATCCCGCTAGCAATTACTTACGTCGACTGACCGCGACAAAGAATTGGATATTCACTCCTTGTCGTTGGGGTCGGCTTGACCGACCGCGCCGCCGGATATCTTCGGGGTGCCGTCATGCTCTTCGCCATGCTCACCTGCCATTATGCAGGTAGCGCGACGCTGCCATGCGGATATTATCGGGCGAGAACTCGCCTGCTTGTCGCTCCCAGACCGTGCGCGAATATTACACTTCTTGCTACTTGACTACACCTGTGCCACAGGGCTTTTGGGGTGAAGACGCAGCTCACCGATGCCTGGCACCCCGCGTCACGTCGCGTCACGGCCTGAGTCCTTCCACTTGCCTGCGCCACAATGCGATTCTGCACGCTGGCTGGCACCGTATTGTCCGATAGCGCCGCCGCAACTGGAAAAGATGGTCGCCCGACGGTGGGTAAACCGCGACAGCTAAAACTACTCGGTGACCAACTGGTCGCTGTCGACGAAAACCAAACCGCCCGCGTCGAGCGCCACCGCCCATCTCCGCGCGGGGCAACTATATGGTTCTCAGCGATATCCACTGCATGCCCCGCCAGATCGCCGAAATCCTCGACCACAGTCCCCCGACCTCGCCGTCCGTCCCCGGATATACACGCACCCGCACATTCACCGCCACGCGGCTATCGCCGGTATCGCCAGCCGTTCCGCCAGCGTCTTTCATCCGTCTTTTCATCCGTCGTCACCCTAGGTTGTGCGCGTGAAAATAGTGACGCAATTAGGGCACGATCAGCTAACGTCGTCCGGGCTTATGGTCCATGACCACCACCCCGCCGCACCGGCTCCCCTACCAGGCTCATGGCATCGACTAGGCCCCCGGCGGGCTTCTGCCCGGCGTCGCCACGGTGTGAGACGGCCACGTCGCGACGATCCTCGGCAACGGGATAGTTCATTCCGGCCACGTCGAGCTTCGCGTCGACGGGCAGTTCCTCATGCAAGAACCTTGTTAGCGCTTCGTCGCGCGCCTTAACCGGGGCCAGCGCCGCCCAGGTCGGGCGCATAGCCTCACCGGCCAGCTCATCGGCCGATACGGCACCCATGTGGTTCTCCTCACTTTGTTTCGATTGTTTCGGTCGAAGTGTTCATTTCTTGAACATTGTGTCTGCCACTCCGAATGTCCGTAGGGCGGCATGGTCCAACATTCGCTGAGTTTGTTGGCGACCTAGACAAGTGGAGCGTTATGTTCTGGGACACTTACAACAGCCTGAAACACACACCAACATACGAGTACAACCCGTCCGACATCGTGACCCTTGGTGACAGTGGAGCGCTGCTGCTGCTGGGCGCGCTGCTTAGCAGGATCGCGGGTAGCAAGCGTCCAATGGAAGTGCTGTGTCGAAGTCACCGCACCGAACACCTGAAACAGAACGTGCGAAGGCTCATGAATCGCTAGGCGCGTGCGTCAAACGGTCTGCCGCCCAAACAAATTCACCGCGTTGCGCACCGCCTCGGCGGGCCTAGCCGGGGCGGGTGGTTCCGGCAAGGTGTTGAGCGCCGCCATCTTGCTCGGGGATGTAGTCGCCGTACACGTCCAAGGTCAGCGTGTAGGTGCTGTGCCCGAGCCACTGGCTGACCTGCATGAAATGCGCACCCGCCGAGAGCTACTAGGCCGCGAACGTCTGCCGCAGGTCTGTAAGCGCACACCTACCCCGCCGCCTTCAGCACCTTGTAGATGGTCGGCACCAGCTCGCCAAGCAGCTTTTGTTTCAGCTCGGGGTTGTTGAGGATCTGCGCGAGAGTCTCCGAAGAATTCATCGTCCCGATCACCGCCGCTACGAACTCGCGGTGAAGGTTGGTTTCGCCCGACAACTCGGGCCTGGTAGCGCGGATCGCTGCCCGGCGGCATCAGTCGACCACAGCCTGCTAGCCGTACACGTAAGAAATCCATTCCGGAAGGTCATCAATCGACTCCTCGACGCGGTGGCCGCGTGCTCGCAACTCAGCGGCGACCTTCTCGGCATTCTCGGCGGGAAGGTAGAGGTTTGCACCGTTTGGATTCGGCTGAACGTCGCCGCCATACTTGTCGATCAAGTCTTCAGGAAACCAATCGAGTACGGCTTCGGGTGGCCATGGCCCCGGGTAGTAGCCGTCGTCGCCCCAGCCCGGCACATCGTCGGACGAAAAGGGTGCGTCGTCGGAGGGAACATCCTCGTCGAGGGAGTCCACGACATCTTTCCAAAGGTCGACTGGCATCGTCTTTTTGAACTCACCCCAGGTTGTTGATCTCATGACTGCACGCCATATCTGGGCTGCCCTCTTCGCAGTCTGGCGCTCGGCAAAGAGAGCGGGGCCAAAGTGGTCGTTGACCGTGTAGACGATGTCTAGCGGTTCAGATGATTCTGATTCTGCAGGCACCGCTCAAGGCCGGGCGGCGTCCACGCCGAACACATGTCACCGAGGCGATCGCGTGAAGCGCGTCGCGCGCGGAGTGCTCCTGCGCACGGCAGACTGCCGGGAATCCATACGCAGGGTCGACGCGAACAACTGCTCGGTGTGCGGCCGGATCTTGAAAAGCCCGGCGAAATGATCGCTGGCGAGGTCCGAGCACCCGCAATCGTCGCGTGAAGATCGTCGAGGCTGACGCCGACCTCCAGCGTGGGGGTACAGGCGAGCGCATCCAATCG
>NZ_JBKQTQ010000044.1:0-9278 GCF_052143115.1 Mycobacterium sp.
CGCAGAACTGCTGCTACTCAACAAGATCTGGACGCTGCAGTCCTTACTGACCAACTACTTCTACCCCCAACAGAAGCTCGTCCTTAAAGTCCGCGACGGCGCGAAAATCACCAAGAAGCACGACACCGCCACCACCCCGCACCGTCGTGCACAAGCACACCCAAACCTGCCCACCACCGCCAAAGCGAACCTGACCCGCACCTACCTCGACATCAACCCCGCCGCCCTGCAACGCCAGATCCACGCCTTGATGAACGAACTCCTCACCCTGGCCATCACCAAAGTCGGACCCCAACGCAAAGCACCGCCCACGCGGGCACCAGCAAACCAGGCCACCAATCAGTTGTCGCGGGCATCCGGCACATGAGGCAACGAATACCGTCGCGGGCATATTGACATGAGGCAACAGGCCATATGGCTTTGTGCCCGCCTACGAGCGATTTCGGGTGGATGTCGTACCGGCATGCGACCGTCCGACGATGAACAAGCTGCGGGGTATCGAGCTGCGTTACGTACTCACGATGCACCTTGCCATCCACGGCCGGGCAACCATCAAAGACCTGGTCGAGGCGCTTGCCTTCCACGGGTTCGAGGTTGACAGCCCGGCCGGTAAATCCGTGTCGGACGCGCTGCGGTGGGAGCGGCGCCGCGGGAGGGCGCGCCGCCTCGCGCGCGGCGTATACGGTCCCGGTCAAATGCCGCGCGGCACCGAGCACCGGATTCATCGACGAGTACTGGCGCTGCGGGCCGCAGCAAATCGCTCGAAGGCGGGCAACTCGGGCATCTCCTCCGGCAGAGGCTGAAGTGGCAGATGTGATCACCGGGTCTGACCGTTTTGGCTGATAGCGGCAAGGCACGCTATCGTGGAGGCCGATCCACCGAAGACCGTCGGTCACCGAGCAATCGGTTGAAGGTCCGGGAATTCCCGGCGGCCCACGCAGGAGGACGAGGCAGACCTTCGTCGGCGCACGTCGACGCACAGTTCGCGCCCCGACCGCTTCCTGCGTCGGGGCGTTCGTTATTTCCGGGCCGTGGCCCCCAAGGAGGTATGCATGGCCCACGCTGATAAGGCCACCGCCGTTGCGGACATCGCCGAGCAGTTCAGGGCTTCCACTGCCACCGTGATCACCGAATATCGCGGTCTGTCCGTCGCTAATCTGGCCGACCTGCGCCGGTCGCTGGCCGGCTCGGCGACCTACTCTGTCGCCAAGAACACGCTGATCAAGCGGGCCGCCTCGGAGGCGGGCATCGACGGCCTCGACGAGTTGTTCGTCGGACCGACCGCGATCGCATTCGTCAGCGGCGAGGCGGTCGACGCCGCCAAGGCGATCAAGACCTTCGCCAAGGAGCACAAGGCGCTGGTCATCAAGGGCGGCTACATGGACGGCCACGCGCTGACCGTCGCCGAAGTCGAGCGCATCGCCGACCTCGAGTCGCGCGAAGTGCTGCTCGCCAAACTGGCCGGGGCGATGAAGGCCAACCTGTCGAAGGCGGCCGGGCTGTTCAACGCGCCGGCCTCGCAGGTGGCCCGGCTCGCTGCCGCGCTGCAGGAGAAGAGAGCCGCAGAAGAGCCTGCGGCGCCGGCCGAGGCCACAGCCGCCGAGGCTCCGGCCCCCGAGGCCCCAGCCGCCGAGGCCGCAGAGACCGAATCCACCGAATAACCCCAAACCCACCAAGGAAGGACCCACACCATGTCCAAGTTGTCCACCGACGAACTGCTCGACGCGTTCAAAGAACTCACCCTGTTGGAGCTCTCGGAGTTCGTGAAGAAGTTCGAGGAGACCTTTGAGGTAACCGCGGCCGCCCCGGTCGCCGTTGCCGCCGCCGCTCCTGGCGGGGCCGCCCCGGCCGCCGAGGCAGCCGAGGAGCAGTCCGAGTTCGACGTCATCCTCGAGGCCGCCGGCGACAAGAAGATCGGCGTCATCAAGGTTGTCCGTGAGATCGTCTCCGGCCTGGGCCTCAAAGAGGCCAAGGACCTGGTCGACGGCGCCCCCAAGCCGGTCCTGGAGAAGGCCCCCAAGGAGGCTGCCGAGGAGGCCAAGACCAAGCTCGAGGCCGCCGGCGCCACCGTCACCGTCAAGTAGTCGACTCAGCGAAAACCCCCAGAGCCGCCGAGGCCCCGGGGGTTTCGTGTACTCAGCGCCGCGCCGCCAGGAGCTGGGACTTTCGCGCTCGCTCAGGCGAATCACCCAGTGAAATAAGAAGATTCGTCTGCATGGCATCGAGTACCGGCCGGACGGCGCTGCCCTGCGCGCCGTAGTAGCCCGCGAGTTCGAGCATCACGAAGCCGTGGATGGACGCCCAGAACTGAGCGGCGACGGCCACCACGGTGGCGTCGTCGGAGGGCGATCCTGCGGCAAGCCGGCCGGCGAGCATGGAGCGGTGCACGCCGCGCACGACATGCGCGAAGCTGGGGTAGTGGTCGTTGATCTCGGCCACGGTCAAGCTCAGGACATCGTGTGCGGGCGCGTTGATGCCGTGCGCGCTGGTGCTGCCGAACATCAGCCGGTACATATGCGGACGCTCGATGGCGTAACGCCGGTAGGCAATCCCGGTAGCCAACAGATCCGCGACAGGGTCCGACGTCGGGGTCATCGTCATCGCGGCATCGAACTGGTGCAACCCCTCCTCGGCAACCGCGGCGATCAACGCGGGCATGCCGCCGAAATGCGTGTACACCGCCATCGTCGAGGTACCGGCGGCGCTGGCGATCTTGCGGGTTTGCAACGCGTCGGGGCCGTCCTCGTTGAGGATTTGCACGGCAGCGTGCAGTAACTCGGCACGCACGTTGCGCTCGGCCTGCGAAGTCACCGTTGCATCTTGACACAGCAAGCGCCGATGTGTATAACAATGGAATATCAATGTTATACCAGCTAGGAGGCCAACATGGCCACTGCCGCCACCGCCACACCGGCGAACCCGTATCTCGATGACTTTCTTGCGCCGGTAGGCGCCGAGGTGACCGCGACCGACCTCGCGGTCACCGGACACATTCCCGAGTTCCTCGACGGGCGGTACCTGCGCAACGGGCCCAACCCCGTCGCAGAGGTCGACCCCGCCACCTACCACTGGTTCACCGGCGACGGCATGGTGCACGGAGTAGCGCTGCAGGGCGGCAAGGCCGGCTGGTATCGCAACCGCTGGGTGCGCAGCGCGGGTGTGCGCGCCGCCCTTGGTGAGCCGACAACCGCCACGCCCAACCTGCTTGCCGGAATGCAGTCCCTCGGCGCCAATACCAATGTGCTGGCCCACGCCGGAAAGACCCTGGCCCTCGTCGAAGGCGGCGTGGCCAACTACGAACTCACCGACGAGCTCGACACCGTCGGCCCCTGCGACTTCGACGGCACCCTGCCCGGGGGTTACACCGCACATCCCCACCGCGATCCGAGAACCGGCGAACTGCACGCGGTGTCCTACTCCTTCGCCCGCGGTCGAACCGTGCAGTACTCGGTGATCGACACTCACGGCCACGCTCGCCGCACGGTCGACGTCGAGGTGTCGGGGTCGCCGATGATGCACGACTTCTCGCTCACCGACAAATATGTGGTGCTCTACGACCTGCCGGTGACACTCGACCCCATGCAGGTGGCGCCGACAAAGGTGCCCGGCTGGATGCAGCTGCCCGCCCGGTTGGTGATGCAGTCCGTGATCGGGCGCGTCCGGGTACCCGGGCCTATCGCGGCAATGATCAACCGCCAGGAGCGCCAAGCCTATCGGCTACCTTACGCATGGAACCCCCGCTACCCGGCGCGCATCGGCGTCATGCCCCGCGAGGGCACCAACGACGACGTCCGGTGGTTCGACATCGAACCCTGCTACGTCTACCACCCGCTCAACGCCTACTCCGAAATTCGCGGTGGCAGCGAGGTGCTGGTGCTCGACGTGGTGCGCTACCAGCGGATGTTCGACCGCGACCGGCGCGGGCCCGGAGAGAGCAGGCCGACCTTGGACCGGTGGACGATCAACCTAGCGACCGGAGCGGTGAGCAGCGAACGCCGCGACGACCGTGCGCAGGAGTTCCCCCGGATCAACGAGACCCTGCTCGGTGGCCGGCATCGCTTGGGCTACACCGTGGGCATCGACGGCGGCTTCCTCGACTCAGGGAGAACGCAATTGTCGACATCGCTGTACAAGCACGACTACGAGACCGGATCCAGCACGGTCGCCCCACTCGACCCCGAGCTGCTGATCGGCGAAATGTCCTTCGTCCCGCGTCCCGGCGCCGACTCGCCAGACGCCGGCGAGGATGACGGCATCCTGATCGGATACGGCTTCCACCGCGGCCGCGACGAGGGCCAACTGGTGTTGCTCGACGCGCAAACCTGCGAATCGGTAGCCACCGTGCATTTGCCGCAGCGAGTTCCGATGGGCTTCCACGGCAACTGGTCGCCGCGCGGGTGACGGAATCGCCGCCGATCATAAATTTCCGGCGATAGCCGTACATCGTGACCCCTTCATCACCGGTGCGCTACAGTGACTCATGCCACAAGCTGGGCTTGGGCAGCGGTGACCGACGTCAGTGGAAGGGTTTCGCATGGGTATCGGTATCCAGGTTGAGGGGCTGTCGAAGTCCTTCGGATCCCAGCGAATCTGGCAAGACGTCACGATGGATATCCCGGAGGGCGAGGTCAGCGTTCTGCTGGGCCCGTCGGGTACCGGTAAATCCGTCTTTCTGAAGTCACTGATCGGCCTGCTGCGCCCGGAGCGGGGTTCGATCATCGTCGAGGGCACCGACATCACCGAGTGCTCGGCCAAGGAGCTCTACGAGATCCGCACGCTGTTCGGCGTCATGTTCCAGGACGGCGCGCTGTTCGGGTCGATGAACCTCTACGACAACACCGCCTTCCCGCTGCGTGAGCACACCAAGAAAAAGGAAGGCGAGATCCGTGACATCGTCATGGAGAAGCTGGAGATGGTGGGTCTGGGCGGGGATGAGAAGAAGTTTCCCGGTGAGATCTCCGGTGGTATGCGCAAGCGCGCCGGCCTGGCCCGGTCACTGGTGCTCGACCCGCAGATCATCCTGTGTGACGAGCCCGACTCGGGTCTGGACCCGGTCCGCACGGCCTATCTGAGCCAGCTGCTGATCGACATCAACGCCCAAATCGACTGCACGATCTTGATCGTGACGCACAACATCAACATCGCCCGCACGGTGCCGGACAACATGGGCATGTTGTTCCGCCGGCATCTGGTGATGTTCGGCCCGCGTGAGGTGTTGTTGACCAGCGACGAGCCGGTGGTCAAGCAGTTCCTCAACGGTCGCCGTATCGGCCCGATCGGGATGTCGGAGGAAAAGGACGAGGCCACCATGGCCGAGGAGCAGGCCCACCTGGAGGCCGGTCATGTCGACGGCGGCGTCGACGAGGTCGAGGGCGTGCCGCCGCAGATCCTCGCCACCCCCGGCATGCCGGAGCGCAAGGCCGTCGGTCGTCGGCAGGCCCGGGTCCGCGAGAACCTGCACCTGCTACCGAAGGATGCGCAGAAAGCGATCCTCGACTCGCTGGAAAACACCCAGAAATACCCCGTCCCCGACTACGCCGACGAGCCCGACGGTCCTGGCCGGCACCGCGACGATGACGCGGACACCGCGTCGATCCCAACCCAGCGCGGGTACTGACCTCTGTTTGTGTGACGGCCCGCTTCGCCCGGCTTCGCCGCGCCGGCGACCGTCACCCGCCCCGATAGGCCTGTCCGGAAGGAGTTGATCCACCAACTCGGCGCGTCACCTCTTGACGGAAGCGCCCGAAGGGGCCAATCTGTTGGGCAGTATGCGTGAACGGGTAGATCCAGACGCCAGCCAGCGCCGGTGTCCCCGAGCACGGTAGTTGAGGAATGCGCAGTCCTGCGCTATTGTTGGACGTTGCGCTGGCTGCCTCCTGCCCACCTCACCCGCCACTTGACACCGTGGTCCCAGCCTGAGCCCATTTCTGGCTCAGCGACCTAGCTGCGTGCGTGTGATCCGGACAGTTCGTCCGCCAGCCGAACCGACACAGTTATAGCGGCGAATAGGTCCGGTGGCCGCCGGCACCGTTAGTCGCACTAGGTGCTGGAAGGATGCATCTTGGCACTCTCCCGCCAGAGCAAGAAAAACCCACTAGGTTCTTTAGGTTCCACTTCCTCTAACAGCTCCGTACCTGGAGCTCCTAACCGAATTTCCTTCGCCAAGCTGCGCGAACCACTCGAGGTGCCCGGGCTGCTGGATGTGCAGACCGACTCGTTCGAGTGGCTGATCGGTGCGCCGCGCTGGCGCGAGGTCGCGGCTGCCCGCGGCGACGCCAAACCGGTCGGCGGCCTTGAAGAGGTGCTCTACGAGCTGTCGCCGATCGAGGACTTCTCCGGCTCGATGTCGCTGTCCTTCTCCGATCCACGGTTCGACGAGGTCAAGGCGCCCGTCGACGAGTGCAAAGACAAGGACATGACGTACGCGGCCCCGCTGTTCGTCACCGCCGAGTTCATCAACAACAACACCGGTGAGATCAAGAGCCAGACGGTGTTCATGGGCGACTTCCCGATGATGACCGAGAAGGGCACCTTCATCATCAACGGGACCGAGCGTGTGGTGGTCAGCCAGCTGGTCCGGTCGCCGGGCGTGTACTTCGACGAGAGCATCGACAAGTCGACCGAAAAGCTGCTGCACAGCGTCAAGGTGATCCCGAGCCGCGGTGCGTGGCTGGAGTTCGACGTCGACAAGCGCGACACCGTCGGTGTGCGCATCGACCGCAAGCGTCGTCAGCCGGTCACCGTGCTGCTCAAGGCGCTGGGCTGGACCGCCGAGCAGATCAGGGACCGGTTCGGCTTCTCCGAGATCATGATGTCGACGCTGGAGAAGGACAATACCGCCGGCACCGACGAGGCGCTGCTGGATATCTACCGCAAGCTGCGCCCGGGCGAGCCGCCGACCAAGGAGTCGGCGCAGACCCTGCTGGAGAACTTGTTCTTCAAGGAAAAGCGCTACGACCTGGCCCGAGTCGGCCGCTACAAGATCAACAAGAAGCTGGGCCTGAGCGCTAGGCCGGCCGAGACCTCGTCGACGACACTGACCGAAGAGGACGTCGTCGCCACCATCGAATACCTGGTGCGCCTGCACGAGGGTCAGGCCTCGATGACCGTCCCCGGCGGCGTCGAGGTGCCGGTGGAGACCGACGACATTGACCACTTCGGCAACCGTCGGCTGCGTACGGTCGGTGAGTTGATCCAGAACCAGATCCGGGTCGGCATGTCCCGGATGGAGCGCGTCGTCCGCGAGCGGATGACTACTCAGGACGTCGAGGCCATCACGCCGCAGACGCTGATCAACATCCGGCCGGTGGTCGCCGCGATCAAGGAGTTCTTCGGCACCAGCCAGCTGTCGCAGTTCATGGACCAGAACAACCCGCTGTCGGGGCTGACCCACAAGCGCCGCCTGTCGGCGCTGGGCCCCGGTGGTCTGTCGCGCGAGCGCGCCGGGCTGGAGGTCCGCGACGTGCACCCGAGCCACTACGGCCGGATGTGCCCGATCGAGACCCCGGAAGGGCCGAACATCGGCCTGATCGGCTCGCTGTCGGTGTACGCGCGGGTCAACCCGTTCGGGTTCATCGAGACGCCGTACCGCAAGGTGGTCGACGGTGTGGTCACCGACGAGATCGAGTACCTGACCGCCGACGAGGAAGACCGCCACGTCGTCGCGCAGGCCAACTCGCCGCTCGACGGGCAAGGCCGGTTCACCGAGGCCCGCGTGCTGGTTCGCCGGAAGGCGGGCGAGGTGGAGTACGTGTCCTCGTCCGAGGTGGACTACATGGACGTTTCGCCGCGCCAGATGGTGTCGGTGGCCACCGCCATGATCCCGTTCCTCGAGCACGACGACGCCAACCGCGCCCTGATGGGTGCCAACATGCAGCGCCAGGCGGTTCCGCTGGTGCGCAGTGAGGCGCCGCTGGTGGGCACCGGTATGGAACTGCGCGCCGCGATCGACGCCGGCGACGTCGTCGTCGCCGAAAAGAGCGGCGTCATCGAGGAGGTGTCGGCCGACTACGCCACGGTGATGGCCGACGACGGCACCCGGCAGACCTACCGGATGCGCAAGTTCGCTCGGTCCAACCACGGCACCTGCGCCAACCAGCGTCCGATCGTGGACGCCGGTGAGCGGGTCGAGGCCGGTCAGGTGATCGCCGACGGGCCATGCACCGACAACGGTGAGATGGCCCTGGGCAAGAACCTGCTGGTGGCGGTCATGCCGTGGGAAGGCCACAACTACGAGGACGCGATCATCCTGTCCAACCGCCTGGTTGAGGAGGACGTGCTGACCTCGATCCATATCGAGGAGCACGAGATCGACGCCCGGGACACCAAGCTGGGTGCCGAGGAGATCACCAGGGACATCCCGAACGTCTCCGACGAGGTGCTGGCCGACCTGGACGAGCGCGGCATCGTGCGTATCGGTGCCGAGGTCCGCGACGGCGACATCCTGGTCGGCAAGGTCACCCCCAAGGGTGAGACCGAGCTGACCCCGGAGGAGCGGCTGCTGCGCGCGATCTTCGGTGAGAAGGCCCGCGAGGTCCGCGACACCTCACTGAAGGTGCCGCACGGCGAGTCCGGCAAGGTGATCGGTATCCGGGTGTTTTCCCGCGAGGACGATGACGAACTGCCGGCCGGTGTCAACGAGCTGGTCCGCGTCTACGTCGCCCAGAAGCGCAAGATCTCCGACGGCGACAAGCTGGCCGGGCGCCACGGCAACAAGGGCGTCATCGGCAAGATCCTGCCCGTCGAGGACATGCCGTTCCTGCCGGACGGCACGCCGGTGGACATCATCCTGAACACCCACGGTGTGCCGCGACGGATGAACATCGGCCAGATCCTGGAGACGCACCTGGGCTGGTGCGCACACAGCGGGTGGAAGATCGACGTCGCCGGCGGTGTCCCGGAATGGGCGCAGCGGCTGCCCGAGGAGTTGCTGGAGGCCGAGGCGAACAACATCGTCTCGACGCCGGTCTTCGACGGCGCCAAGGAAGAGGAGCTGCAGGGTCTGCTGTCCTCGACGCTGCCCAACCGCGACGGCGACGTGCTGGTCGACAGCGACGGCAAGGCGAAGCTGTTCGACGGCCGCAGCGGCGAGCCGTTCCCGTACCCGGTGACGGTTGGCTTCATGTACATCATGAAGCTGCACCACCTGGTCGACGACAAGATCCACGCCCGCTCCACCGGCCCGTACTCGATGATCACCCAGCAGCCGCTGGGTGGTAAGGCGCAGTTCGGTGGCCAGCGGTTCGGTGAGATGGAGTGCTGGGCCATGCAGGCCTACG
>NZ_JBKQTQ010000045.1:0-3398 GCF_052143115.1 Mycobacterium sp.
TCCAAGAAGGCGGCGAGGACCGCCAACGGAGTGCGAATCATGGTGATATTGCCCGAATCATGGTGATTGCGGATGGCCAGTTCGAAGTACCCGAACGCGGCCAACGCGTCACCGTGCTCAGCTTCGAGGCCGCACAGGGCGGCTGCTAGGTGTGACTCGTCGTAGCGGTTGCCGCTGTCTTGCGCGATCACCAGGCCTCGACGCATCGCCTCCAGCGCGGCGGCGGGATCGGCTTCCCGGAAGGCCAATCCGCAGGCGAGCAACGCGAACGAGAGCACAAAGGGGTTGCGAGTGGCCTCGGCGGCGTCGATCAGACCGTTCGCGGTGGTCCTCGCCGCGTCACCAGAACCGGCGAATGTCAGCGCAACGACCAGGCATGCGGTGGTGAACGGGTCATCATCGCGACGACGTGCCAGTTGGGCGCGGCACAGTTCGACCGCCCGCTCGGGCTGGCCGATGCTCAGGTATGGACCGACAAGCCAGCCCTCGGCACCGAACGGCACATCGTCGCGAGTGCTGCCGGCGGCGGCTTGGCTGGCGTCGCTGTAGCCGACGGCCTTGTCGATCCGTCCGGCCAGGTAGCACTGCGAGGCCATCACATACAGCGTGGCGAGCCGGGGGTGGTCCGCGACGCGAGCGGGTCCTATGAGCTCTTCGGCCCACGCGATGGGCTCATAATTCTCCAGAAAGGCGCCGAGGAAAGCCGCGTACGAAGCGATGGTCACGGCGACATCGAGGTCGCTGCGGTCGGCGGTCCACCGGAATGCCGTACGCAGATTGGACAACTCAATGTTGAACCACGTGTAGGCCTCGCGCTGGCGGGCGCTGTCCCACAGGGCCAGGATGTCGGCTTCCCGTCCGGCGAAGTACCGCGAGTGGGCGGCCCGAATCTCGGATGCTTCGCCACGGGCGACGAGTTGTTCCTCGGCGAACTGGCGGATGGTCTCCAGCATCGAATACCGGGTCCGCCCCGCTGACCGGTCGGCGACCAGCAGCGACTTGCGCACCAATGCATCGAGCAGATCCAGCACGGCGTACTCGTCAAGGTCATCGGTTCCGGCCACCACGCAGGCGCTTTGCAGGTCGAATCCGCCAGCGAACACCGAACACCTTGTCAACAGCGACTTTTCGGCGTCGTCGAGGAGGTCGTAGGACCAGGCGACCGCGTGGCGCAGGGTGTGGTGACGGTGCGGGCCGCGCCGCGAGCCCACCAGCAGCCGGAACCGCTGGTCAAGACGATCCCGCACCTCGCTGGCGATCATCGACGCCATCCGCGAAGCCGCCAACTCGATGGCCAACGGGATTCCGTCGAGGCGGGCACAGATCTCCACCACCGCCCCCGCCTCCTCAGCGTTGCCCAGCGTGAAGCTCGACGCGACGCTGCGGGCGCGTTCCACGAACAGACTCACGGCGGCAGAATCGATGCCCGCGCCGACATCCAGCGAGGTCACTAGCCACATTTGCTCATCGGCGACCTCCAGGCCCTCACGGCTGGTGGCCAGGACCGTCACGGTCGCCGACTGGATGAGAATGGCCTCGACCAGATCGGCGGCGGCGTCCAGGATGTGTTCGCAGTTGTCGAACACCAGCAGCCGGATTCGGCCCTGGAGTGCGGCGGCTACCGACTCGCTCATGCTTTTGCCCGGTTGCTGGGTGATGCCCAGCACCGCGGCCACCGCGGCTGGCACCGCCGCCGGATCGGTGACCGCGGCTAAGTCGAAAAACCACACCCCGTCGGGGAATGCGTCAGCGAGCTGCGCTGCGACCTCGATCGCCAGCCGGGTTTTGCCGACCCCACCCACCCCGGTCAACGTCACGAACCGGTGTGAATGCAAAGCCGCTTGGACATCGCAGACCTCGGTATCGCGCCCTATCAAGCTTGTGATCGCGGGCCGCAGGTTCCCCGGACTGGTATCCAACGCCCGCAACGCAGGAAAGTCTGTCTGCAGGCCCGCCGCCCGTACCTGAAACACCCCGACCGCGATCGGCAGATCCCGCAGCCGCCGCGGCCCCAGATCGACCAGATCAACTCCACTGAGCAGACTTGCCGTCGACTCGACAACCAGGATCTGACCGCCGTGCCCGGCGGCCATCACCCGCGCGGCACGGTTGAGCACCGAACCGAAGTAGTCACCCTCCTGCAGTTCGGCTTCGCCGGTCGCCAGTCCCATGCGGACGGGCAATTGCAGCCGCCGCTGGGCGGCGACGGCGGCATCAATCGCGGATTTTGGCGATGAGAAGGCCGCGCATACGCCGTCACCGGTGTGCTTGAACAGGAAGCCTCCTTGCCCCTCGATTGCGTTGCGCAGCACGTCGTCGTGCGCCAACAGGGCTGCCCGCATACCGTCCGCGTCTGACTCCCACCGACGGGTCGAACCCTCAATATCGGTGAACAAAAACGTCACGACCCCCGAAGGCGGGCCCACCGCCAAAGGATGTCACACAGAGCATTCCTCAGTGTGGGCCAATTGCGACCGACTTTCGAGCGGTCGGGGCGACGGCACGCGCTGGACTCGACAGTGCTCAACGATGCGGTCGCCACCCAGGGACACGATCACCCAGCTCGCAGAGTGCCTTCGGCGAGCAGATCGCTACCGGCCCCGAGAGTTCGGTATACACGAGTCGGACGGCGCTCTTGACGAAAAGGAACGCCGTCCGAAGCAGCAACCACCTGGTTACCAAGCGTGCGTGATGCGCGGTGAAATGTGGCCTCGGCGTCAGGAGGCATTTCCCTGCCTGACGCAAGCCCACCGCGCTGTGCCCAGTTGATGGGCCTTGCTTTGCGTGGGTGCCCGGTGCTCGTGCTGGGCGCCACAGCCGAGAGGAGGAATCTTTTCTTCCGGTCCGACCTTGGTCTGCCGTGGATCCGTTCTTTCAGTCTACGCCTATCGAGGTAAAGCAACACTAAAACGAGTTGGGCCGAGCGTTCAACGGGCATCTCGGCGACCATCACCAATTCCTGTGCGCGCACATGTTCGGCCGGATCGACAGCATCGACGCCGATATCGCCCGACATCCACGAGCAGATCGAGGCGCGTCTGGCCCCTTCATGTCGAAGACGATCCTGGACACCAGGGCCTCATCGCCGAAGACCTGGGCGCAGCGTCGACACCCCTGGTGCTCGCGCAGGTGGAGTGCTAAACCAGAAGGAGCGCAGCCAGCCGACACCCGTCGCGGTGGCGCGGTGCGGCAACCGACATGTAGGAGGTGGTCGCTGTGCTTCATCCCGATCCATTCCGTGACATCGACAGACTCGCCGCGCAGCTGCTCGGTACATCGCCCGGATCCGCCCGAGTCCCACTGGCCATGCCGATGGACCTCTACCGCTCCGGTGATCACTACGTGCTTCACGCCGACCTCCCGGGGGTGGACCCCGATTCGGTGGACGTCAGCGTTGA
>NZ_JBKQTQ010000046.1:0-60277 GCF_052143115.1 Mycobacterium sp.
GGGCAGCCCGTAACCAGTCCCTCAAGCGCGGTTTGGCGGTGGTGGTTGGGTCGTGCGCCATTAAGAAACGCACCCCTACGAACCACGCGAGCAAGAACCCCGGCGCGGTGACCAGCATCGCCCACGCGCGCAGCAGGTAGCTCCCGCACACATTCTGGTAGACGTCGAATACCAGCGCGCGGTGCTCGACCTCCTCGGCTCCGTGCCAGCGCAGCAGATCAAGCATGACCGGGTCGGTTCCTGCGTAGTCCAAGCCACGGTTTTGGATCCACCATTGGCCCAGCACCGCAGTGAAGTGCTCGAGCGCGGCCACGTCGGCCAGGCGCCGGTAGAGCCACCATCGCTGCAAACGCATAGACCAGCCCGGGTGCTGATTAGTGCCCGCTGACAACCACTTCTGCAACTTGTCGGTGTAGGGCGTGCCATCCTCGCTGGACGTGCTCGGCTCACGGCACCAGGACGACCTTGCCGACGTTCTCTCGCGCCGCGAGGATCCGATGCGCTTCCGGGGCTTCGGCAAACGGCACAGCCGCGTGCACGACGGGCGCTGCCGTGCCGTCGGACAGTGCCGCCGACAGTGGCCCAATCCATGGTTCGAGTGTGCCGCGATCGTCCCACAGCCGCAGCATGTTGAGGCCGATGACGGTCTTGGAGTCGTTGAGCTGGTTGATCAGGTTGAACCCGCGCACCATCGCCAGCGCCTGTGGCGCCGCGCGCCGCAGTGACCGCTTTTCGCCCTGCTGCAACGACGAGAGGCCGTAGGCCACCAGCCGTCCGCCCGGACGCAAGAGGTCGAACGACCGCCGCAACGAGGTGCCGCCCAACGCATCCAGCACGATGTCGTACGGTCCCAGGCCCTTCCACCACCCGTCGCGGTGATAGTCGATGGCGCGGTCGACGCCCAGCGCGGCGAGCTGGCGGTGCTTGCCCGGCGATGCGGTGCCGTGCACGACCGCACCCGCGGCCTTGGCCAGCTGGACCGCCGCGATGCCGACACCCCCGGCCGCGGCATGCACCAGCACACGCTCGCCGGCGCGCAGCGAGCCGTAACCGTGCAGCGCTGCCCACGCCGTCGCATAGTTGTCCGGGACCGCGGCGCCCTGCTCGAAGCTCATCGACTCCGGAAGCACCACGGTGTCGTCCGCGGCGGCATTGACGATTTCGGCATAGCCGCCGAAACGTGTTCCGGCCAAGACGCGCTCGCCGACGCGTGCCGGATCGACGCCGTCTCCGACGGCCTCGATCGTCCCGGCCACCTCATAGCCGACCACACTCGGCACCTTCGGCGCGTCGGGGTACAGCCCGACGCGGGCGAGGTGGTCGGCGAAGTTAACTCCCGACGCGCGCACCGTGATCCGCACCTGGCCGGCCGAAGGCGGCGGGGGATCGGGTCGGTCTTGGACCTTGAGCACCGACGGGGGGCCGTGCCTGGTGATGACGACCGCGCGCATGACCCCTGGCTACAGGTGACTTGCGACGAAACTCGCAGCCTGAGCCGGCATTCCGGAACTCGGATAGGAAAGGTGCGCCGCGGAGAACATCTCGTCGTACGTTGGCACCGTCAAACCCCCGCCTGGGGTGCAGATCGGATCGCCGGGCGCACACAAGTCAATGGCCTTAGCCCCATACCACGGGCTGATCGCGCCTATTGGCGCCCCCAGATATCTGTCCGCCGGATTCCCGAAGACGGCGACCGCGGCAACGTGATCGGCCACGTCCTGCGGTAGCGACGCGGGGATAAAGCCCGCAACCGGGAATTGGGCGATGGTGATCAGATCTATCACAATCGCGCCCTGGGAGTATCCGCCGAGCACCAACTTGGTGTTGGGACAGCTGGCGGCCATCGACTCGACATGAGCGTTCGCGTCAACGGCACCGGCGTTTGCCGATGGGATGAAATCCTCCGAGGCGGGGTAGTTGACCGGATAAACCGCGACGGACCGACCGCCAACCTGCGAGCGCAGCGAATCGATGAATTCCTGTCCGACCCCGCCAACACCAGGCCGCTCGATGGTGGCACGGGCGAACGTCACCTCAACGTCGGGGCACGGAGCGGCGGACGCGGGGCCGATGTTGATCGGTGCGCTCAGCAGCGCCATCGAGGTGGCCACCACCGCGGCAGCCAGGAAATGCGCGATTCGGCGAACGCTCACGTCGTAATGCTGACACATCGCGACGGGACTGGGGTCTGGTTTGCCAATCCGCTTCCCGGACGCTTTTAGTCAGTCAGCCCGGCGGCGCGAAGAACTCGAGCGCGCTGCCGTCCGGGTCTCGAAAGCTCAATCCCGAGCCGTAGGACGCGTCCACGATCCCGCCGTGCTGGACGCCGAGCCCGTTGAGTCGGGCCATCCAGCTTTCCAGCTCGGCGCGGTTGGCGCAGCCGAAACCCACGTGGTCCAGGCCCACCCGGAACTCGCTGAACCGCTCGTCGGGGGCCGAAAGCTCGTGCTGGTGGATTCCGAATACCGTGCCGCCGTCAAGCAGCCAAACCAGGTGCCGGAATCCGGCGTCGGTGTGCTCGTCGAGCACTGGGTCGGCGCCGAACAGCGTCCGATACCACGGGCCGCTGATTTTGATGTCGCGCACGGTAATTGCGACGTGGTTGAGTCCGGGAAAGGCCACGGGTCTGCTCCCTTCTGAGCGTCAGCGGTGGGCGGTCCGACCAGGTCCGCGTAAACAGTGTGATCTACGTCGCAATGCGGCGTCGATGAGGCGAGCGCCACATTTACTTCGGCCAACTAATTAGTCATGCTTGCTATATGACTTCACAGCTGACGCCCGAACGCACGACCTCCCTTCCGGCCAAGACCGATGAAGCCCGCGAACGCCCCTTGCTTCTGCAGCCGTGGTTTTTGATGGCGATATTGAGCATGGTCGCCATCGTGTTGGTCGTCGTCTTCAACTAGTCACTACACGATTCGCCAGCCGCGACGGGCACGAAACCGCATATCCCACAGGTAAAGCCGATATCCCAGAATCCACGCCTGGTGTGGAATCAGCCGGTCGGCCAGCCGCACCGCGGCCAGCAGCCATTCGAACCGGCGCTGCTGGGATTCTGCCCACTCCAGCCGCATCATCGCGCGGAACTCGGGGGCTAAAAAGCCCGTCGTCGCGAACAGGTTGAACGATCCGGCAAGGGCGTGCAGCGGCCGCGGCAAAAACGCCATCGTCGCCACCCCGTGCAGATGCTCGCGCACCGGGCGATCGATGCGCAGGTCTTCCAGGGAGCGCTTCCAGTAGTCGTCGAACGCGACCCGGTCCGATGGCCACATGCCCTCGCGCACCTGAAGGGTGGTGCCCAGGCGCTTGGCGTCCTGGTAGACGGCATCCGCGGTGGCCTCGTCCAAGGGGCCGTACAGAAACTCGTGCTGGTCGACGAAATAGCGATACAGGCAGGCGGCCACCCATAGCTGCAGCGCGGGATCGAATGCGTTGTAGGACACTGGGCTTGACGACGTCGACCTCACCTGCCGGTGAGCGGTGTCGACGGCAGCGCGGATTAGTTCGCGGTCCGCATCGGTGCCGATGGTCGCCACGGCCAAATACGTGCCGGTGGTACGCGCCCGTTTGAACGGATGCTTATAGACGTTGCCGCTGTCGACCGGGCTTTCCAACACGCCATAGCCGACACCCGGCAACGACAGCTGCATGATCACATTCGCGGCCGGCAGCAACACTGCCGCGGGGTTCAGCAAGTCGGCGACCCGGGTGGCGTTCCGCTTCATCGCGGCCGCTGCTCACCAGAAGTCTCCATCAACCGAGTAGACCACGTGTGAGACGCTGCCGGAATGTTTGGGCCGACGCGGCATCCCCGGGTCGCCGGTGTGCTGGCCGGCTGCCTGGCCGACCTGCTGCTGGCCGACCCGCGGGCGGGGCATCCAGTCGCAGGATTCGGTGCCGCCGCAGCGGCGGTGGAGCGGGTCACCTACCGCGACACTCGGATCGCCGGCGCCGCCCACGTCGTCGTGCTGGTGGGCGCGGTGAGCCTGCTCGGCGCTGCGGTGCAGCGGGATGCTCGACGCCGCGGTCCGCGGTGGTCAGTTGCCGCGACCGCGGTGGCGACGTGGATAGCGCTGGGCGGAACGTCCCTGGCGCGCACCGGCTTGGCAATGGGCGATCTCTTGAGCCGCGACGATGTGGACGGCGCCAAACGGCTGTTGCCCTCGCTATGCGGGCGTGACCCGGCGCAGCTCGACGCCGTGGGATTGACGCGGGCATCGCTGGAGTCGGTTGCCGAGAACACCTCGGACGCCCACGTCGCGGCGCTGCTGTGGGCGACGGTGGGCGGCATGCCCGCGGTCCTCGGATGCCGCGCCGTCAACACGCTCGACTCGATGGTCGGCCATCGCTCGCCGCGCTATGCCCGATTCGGTTGGGCCGCAGCACGTCTGGATGACGCGGCTAACTATGTCGCCGCGCGGCTGACCGCGGCGCTGGTGGTGTTGTGTGCACCGGTGGTCGGGGGATCGCCGTCGGGTGCGGTGCGTGCCTGGCGTCGTGACGCCGCCCGTCATCCCAGCCCCAACGCCGGCGTCGTGGAGGCGGCATTCGCGGGGGCGCTGGGCGTGCGCCTGGGCGGGCCGACGCAGTACCAGTACGAATTGCAGATCCGGCCTACCCTCGGCGACGGAGTGCCTCCGTCGGTGGCCGACCTGCGCCGCGCGGTGCGGCTCTCCCGGACAGTGCAGGCGGCGGCGACGGCGCTGTGCCTTGCTGTCAGCGCCGCCGTCCGTAGCGGTCGGTGAGCTTCTCCTCGACGGTCGCGGGCTTAGTGGGCTCCGTCGGCGATGTCTGACTCTTCTCGACGCGGCGGGCCCGGATCTCGGCGTACGCGAAATAGCCCAGCAGGATCGGTGCGATGACGCCGAACGTGATCCACTGGATGCCGTAGGACAGGAACGGCCCGGCATCCAGGTGGGGGAGCCCGATCACGCCGAGCCCGCCGGGCTGGTTGTCCACCAATTGCAGATATGACCCGGCCAGCGGGACTGCGGTCAGCGTCGCTATCTGGCTGACATCGATCGAATACACCTGCCGCACACCGTCACTGATAAATGACTCCTTGTCCATCACCGGCCGCTCGGAGTCGCGCAGCCGCGCCGTAATGGTCACCGTCTCACGCGGAGGCGGGGGGACCGATGGTAGCCGCGACCCCTGCGCGGGCCGCACGTAGCCGCGGTCGACCAAGACGCTGGGGCCGCCGTCGACCATGAAAGGCAACAGCACCTCCATCGCCGGCTCCCCGTCGGCCACCCGCAGCCGGGCCACCAGCTGTTTATTCGGCAGGTAGTGGCCAGTTGCTGTCACCCTGCGCCACTGCGCGTCGGGTGCCGATGAATCTTGCTGCGGCAACAGAGTTTTCAGCGGCACCGGTGCGGTTGTCAGGGATTGCTGGATCTGGTTGTTCTCCCGAGACGTCTTGGTGTTTTTCCCGAGCTGCCACGGCGCAAGCACGCTGAAACACAAGTAGGTGAACGCGATGACCACCACCGCCAGCGCCACCCAGCCCGGCCGCAGGAGAAACGTGAGCCGACGCATCAGGGAGGTCCGTCTTGGGCGAGTCGCTCGTCGACCCAGTTGTGCAGACCCGGCAAAGAGGCCTCGATGGCGGCGAAAACCGCTTCGAAGTCGTCGTGGTCGCCGTAATAGGGGTCGTCGACGTCGAGAACATAAGCGCCGGATCGAGGGTCGAAGGATCGCAGCATCCGGATGCGGTCGGCGTCGACACCAAGTTGCTGGAGAAGCCAGACGTGGTTGCGGGCCAGAGCGACCACCAGGTCGGCTTCGATGTGATCGATGCCGATTTGCGCTGCGCGGTGGTCGGTGGGGTAGCCGTGCGCGCGCAGTACGCGGTTGGCCCGCTCGTCGGCGGACTTGCCCACATGCCAGCCGGCGGTTCCCGCACTGGTCACCCGCACTGCGTCGCGCAGACCGCGTTGGCAGATCTCGTGGGCGAACATCTTCTCGGCCATCGGCGACCGGCAGATGTTGCCGGTGCAGACGAACGTGATGTGCAGCTTGCGCTCAGCCCGACGACGATGCAGGCCCGTCTGGGCCTGAGGTGGGGGCACCTCCCGCTTGCGGGGGCGAGTCGGGCAATCGGACTCAGACACCTAGCGCCCTCCGCAGTTCGGCAACCGTCGCGACGTGCACCGCACCGCTCGTCGCGGTGGCATCGGCGAAGTCGGCTTGGCCATATCCCCAGCCGACCACGACCACGTCGAGGCCATGTGCGGTCGCGCCTTCGACATCGTGAAGGCGGTCGCCGACCATGAGCACCCGTTCCGGAAGCGGCTGCAGTTGTGCCAACGCGTGTGCCAGTACGTCAGCCTTGGTGGCGCGGGTGCCGTCGACGCTGGCTCCCGCGACGACCTCGAAGTGCTCGTCAAGCCCGAAATGCGCCAGAATCCGCCGTGCGGTCGGCTCCGCCTTGGAGGTGGCCACGGCGAGCCGGATGCCCGCCGCTCGCAGGTCGGCCAGCAAGGGGCCAATCCCGTCGAAGAGGCTGTTGATCGCCCAGCCGCGGGTGGTGTAGTCGGCACGGTAGGCGGCAATCGCGGCATCGGTGTGCTCGCCCAGCCCCATCGCGGACAAGGTGTGGTGCATCGGCGGGCCGACGATCCGGCTGGTCAGATCGCCCTCGGGCACGGCAGCGCCGATCTGGCCGAGCGCGTGGCGAAAGCTGGACACGATGCCGTCAGCGGAGTCGGTCAGCGTGCCGTCAAGGTCGAAGATCACCAGCTGCGGCTTTGCGACGGCCGGTGACGATGCGCGCCGTGAAGCGGCGTCCCGAGGAGGCGGCCAATTTGGCTCCGCCGAAATCCTGCCTGTCACGTCCCCATTGTCCAAGATGATGCGACCTGCCCTTGACGGTGTCCCGATACCTGGCCTCGTCGCGAAGTCGTTAGTGTTTCAGACGTGGCGAGTCTGGATCCGAGCGCGGCGACTGCGTTCGCGGCGGCGCGCTACCACGGCGATCAGGCCGCCGAACCGGGCATGCTCGATTTCGCCGTCAACGTCCGTCACGCGCAACCGCCGGCCTGGCTGGTGCAACGGCTGGCCGCACGGTTGCCGGATCTGGCGCATTACCCCGGCGCCGACGACGAGCGCGCGGCGATACAGGCCGTCGCGGACCGTCACGGCCGTGAGCGCGACGAGGTCGCGCTGTTGACCGGGGCCGCCGAGGGATTCGCGTTGCTTCCCAACCTGCGCCCGACGCTGGCGGCGGTGATCGCGCCGTCGTTCACCGAGCCGGCGGTGGCGCTGAGGTCGGCCGGTGTCCGCGTGCACCACGTCGTGCTCGATCGGCCGTTCGGCCTGGCCGGCGCGCAGGTGCCCGACGATGCCGATCTCGTCGTGGTAGGCAACCCCACGAACCCGACGTCGGTGCTGCACTCCCGCGAGCAGATCCTCGCGTTGCGCCGACCCGGGCGGATCGTCGTGGTGGACGAGGCGTTCGCCGATTCGGTTCCCGGCGAGCCGGAATCACTGGCCGAGGACCCGCGGCCCGACGTGCTGGTATTGCGCAGCCTGACCAAAACGTGGTCGCTGGCGGGCCTGCGGGTGGGCTACGCACTGGGTGCGTCCGAGGTGCTGGCCCGGCTGACCGCTCAACGCGCCCACTGGCCGGTGGGCACGCTACAACTGACGGCCATCGCGGCGTGTTGTGCGCCCGACGCCGTGGCCGAAGCCGCGGCGGACGCCGGGCGGCTGGCGGCGCTGCGCACCGAGATGGTGTCCGGCCTGCGGTCAGTGGGTGTCGAACCAGTCGATGGCTGTGCACCATTCGTCCTGTTCACCGTTCCGGATGCCGAATTGGTGCGAAAGCACCTGCACGCCAACGGAATTGCGGTGCGGCGATGTGACACGTTCGTCGGATTGGACGGACGATATCTGCGGGCTGCGGTCCGACCCGAGTGGCCGGTACTCGTCGAGGCGATCGCCGACATGGCGAAGAGTGGGGTACTTCGATGACCGTGCTGCTGGCCGAGGTCATCGACGTGCTGGACGCGGCCTACCCGCCTCGGCTTGCCCAGTCGTGGGATTCGGTTGGCCTGGTCTGCGGCGATCCCGACGACGTGCTGAGCTCGGTGACGATCGCAGTCGACGCCACGGCTGCGGTGGTCGACGAGGTTCCCGACGGTGGACTGCTGCTGGCTCACCATCCGCTGCTGTTGCGTGGGGTGGACACGGTGGCGGCCAATACTGCCAAAGGTGCCTTGGTGCACCGGCTGATCCGCTCCGGCCGTTCGCTGTTCACTGCACACACCAACGCCGACTCGGCATCGCCGGGCGTGTCCGACGCATTGGCGCAAGCGCTCGGGCTTACCGTCGAGTCGGTGCTGGAACCGTCGCCCGCGGTGCCCGATCTGGACAAGTGGGTGATATTCGTACCGCCGGAGAACGCGGAGGCGGTGCGGGAGGCGGTTTTCGCGGCCGGCGCCGGAAGAATCGGCGACTATTCCCACTGCAGTTGGAGCGTCACCGGCACCGGCCAGTTTTTGCCGGAGGACGGGGCGTCCCCGGCTATCGGCAGCGTCGGCACCGCGGAGCGAGTGGTCGAGGACCGAGTCGAAGTGATCGCACTTGCGCGGGCACGGCGGGAGGTGCTCGTGGCGATGCGCGCGGCGCATCCCTACGAGGAACCGGCATTTGACATCGTCGCGCTGGCGCCGCCGCCCGCCGACATCGGGTTAGGGCGAATAGGCTCGTTGATGCAGCCAGAGTCGTTGAGCGCGTTCGTCTCCCGCGTCAAGGCAAGCCTGCCCCAAACGTCGTGGGGAGTGCGGGCCGCGGGCGATCCAGACATGACCGTGTCGCGCGTCGCGGTATGCGGAGGTGCCGGGGACTCGCTGCTCGACACCGCAGCGGCCGCCGGCGTGCAGGCTTATGTCACCGCCGACTTGCGCCATCACCCCGCCGACGAGCACCGTCGCGCTTCCGATGTGGCCTTGATCGATGTCGCGCATTGGGCCAGCGAATACCCTTGGTGTGCACAGGCCCGGGACGTCCTGCGGTCGGCTTTCGGTGCCGCCCTTACGGTACGTGTGTGCTCCATCCGCACCGATCCGTGGAATGTTGACAACGACAACGGGGGAGAGCAGCGATGAAAGCCGCAGTCGCGCAGCAGCGCTCGCTGCTGGAAGTTGCGGAGCTGGACGCTGAACTGTCCAGGATCGCGCACCGTGCCAGCCACATTCCTGAGCGTCAGGATATTGACCGAATGCAAACCGACCAGGCCGCAGCCAATGACCGGCTGGGCGCTCTGCAAATCGCGTTGGAAGACACGGACGCTCAGGTGTCACGGTTCGAGTCGGAGATCGACGCGGTGCGCCAGCGTGAGGACAGGGACCGTTCGTTGCTCCAATCGGTAGCAGACGCCAAGCAATTATCGGAGTTGCAGCACGAGCTGGATACCCTGCAACGCCGCCAGTCCAGCTTGGAGGATTCGCTGTTGGAGGTGATGGAACACCGCGAGCAGTTGCAATCGCAACAGACCGCTGAGGCGGCGGCGATTGAAACGCTGCAAGCCGATTTGGCCGCCGCGCAGCAGGCTCTCGACGGCGCACTCGACGAAATCGACCAAAACCGGCGCGTTCACGCGACGCGGCGCGACGAGCTCACCGCCGCGTTGGATCCCGAGCTGATCGCGCTTTACGAACGACAGCGTGCCGGCGGCGGCCCCGGTGCGGGGCCACTACTGGGCCGTCGTTGCGGAGCCTGCCGGATCGAGATCGACCGCGGTGAGTTGTCTAGGATCTCGTCGGCCGCAGAAGATGATGTGCTGCGGTGTCCCGAGTGCGGCGCAATCTTGTTGCGAGTCAAAGGCGTTGGTCAGTGATGGTGTTGAAGGTAATTGTCGAAGCCGATGGCGGGTCGCGCGGTAACCCGGGGCCGGCGGGCTACGGGTCGGTGGTCTGGACAGCGGACCGGTCGACCGTTTTGGCTGAGAGCAAGCAGGCGATCGGTCATGCCACCAACAACGTCGCCGAATATCGCGGCCTGATAGCCGGTTTGGAAGAGGCGGCGAAACTGAAGGCCACTGAGGTCGCGGTGTCGATGGATTCCAAGCTGGTGGTCGAGCAGATGTCCGGGCGCTGGCGCGTCAAGCATCCCGACCTCGCGGAGCTCAACGCCACGGCCCGCGCGCTGGCTGCACGGTTCGAGCGGGTCGGCTACACATGGGTTCCGCGCGCACAGAACTCCTACGCCGATCGGCTGGCCAACGAGGCGATGGACGCCGCCGCAGCGGCGGAAGAGCAGCCAAAGAACGACGATTCGGCGACGACGGCGCAACCAAGCGAGAACCCGTCGCCGCCGGGCTGGACCGGCGCGCGCGGTAGTGCCACCCGGCTGTTGTTGCTGCGTCACGGCCAGACCGAGCTGTCGGTGCAGCGGCGTTACTCGGGACGCGGCAATCCGGGGCTGACCGAGCTTGGGCGGCGGCAAGCCGATGCGGCGGCCCGGTATCTCGGGCAGCGTGGCGGCATCTCGGCAGTGGTCGCCTCGCCCCTGCAACGCTGCTACGACACCGCGACGGCGGCGGCCAAAGCCCTGGGCCTGGACTTGACCGTCGACGACGATCTGATCGAGACCGATTTCGGCGCATGGGAAGGTTTGACGTTCGCTGAGGCAGCCGAACGCGATCCCGAATTACATCGACGGTGGCTGCGCGACACCAGCACAGAACCCCCGGGTGGGGAAAGCTTCGATGACGTCAACCAGCGGGTCTGCCAGGTGCGGGACCGGATCGTGGCAGAGTACGGCGGCACCACGGTGCTGGTGGTGTCGCATGTGACCCCGATCAAAATGCTGCTGCGACAAGCCCTCGACGTCGGGCCAAGCATCCTTTACCGGCTACATCTGGACCTGGCCTCGTTGAGCATCGCCGAGTTCTACCCGGACGGCGCGTCATCGGTGCGGCTGGTCAACCAGACCGGGTATCTGAGTTAGACGTCGCGGACATCGGGTAGGCAGGCAGGCATTCATGGAGTGGGCCACACATCATGCGGTCGCGATCGGATCGGCACTGCTTGCTGCATTCTTTGCTGCGGTGGGAATTGTTATCCGGCAGCGCGCGATCCAAGAAGAGGCAGCCCACCGGGACGACGCGGGCGCAATTGTGACATCGTGGGTTCGACAGCCGGCATGGTGGGCGGGAACACTGGTTGCGGTCGGCGGGTATGCCTTCCAGGCGATCGCGTTGGCGCATGGATCGTTGTTGCTTGTGCAGCCACTGCTGGTGTCCTCGCTGTTGTTCGTGCTGCCGCTGGGTGCGAGGTTCTCCAAACAGCATGTGACTGCAGCTGATTGGTGTTGGGCGCTGCTGCTGACCGCAGCGCTCATCGTTTTCGTTCTGGTCGGACAGCCGCGCGAAGGCCACTATCGTCCGCCCGTACCCGCGTGGAGCGTGGCGCTGGCCGGCGCAGTCCCGGTGGTGATCCTCTGTGTGGTGGCGGCCCATCGAACCGTTGGTCGAACGCGTGCCATGCTGTTGGCCACCGCCGTCGCTGTGTTGGTGGGCATGATCGCGGTTCTGACGAAAGTCAGCACTCACCACCTCGCCGTGCACGGGTGGCGTGGGCTACTGACGGTGCCGGCGCCTTATTTGCTCATAGTGCTGGCCGTCGCGGTAACGGTGTTGCAGCAGTCGGCATTTCATGCCGGCGCATTGCAAGCGTCGGTACCGATCATGCTGGTCGGTGAGCCCATGGTGGCGGTGCTGTTGGGTGTCGTGATACTCGGTGAGCATCTGATTGTCCGGAGTGCCGGAGCCCTGATACTGGCGGTAGCAGTGACCGCGATGACGGCGGCCACCATCGCGCTGGGCCGTGAATCGGTTCCTCGCACAACGCAGGTCGTCGATCCGACGGCATCACTCCCACAATCGGCATCGGACGCGACTTCAACTGCATAGGTGCCAGGCGATCGGCCGGTCTGGGCATACGCTGCGCCGTTCAGGCGGCGTCGTGAAATATCAGCCCCAACGCGTAGCGCTCGCCCGAACGCACGACGGACAGGCCATGGCGCACCGGTGCAGCCGACCAGCCGCGAGGCGACCGCACGGGCCGATCGCGGGTAGTGAACAGGTAACCGTGGCCCTGCGGCAGTTGGGTAGCGGTGCCGCGTGATTGGGCTCGCGGCCGCTGTTCGACGAGCATGAACTCCCCGCCGGTGTATTCGGTATCCGAGTTGCTCAGGTTGATCACCACTTGCAGCGGAAACACCAAGTCCCCGTAGAGGTCTCGGTGCAGAGCATTCCAATCGTTCGTCCCGTATTTGAGCACCAGGGCCGTCGGTCTCGTCTGGCCGGCGGCATGGCACATATCCAGCCATTCGTCGAGGCTGTCCGGCCACGGAGCTTCCCGGCCCAGCTTGGCCCACCAATCCCGGGCGATCGGTAACAGCCGCGGATACAGCGCCTGCTTCAGGTGCTCGATCGGTTCCGGATAGGGCGCGCGGAAATACCGATATTGGCCGGAGCCGTAGCGACGAGGCCCCATGTCGATGGTGGCGCGGAACAGTTGATCTCTCGCGTACAGATTGCGCAGCCGTTTGGCCTCGGTGGGTGTCAAGAGCCGGGGCAGCAGCGCTCCGCCGTCGTCGTCGACGGCAGCGGCGATGGACTGCCAGTCGCCGGCGTCGACGCGGTTGTCCCATCGGGTCGCCGGCATCAGCTGTGTCCTCCCTTCGATCGCTCTTCTGTAGACGATAAGGATGCCTCGGACGTGAGGACCATTCTTGTCGGCGCCGTCATATATACTCGAACACATGTTCGATATTTTGGCGATGCTCGATCCGGCCTGCGAGGAATCGGCGCTGGTCGAGCGCATCGCCGAGCTGGAACGGGTCAAATCGGCCGCAGCGGCGGGCCAGGCTCGAGCCGCGGCTGCATTGGACGAGGCACGCCGAGCCGCCGAGGCCGCGGCGGGTGTACCGGCCGCGCGGCGCGGACGCGGGGTAGCCAGCGAGATCGCGCTGGCCCGACGAGATTCACCTGCGCGGGGTAGCCGCCATCTCGGCTTCGCCAAAGCGCTGGTGCACGAGATGCCGCACACCCTGGCCGCATTGGAGGCCGGGGTATTGACGGAGTGGCGGGCGACCCTCATTGTGCGCGAAAGCGCCTGCCTGGACATCGAGGACCGGCGCGCCCTGGATGCCGAGTTGTGCGCCGACCCGGCCGGCCTGGACGGCATGGGCGACGCGCGGGTAGCGGCGGCGGCCAAGACGATCGCTTACCGGCTCGATCCGCACGCGGTCGTCGACCGGGCAGCCAAAGCCGAAACCGAACGCACGGTGACCATTCGGCCCGCGCCCGACACGATGACGTATGTGACGGCGCTTTTGCCTGTGGCCCAAGGTGTGTCTGTATACGCGGCGCTGCGACGGGAGGCCGATATTTGTGTGGACGGACGTTCACGTGGCCAGGTGATGGCCGACACGCTGGTCGAGCGGGTCACTGGGCGAACCGCAGCGACGGCCACGCCGATCGCGGTCAACCTGGTGCTATCGGACGAGACTCTGTTGGGCGGTTCCAGCGCACCCGCAAATGTCTTCGGCTACGGTCCCATCCCGGCGGCGGTCGCCCGCCGATTGGTCTCGGGCGCGGTCACTGATACACGGTCGCGCGCTACGCTGCGCCGGCTCTACGCTCATCCGGGATCCGGGGCGCTGGTGGCCATGGAGTCGCGGGCCCGGTTGTTTCCCCGCGGGCTGGCTGCCTTTATCGGGCTACGGGATCAGCGCTGCCGCACGCCTTTCTGCGACGCGCCGATCCGCCACCGCGACCATGCGCGACCCTGGGCCGGCGGTGGCGAAACGAGTGCGGGGAACGGGCTCGGATTATGCGAGGGATGCAACTACGTCAAAGAGGTAGGGGGCTGGCGCGTCGAACCGAGCGTCAATGAAACGTTTAGGCACACAGTGGAATTCACCACTCCGACGGGCGCGCAGTATCGCTCGGGAGCGCCTCCGCTGCCACGAGCGCCGGTGCGGATGGAAATCAGTGAGATGGAAATCGCCGTCGGGATAGCAATCTCGGAATTACATGCCGCGTAGACAGGCGCTGGCCCCTGCATTGCGCAACGAGTACCGTATTAGCGCGGACGAGTTGGCTGGGCGGCCGCGGCTCGCACATCGAGTCGAGGAAAGTCCGGACTTCACAGAGCAGGGTGATTGCTAACGGCAATCCGAGGTGACTCGCGGGAAAGTGCCACAGAAAATAGACCGCCGCCCTCGTGGTGGTAAGGGTGAAACGGTGCGGTAAGAGCGCACCAGCATTCCGGGTGACCGGAATGGCTCGGCAAACCCCACCCGAAGCAAGGCCAAGAAGATCGCACCACGGTGCGGTCGCGCAGGTGTTAGAGGGTTGCTCGCCCGAGCCTGCGGGTAGGCCGCTCGAGGCACCCGGTGACGGTGTGTCCAGATGGATGGTCGCCGCCGCGCTACGAGGTAGTGCGGAACAGAATCCGGCTTATAGGCCAGCTCGCCCGCCCTAGGCTTCTGAACTGCGTGTTTAGCTAGTTTGTGTCGCCTCGGTCCGCAGTTGGTGCGCAGGAAATCCAAGCACCGAGTCAATCGCGTCCCGCGTCCGGTCGTCAGAATCGGGCCACAGATGGCTGTAGGTGTCCAGCGTCTCGACCGCGCTGGCGTGGCCGAGACGTGACTGGACCGTCTTCAACACTCTCCCCGTGACGGATCAGCAAACTTGCATAGTAATGGCGCAGCGCGTGAAACCCGGTCCCGGCAGCGGCCCGCGGATGGTTCCCGGCATCCTCGGCGTGGCCGAGCCGATCACGGTTCCCACCTGGTAGCTGTTCGGCGATGACCGAATTATCCGAGTCGTGCGTCGCGCAGAGCTTCCCCGCGTTACTCTTTGCCGATGATCGCGGGCGAGAAGGCGCCTGACTTCACTCTGTATGATCACACCGGTCGGCCTCGGACGCTGTCCGCGCTCCTTTCCGAAGGGCCGGTTGTGCTGTTCTTCTTCCCAATAGCGTCCTCACCGATCTGTACAGCCCAGGCTTGTCATTTTCGGGACCTGAGCGACGAATTCGCCAGGGTGGGCGCCCAGCGGGTGGGCATCAGCACCGACACCGTCGACAAGCAGGCCCACTTCGCCCAACAGCGCTCTTTCGACTATCCGCTGCTCTCCGACGCGGACGGCGTGGTGTCCGAGCTGTTCGGGGTGCGCCGAGGCAGGCTCGCCAAGCTGCGTAGATCCGTCGTGGCGCGTGAGGCGGCCTGGCGTGGTCGGCACACTCGGCGCCGTGGCCTGCTGGCCCGGCTGCTGCCGGTCAGACGGACCACATTCGTCATCGACACCGACCGCACCATACTCAAGGTCGTCTCCAGCGAGGTGCGCGCATCGGTGCACGCCGACCAGACCTTGTGGTTCTTGGAGAACCACAACGTGCCGCATAGTTCGCCACATGTCCGGGAGAAGCACACCGACGCGCATCAGCAGTCGGAGGGCAAGGGCGAACCGATCGGCGACTGGTTCACAGAACCGGAAACCGCGGACGAGCCGAGCTTGGTCCGGCCATACACGCTGACGGCAGGCCGTACCGGCTCTGGTGTCGAACTGGCACTCGAGGCTCCGGTCGAAGCGCTCAACACCACAGCGAAGCCGCCGCGCTGGCGGAGAAATGATGTGCGGGGCCAGATCCTGACGTCGTGCGTGCACAGCCCCTCGGTCGCAGAGATCGCCGCTCGTCTGTCCTTGCCGCTCGGTGCGACGCGGTTCCTGGTCGACGACCTGGTGACACAGGGTTATTTGCGGGTGCAAGCCCCCCTCGGTGACTCGATGACAATAGACGAACGACGTGAACTGATAAGAAGGACCCTGCGTGGCCTACGAGCACTCTGAGGGGTGGGGCGCCGCCCGTGCACGGAATTCACTCTCCGTCGGGTCGCTACAGCGTTGTAACTCCGTGTCACCAATGTCCTGAGACACCACAGCTAGTTCTCCACGAACATTAGCGATGTCGACCAAGTCGGCATCGAACTCCTGCAGCGTCGAAGAAGAAGCGCCCGGCATTATTCGGCACCGAAAGTGCCCATACGGCAATGGGATTCAAGGATACCGGTAATGCCGCATATTCGAGCCCGTCGTATTCGAGTGGTTCGGCTGAATTTGGGATGGATGTCGCTGACGCACCCCGGAAGCCAGCACTAAGCGCGCCGATCCCTCGAGATTCTGCGCATCATTCCACGTTGCAAATAATGATCCAGTAGAGGCGGTGGAAGTCGTCCAGTTGGCCGACTTATTACTGCGAATTGTGCGGCGCGCGGAAGCGCGCAACGCCCGTTGACGATCCAGCCCGGTCCGAGGAGACAACGAGGCGGCCCGAATACCTACTCAGACGCGGACTAGGGCGAGTTCGGTTCCGTCCGCAGTCCGTCCGCAGCAGATTTAGCGACGCCCATTACTGGCCAACACAACCAACGCCGTGACCTGGGCATATTCAGCGCTACCAACACAGCTCGAAGTGCTAAACGCCCAGATAACAATCACCGGCTTACAGGCCAGCTCGCCCGCCCTGCCGGCTCAGCTCGACAGCTTGCGCACCGATTTAAAGAGCTTGCGCAGCGCTGGCCGGAGGTGCTGGCGGCGTTCGTGCGCCAAGTCGTTCTCCTGCTGGTAGAGCAGCCCATAGGTGAATGTGTCCTCGCCTGCGGCGTGTGCGGCCTCGGCCTGCTGCAGTAGGTGCGCGCGGCTGACCACGCTGTCCTGGTGGTCTCCGAGCAACGACTGTATTTTTTTCGCCCGCTTCGATACCTTCGTCGCGCCCGTCGCCGCAGCTGTGTAGCGAAGTCGCTTGGCACGCTTGCGAATTCGGTGTATCGCGTCGTCGCGATCTTGGTCGCCAGCCCGTTGTGCGGCCTTGGCGGCCTTGTGCACCTTCTTGCTGGCGGCGGTCACCGGGTCGGGCTCCTGTTCGGCTGGCGGGGCTTTCGCGACCACCGCCTCCAAGGCGTCGAGCAGACGGAAATACCGCGGTGAGCGCAACGAGGCCAAAGAATGCCGTAACCCGGTCCGACAGCGTTCTTCGGCGCCGTCGATCAATCGTTCCCGGACGGGTCCGCGGACCAGCTCCGGCGGCAAGCCGTCCAGGGCACTGCGATAGTGCCCCGCAAGTACTTCGGCGTCGCGGGCTTCGCCCAACACATTGGCCAGCTCGCGCAGCTCGTCGAGGAGGTCATCGGGCAGAGCGAACGAATTGGGCGACGCTTGTAGCAGGCTGCGGATCTTGCGGGTCGTCACCCGCATCTGGTGCACGGCGTCGTCGGCCTCGGCGCGCACCGCGCGGTCCCACACCAGCAGCTCGTCGAGCTGCTCGGCGACTGCCCGATGTAGCGGGTCGGCGGTGCGGGCAGCCAGGTCGTTCGGAGTCGTGCCGAGCACCCGCGCCAGCTTGGAGCCGTGTCCTGCGGGCGCCGCACCGGCGCCAAGCAGTCGATCGCCTAGCTTGGCCATCAGCTCGGTGTTCGCCGCGGGCTGAGCGAGTTCGAGCTCCCACTCCCGCCACCGCTGCTCGACTTCGGGTGCATTGGGGGTGGCGGCCCTCGACGCGGTGACATGGTCGTCGGCGAATTCAGCCAGCACCGCGTCGTCGGCGCCGTAGAGCTCGTGGACATACCGAGTGGTGGTTATCCGCGCGACCGGCCTCAGTGGGCGGTTCCGAACAATTGCCAGCACCACGTCCACCAGCTGGGTCGGCACTTCTTCCTGGATGTCTTCCTCGCTGTCGTTCGCGGTATCCAGCGGTGCGCGAACCTCGGTGCGGGCGTCGGGTCCGGCCGGCAGCTTCAGGTGCCAACCGGCATCGACGCCGCCGGTGCGACGGCGCAACGTGATTCGTCTGGACGCCAGATCACGCGCCGGCGTGTCGAAGTACACGGCGTCCAGTGACTGAGTCGGGAGCCGCTCGACCCGGAGAATGTCGGCCAGACCGCCGAATGATGGCGAGCTCGTGGACTCGCCGACGTCGAACTTGCGCTCTACCTCTAGATAACGCGACGGACTCGGGGCGTTGTCAGGCATCGTCGCTTCTAGTGAATCCTCTGTCGCATGTTTCTTTAGCGTTCCCCAAGAACCGGCGTTTTAAAAGCTGTGTTCGTCGGCGGGAAACGTCCCAGCGGCCACTTCCTCCGCGTACTGGGTTGCCGCGCGGTGCAATTCGCCCGCGACGTCGCCGAACCGCTTGACGAACCGGGCCGTCTTGCCGCTGGTGAGCCCGGCCATGTCCTGCCAAACCAGCACTTGGGCGTCGCAATTGGGTCCGGCGCCGATGCCGACAGTGGGAATGGTCAGCTTGCCGGTGATCTGGGTGGCAAGCTCGGCCGGCACCATCTCCATGACGACGGAGAACGCACCGGCCTCGGCAACGGCGATCGCGTCGGCGATGGTCTGTTCGGCGGCGTCACCGCGGCCCTGCACCCGGAAACCGCCCAGGGCGTTGACGCTTTGCGGGGTGAAGCCGATATGGGCCATCACCGGAATACCGGCGGCGGTCAGGGTAGCGATCTGCTCAGCGACTCGTTCGCCGCCTTCCAGCTTGACCGCATGCGCGCCGGCTTCCTTCATGAATCGAGTCGCGGCGCTGAGCGCGGCGGCTGGTCCGGCCTCGTAGCTACCGAACGGCAAGTCGGCCACCACCAGAGCGTGTGGTGCGCCCCGCACCACGCCGCGCACCAGCGGAATCAGCTCGTCGATCGAGATCGGCACCGTGGTGTCATAGCCGTAGACGACGTTGGCGGCCGAGTCGCCGACCAGCAGTACCGGGATGCCCGCTTCGTCGAAGATTCGGGCGGTTGAATAGTCGTAAGCCGTCAGCATGGCCCACTTGTGGCCTTCGGCCTTCATCTTCTGCAGGTGATGGACACGGACCTTGGTCCGCGGTGCGGTAGCGCCGTAAACAGCGTGCTCAGACATCATTGTCCCTAGTTCTGGTGGGGTCGATCCTCGTGGCCCTGCGGGTCCCCGGGTTCGTCTGACGGTGCCAGTCTGCCACCTGTCGCCGCGGAAGTGCACATCCGCTCCAGTGGACTTCCTCACACCAAGACCCATCGCAACCATTCCCGCTCCGCCGTCCGGTCCCAGACATACCATCGGCGCATGCAGCGGCTTAGCGGGCTCGACGCCAGTTTTCTGTACTTGGAGACCCAATCGCAGCCGCTACATGTCTGTTCGATTCTCGATCTCGACACGTCCACGATGCCGGGCGGCTACACCTTTGATCGGCTCCGCGACGAGTTGGCGGTCCGGATCAAGGCCATGCCGCAGTTCCGCGAGAAGCTCGCGGACAGCCCGCTGAACCTCGATCATCCGGTCTGGGTGGACGACAACAACTTCGACGTGAGTCGGCATCTGCACCGCATCGGCCTGCCGCCACCCGGTGGGCGGAACGAGCTGTCCGAGATCTGCGGTCATATCGCCTCTTTGCCGCTGGACCGCACGCGGCCGTTGTGGGAGATGTGGGTCATCGAAGGGGTCGCCGGCACCGATGCCCAGCAAGGTGGCCGTCTGGCGGTGATGACCAAAGTGCATCACGCGTGCGTCGACGGTGTGACCGGTGCAAATTTGATGTCGCAGCTGTGCAGTACCGAAGCCGACGCACCGCCACCCGAACCGGTAGAGGGAGTCGGCGACGCCAATCAACTCCAGATCGCGGTCACCGGTTTTGCGAAGTTCGCATCCCGGCCGCTGCACCTGGCCAATGTGCTGCCGAAAACCGTGGAGTCGGTGGTCAAGACAGTGCTGCGGGCGCGTAGCGGGCTGACGATGGCTGCTCCGTTCGCGGCGCCACCGACGACCTTCAACGCCAGCATCACCGCACACCGCAACGTCGCCTACGCGCAACTGGATCTCGACGACGTCAAGACCGTCAAGAGCCATTTCGACGTCAAGGTCAACGACGTGGTGATGGCGCTGGTGTCCGGCGTGCTGCGGCAATTTTTGCTCGACCGTGGTGAGCTGCCGGATTCGTCGTTGGTGGCGATGGTGCCGGTATCGGTACACGGACGGTCCGATCGCCCTGGGCGCAACCAGGTTTCGGGAATGTTCTCCCGGTTGGAAACCCAGATCGCTGACCCGGCTGAGCGGCTCAAGTCCATCGCTGAAGCGAATTCGGTTGCCAAGGAACATAGTTCGGCGATCAGCGCCTCACTGCTGCAGGACTGGTCGCAGTTCGCCGCACCGGCGGTGTTCGGTATGGCGATGCGGGCCTACGCCCGCACCAGCCTGACCAAGAGCCGGCCGGTGCACAACCTGGTGGTTTCCAACGTGCCGGGTCCGCAGACGTCGCTGTATCTGCTGGGCAACGAGGTCAAGGCGATGTATCCGCTGGGTCCGATCTTCCACGGCTCGGGTCTGAACGTCACCGTGATGTCGTTGAACGGCAAACTGGACGTGGGCCTCATCGCCTGCCGGGAGCTGGTGCCGGACCTGTGGGAGTTGGCCGACGACTTCGCGGTCGGGGTGGAAGAACTGCTGCTCGCGACCCGGTAGAGCGCCCGGTTGCCGGGGCCATGCGTCAGCGCATGGCAGCATAGGTGGGCATGGGGATCCCTCGCCGCGGCAAGATCGCGCGCACGATGCTGATCTGGACCGCGATGGCAGTCGTCGTGGCGACTGTGGCCAGTTGCACCCACATCGTCAGTGGTCGTGCGGTGCTGTCTGGGCCAAGAATCGGTCAGCCGGTGGAGTGGGGACCGTGTCGTGTCACCGGCGGCGGCGGTACCTCGGTGATCAAGCTCCCAGGGGGTGCCGAGTGCGGCAAGCTTGCCGTACCCGTCGACTACCGGCGCCCCGACGGTGATGCCACGACACTGGCACTGATCAAGTTTCCGGCGACTCGAAACAAAATCGGGTCGCTGCTCATCAATCCCGGCGGACCCGGCGAGTCCGGCATCGAGGCTGCCTTGGGCCTTCTGCAGTCGATGTCGCCGCGGGTTCGAGAGCGGTTCGACCTGGTCGGGTTTGATCCACGCGGGGTGGCGGCTTCGCGGCCGGCGATTTGGTGCAACTCCGACGCCGACAACGACCGGCTGCGCACCTTGCCGCAGGTCGACTACAGCCCGGCGGGGGTGGCGCAGATTGAAGCCGAGACCAAGGCCTTCGTCCGCCGTTGCGTCGACAAGATGGGCAAGAAATTTCTCGCGAACGTCGGAACTGTCAGCGTCGCCCGGGATATGGACGCCATCCGCGAGGCATTGGGCGACAGCAAGCTGACATTCTTGGGCTACTCGTATGGCACCCGAATCGGCGCTGCTTATGCCGAGGCCTACCCGAAGAACGTCCGCGCGATGATCCTGGACGGTGCGGTGGACCCGAATGCCGACTCCATCGAAGCAGATCTGCGGCAAGCCAAGGGCTTTCAGGACGCGTTCAACGACTATGCGAAAGACTGCGCCAAGTCTCCGAACTGTCCGCTGGGCACCGACCCGGCCAAAGCCGTTGACGCGTACCACAGCTTGGTCAACCCGCTCGTCGACAAGAACAACCCCCTGATCGGCAGGCCGGCACGCACCACAGATCCACGCGGCCTGAGCTACAGCGACGCCATCGTGGGCACAATCATGGCGCTGTACTCGCCGACCTTCTGGCATCACTTGACCGAGGGATTGACCGAGCTGGCCGGCCACCGCGGCGATACCCTGCTTGAGCTGGCCGACCTGTACATGCGCCGCGACAAGCACGGTCATTACACCGACGCCACCGATGCCAGGGTGGCGATCAACTGCGTCGACGAGCCGCCGGTCAAGGATCGCGCCAAGGTCACCGACGAAGACCGCCGCTCGCGCCAGGTTGCACCGTTCATGAGCTACGGGAACTTCACCGGCGACGCCCCATTGGGCACCTGTGCGTTCTGGCCGGTGCCGCCGACCAGTAAGCCGCACGCCATCTCTGCTCCCGGTCTGGCGCCGACCCTGGTGGTGTCGACCACCGGGGACCCGGCGACGCCGTATCAAGCCGGCGTCGACTTGGCGAATGAGCTGCACGGTTCGCTACTCACCTTCCACGGCACCCAGCACACGGTGGTCTTCCAGGGCAACAGCTGTGTCGACGACTATGCGACGGCATACCTCGTCGGCGGCGCGGTGCCGGCGAATGGCGCGAAATGTTAGGCGCGCGCAAGAGATAACGGGCGCGCAGGAGATAACGAGACCAAGGTGTGACCATTGGGGATCATTACCCGTGGCCGATGCGTGGGACGATTGGCAGCCATGTGGCGCATGAGACGGTTGTTCTGTGCGTTGCTTTCGTTGGGGTTCCCGATAGTGGCAGCCGTGGCAACGACGCCGTTAGCAAGCGCGACGCCGGAATCCGATGCCGGCCCAACGCCGAGTTCGGCGGTGCCGCAGCCGTCGTCGGCGCCGCAATTGAGTTGGGGCAGCTGCGGACTGTTACTCAGTCACCCCGACGACGTTCCCAGCGCGCAGTGCACCACCGTTCCGGTCCCCGTCGACTACGGCAACCCGGGTGGCGCCCAAGCTGAGCTCGCGGTAATCCGAATTCCGGCGACTGGTCCGCGGATCGGAGCGCTGCTGGTCAATCCTGGTGGGCCCGGGGCCTCGGCGGTCGACATGGTCGCCGCGCTGGGAGCACAGCTGGCGGACTCCGAGATCAGCCGCCGCTTCGATCTGGTGGGATTCGACCCCCGCGGCGTCGGCCACTCCACGCCGGCGCTGCGTTGCCAGACCGACGCGGATTTCGACGCCTACCGGCGCGAACCGATGGTCGACTACAGCCCGGCGGGCGTGGCACACATCGAAGAGGTGTATCGGCAGCTGGCCCAGCGTTGCCTCACCCGGAATGGGCCGGCGTTCTTGGAGAACATCGGGACAGCGTCCGTCGCACGTGACATGGACGTGGTGCGGCAGGCGCTGGGCGACGACCAAATCAACTATCTCGGATTCAGCTACGGCACGGAATTGGGGACCGCCTACGTCGAGCGGTTCGGCGAGCACGTTCGGGCGATGGTGTTGGACGGTGCGATCGACCCGAGCGTGGGCCCGATCGACGAGAACATCAACCAGCAGGCCGGGTTTCAGACGGCGTTCAACGATTACGCGGCGGATTGCGCTCGCTCGTCGGACTGCCCGCTGGGCAACGACCCCAACCAATGGGGCAACCGCTTCCACCAGCTGGTCGACCCGCTGGTGAGCAAACCCGCCCGGACGTCGGATCCACGCGGACTGAGTTATGCAGACGCGACCATGGGCACCATCAACGCGCTCTACACGCCGCAGTTCTGGAAATTCCTGACCAGCGGACTGCTCGGTCTGACGCGAGGTACCGATCCCGGTGACCTGCTGATGCTGGCCGACGAATATTACGGCCGCAACGACAAAGGGCACTACGACAACTCGCAGGACGCGTTCAACTCGGTCCGCTGCGTCGACGCACCCGCGCCGAAAGACCCAGCGGCCTGGGTGGACGCCGACCGCCGGATGCGCCAAGTCGCGCCGTTCCTGTCCTACGGACAGTTCACCGGGTATGCGCCGCGTGACCTGTGCGCGCTGTGGCCGGTGCCCGCGACGTCGTCGCCGGCACCGGCAGCGCCGGTTGCTCCGGGCAAAGTCGTTGTCGTGTCCACCACCCACGACCCGGCCACCCCCTATCAGGCCGGGGTGGACCTGGCGCGCGAGCTCGGCGCCCCGCTGATCACCTATGAGGGCACACAACACACCGTGGTGTTCAACGGTGACCAATGCGTCGACAACGCGGTGACTAGCTACCTGGTCGACGGGGTCGCACCAGGAAACTTACGGTGCTAGGTCGCAGCGGTAACACAGATTTAACGGTCGATGCATACTGTTCAAGTCATGGATCGACAAAAGGAATTCGTGCTCCGCACGCTGGAGGAACGGGATATCCGGTTCGTCCGGTTGTGGTTTACCGATGTGCTCGGTTTCCTTAAGTCGGTCGCGATCGCGCCGGCCGAGCTTGAGGGCGCCTTCGAGGAAGGCATCGGCTTCGACGGATCGTCCATCGAGGGGTTTGCCCGGGTCTCGGAGTCCGACACCGTGGCTCATCCCGACCCGTCGACCTTCCAGGTGCTGCCCTGGACGACCCGTTCCGGCCACCACCATTCGGCGCGGATGTTTTGTGACATCACGATGCCCGACGGCTCGCCGTCGTGGGCCGACCCGCGGCACGTGCTGCGGCGCCAGCTGGGCAAAGCCAACGACCTCGGCTTCTCGTGCTACGTGCATCCCGAGATCGAGTTCTTCCTGCTGGAACCCGGTCCGGAGGACGGGTCGATGCCCGTTCCGGCCGACAACGCCGGCTACTTCGACCAGGCGGTGCATACCGCCTCTAACTTTCGCCGTCATGCGATTGACGCCCTGGAATTCATGGGCATCTCGGTGGAGTTCAGCCACCATGAAGGCGCGCCCGGTCAGCAAGAGATCGATTTGCGCTTCGCGGACGCGCTGTCGATGGCCGACAACGTCATGACGTTCCGCTATGTCATCAAAGAGGTCGCGCTGGAAGAGGGGATGCGGGCGACGTTTATGCCCAAGCCATTCGGGGAGTACCCCGGCTCGGCCATGCATACCCATATGAGCCTGTTCGAAGGCGAGGTCAACGCATTCCACAGCCCCGACGATCCGTTGCAACTCTCCGATGTTGCCAAGTCGTTCATCGCCGGGATCCTCGAGCACGCAAGCGAGATCAGTGCGGTTACCAACCAATGGGTCAACTCCTACAAGCGGCTGGTGCTGGGCGGTGAGGCACCCACCGCGGCGTCGTGGGGGGCAGCCAACCGGTCGGCGTTGGTCCGTATTCCGATGTACAGCCCACACAAGACCTCTTCGCGACGTATCGAGGTGCGTAGCCCCGACTCGGCCTGTAACCCCTACCTGGCGTTCGCCGTGCTGCTGGCGGCCGGGCTGCGCGGCGTGGAGAAGAACTACGTCTTGGGCCCGCAAGCAGAAGACAACGTCTGGGACCTCACGCCCGAGGAACGCCGCGCGATGGGCTACCGCGAGCTGCCGACCGGCCTGGATGAAGCGCTTCGCGCCATGGAGAGCTCCGAGCTCGTCGCAGAAGCTTTGGGAGAGCATGTTTTCGACTTCTTCCTGCGCAACAAGCACACGGAGTGGGCGAATTACCGCAGACACGTAACGCCGTTCGAGCTGAAGACTTATTTGTCTCTATAACCGTCTCTATAACCGTTCCCTATAGGTTTCTTTGCAGCGCTGGCTGAAGGGCATAGCCAAGTCCCAGGGGATCTGCGCTACCGTCGTGGACGTGAAGCAACCCGTGACGGAGCGGCCGAAAATTCCCAGCCTCGGTCGGCTCGGGTTGGTCGACGAGCGTGCGGGCGCCAACTTGGCGAAGCTCGGCTGGAATACCGAAGCGCATGTCGGCCTGCTGTGGTCACTGTCGCGCGCACCGGATGCCGACGCTGCACTGTGCGCGATGGTCCGGTTGGTCGAAGCGCTCGGTGACGACTGGGACGAGCTCAATGCGGCACTGGCCAGCGACCGCGGCCTGCGCGGCCGGCTGTTCGCCGTGCTCGGGTCGTCGCTCGCTTTGGGAGATCACCTGGTCGCCAATCCGCAGGCGTGGCATCTGCTGCGGGGCAACGTCAAGCTGCCGTCCGCCGAGCAATTGCGGGACGCCTTCACCGAGTGTGTCGCGGAATCGTCAAGTAGCCCAGGCTCGATGGTGTCGCGGCTACGCATCCTCTACCGCAACCGGGTGCTGGTGCTGGCCGCGCTGGACTTGGCGCCGACAGTCGAAAACGAGCCGGTGCTGTCCTTCAGCGCCGTCGGCGCCCACTTGACCGACATCGCGGACGCCGCATTGACGGGTGCCCTAACCCTGGCCGAGGCCACCGTCTGCGGCGACGCCACACCACCCCTGCTGGCGGTCATCGCGATGGGCAAATGCGGGGCCCGCGAGCTGAACTACGTCAGCGACGTCGACGTGATCTTCGTCGCCGAGCACGCCGACGCGGTATCCACCCGGGTGGCCGGCGAGATGATGCGGCTGGCGTCGGAGGCCTTTTTCCAGGTGGACGCCGCGCTGCGCCCGGAGGGCCGCCACGGCGAGCTGGTTCGCACCCTGGACTCGCATATCGCCTATTACCAGCAGTGGGCCAAGACCTGGGAGTTTCAGGCGCTGCTGAAAGCCCGGCCGGCCGTCGGCGACGCCGAGTTGGGGAAGCGATACATAGCCGCGTTGATGCCGATGGTGTGGACCGCATGCGAGCGTGAACACTTCGTCAGCGAGGTTCAGGCGATGCGGCGGCGGGTCGAGCAGCTGGTGCCGGCCGATGTCCGAAGTCGCGAGATCAAACTCGGCAGCGGCGGCCTGCGTGACGTCGAGTTCGCGGTGCAGCTGCTGCAACTGGTGCAGGGTCGCACCGACGAGTCGCTGCATGTGGCGTCCACGGTGGACGCGCTGGCCGCACTCGGGGCCGGTGGCTACGTCGGGCGGGACGACACGGCCAACCTGACCGCCTCCTACGAGTTCCTTCGGCTGTTGGAACACCGGCTGCAGTTGCAGCGCCTCAAACGCACCCATATGTTGCCGGCCTTCGACGACGACGAGGCGCTGCGCTGGTTGGCGCGTGCGGCCCACGTCCGGCCCGACGGGAGCCACGACGCGCTCGGGGTGCTGCGCGAAGAGCTGAAACGCCACAACCTGCGGGTGTCGCGGCTACACGCCAAGCTGTTCTATCAACCGCTGCTGGAATCGCTCGCGCCGGAAGGCCTGGAGTTCTCCCACGGCATGACGCCCGCCGCCGCAGAGCGCCAGCTGGCCGCCCTTGGCTACGACGCTCCGCAGAGCGCGCTGACCCACCTGTCCGCGCTGATCAACCAGAGCGGCCGTCGCGGTCGCGTGCAATCGGTGCTGCTGCCCCGGCTGTTGGACTGGTTGTCCGACAACCCTGACCCGGACAGCGGGCTACTGGCCTACCGCCGGATCAGCGAAGTGATGATCGTGCACCGCTGGTACTTGTCCACGCTGCGGGACAAGCCGGCGGTAGCCAAGCGGCTGATGCATGTGCTCGGCACCTCGGCGTACGTGCCGGACCTGCTGATGCGGGCACCGGAGATCATTCAGCAATACGGCGATGGGCCGTCCGGGCCGAAGCTACTGGATGTCGACCCCGAGACGGTGGCCGGTGCGTTGGTGGCCTCGGCGGGCCGGCAAACCGACCCGGTCCGCGCCATCGCCGTCGCCCGCTCGCTGCGTCGGCGTGAGCTGGCCCGGGTCGCCTCAGCCGATCTGCTCGGGATGCTCGAGGTCACCGAAGTCTGCGCCGCGCTTACCTCGGTGTGGGTCGCGGTGCTGCAGGCCGCCCTGAACGCGGTGATCCGCGCCAACCTTCCCGATGGGGGTGGCGCCCCGGCTGCCATTGCGGTGATCGGGATGGGCCGGCTCGGCGGCCGCGAGCTGGGCTACGGATCCGACGCCGACGTGCTGTTCGTCTGCGAATCGGCCGCGGGCGTTGAGGATTCGGCGGCGGTGCGCTGGGCGGCGTCGGTGGCCGAGCAGGTTCGGGCGCTGTTGGGCACCGCAAGCGCGGATCCGCCGTTGGAGATCGACGCCAACCTGCGGCCCGAGGGCCGCAGTGGTCCACTGGTCCGCACGCTGGCGTCATACGCCGCTTACTACGACCAATGGGCGCAGCCCTGGGAAATCCAGGCGTTGCTCCGGGCGGACGCGATCGCCGGTGACGCCGATCTCGGCCAGCGATTCCTGCTGATGGCCGACAAGACGCGTTACCCCGACGGTGGTGTGTCCGCAGAGGCGGTTCTCGAAATCCGGCGCATGAAGGCCCGGGTGGACTCCGAGCGGCTACCGCGCGGCGCCGACCCTGCGACCCACACCAAGCTCGGGCGTGGAGGCCTGGCTGACATCGAGTGGACGGTGCAGCTGCTCCAGCTGCGATATGCCGACGAGATCCAGGCCCTGCACAACACCTCCACGCTGGAGAGCCTGGACGCCATCGTCGCGGCCGATTTGATCTCCGCCGAGGACGCCGACCTGCTGCGGCAGGCCTGGCTGACGGTGACTCGGGCTCGCAACGCGCTGGTACTGGTTCGGGGTAAGGCGACCGACCAGCTACCGGGACCCGGACGCCAGCTCAACACCGTCGCGGTCGCTGCCGGTTGGGAAAAGAACGGCGACGGCGGCGAATTCCTGGACAACTACCTACGGGTGACCCGCCGCGCAAAAGCTGTCGTGCACAAAGTGTTCGACGAATGAGCCAGCCCCGGCTGCACTCCGCCGCGCACCTCGGTGTTAGTAAAGACGGATAGGCCGGCTAGTCCAGTACGCCCGCCACTAGCGTCAGGAGGCGGGTTTCGGTGGAGATACCTCACGAGGTGATGAGCGCCGACGAGCACGACCGGCTCGCCGGGCTGTACGGTCCGCTGACCGACGCGGTGCGCGAGCTCATCGACGCCACCGTTCGCACCGAGGCCGACCAGGACGCCGTCAGCATCGCGCGGACCGCGATCCAGGCGGCGACGAAGGCCTTGCGCAGCAGGCAGCGTGATGACGTGCAGGTGGTGCGCTATGCGGTCGGCGGGCGGCCCGTGGTCTGGAGCAACGCGGTGATCGGCCTGCGCAACCCGCTCGCCCCGCCGCTGACCATCCACCACGAGGGTGACGGCAGCCGGTGCTGGAGCGAGTTCAGCCTCGGCGCTGTCTTCGAGGGCCCGCCCGGATTGGTGCACGGCGGCGTGTGTGCGTTGATGCTCGACCACGTACTCGGCGAAGCTGCGAGTCAGGGCCTGACCAAACCGCTGTTCACCGGAACCCTCACCCTGCGATTTGTGCGCGGCACTCCGTTGGGCAGACTTCGCGCCGAAGCTGGCGTCGAGCGCACCGAAGGAGTCAAATCCTTTGTGTCCGGCCATCTTTCCGACGCCGAGGGCATCACCGTCGAAGCGGAAGGAATTTTCATCAGGCCGGTGTGGGCGCGGGACGCCGGATGAAGTTCTACATCAGCAGCGCATACCTGAATACCCGAGAGATCGTGGAGGTCGCAAAGGCCGCCGACGACCTGGGTTACGACGGCATCGGGATCCCCGACCACATCGTCAACCTGGAGACCCTGGGCACCCCGTACCCCTACACCAAAGACGGGCAGCGACGCTGGCCGCCGTTCACCGAGTGGCCTGACCCGTGGGTGCTGGTCGGCGCGCTTGCCCAGGTCACGACGCGACTGAGATTCGTCACCACGGTCTATATCCCGGCGATGCGCAACCCCTATTCGGCGGCGAAAGCCATCGGCACCGCGGCGTATCTGGCCGACGGGCGGGTGGAGCTCGGTGTTGGCGTCGGCTGGTGCGCCGACGAGTTCGAATTGATGCAGCAGCACTTCGCGGACCGGGGTAAACGCACCGACGAGATGCTCGAGCTGATGCGGGCGCTGTGGTCGCCGGACTGGACGGAGTTCGACGGCGCGTTCTATCAGACTCCGAGATTGGAGATGGAGCCGACGCCACCGCGGATACCGGTCTATGTCGGCGGGCTCAGTGAGACCGCGCTGCGCCGCGCGGCCCGCCACGACGGCTGGATCGGCGACCTGATCAAGACCGACCGCGCGATCGCGGCCGCAGCCCGGTTGCGTGAGCTTCGGGTCGAAAATGGTTTGGCCATGGATGATTTCACTATCCTCACACCGTTGACCGACGCCATCACCGTCGCCGACTACCAGCGCGCTGAGGATGCCGGCATCACCGGCATCCTCACCATGCCGTGGATGTTCTACGCCGGACCGGATGCCACGCTGGCCGAGAAGGTGGACGGCATGAAGAAGTTCCGCAAGGACCTCGCGCTCGACGGGTGAGGCGGCCGGTGGTAGTGAAACCGTTCCGTCGCCCGCTGGTTTGGCATAACGTGTCTGGGGTGGAGTTACACGGAAACCCCGAATTAGTGCCGGTAGAGGCATTGCGCTCAGGTGACCCAATAACCGATGTCCACGGTGGCGGCCAGCATTACACAGTCCTCGAGTCGAAGGCTTTCGACGAGAGCTGCGTGGTCCTCGAGCTCGAGTCGAAAGCCAACGACCAGCTTCGAGTGATCGAGATGTCCTTCCCGGCCGGCTACTACATGGGCCGGTCGCCTCGGCGCATTCTCTGACGCCGCGGCGTCGGCGGATTCTGGGCTAACGTCGGGTCTGCGGGATCATCTGCCCGCCCGCTGACACCTGGCGCACACCGTTGCCTGCACTATGAACGGTATGTCCGAACTCAAGCCGTTTCGCATCGATGTCCCATCCGAAGTTCTCGATGATCTGCAGGCCCGCTTGGCGCACACCCGCTGGCCGGAAGCCGAGTGTGTCGATGACTGGAGCCAGGGCATACCCCTGGCCTACACCCGTGAACTGGCGGCGTACTGGGCTGACGGTTACGACTGGCGGTCGCGCGAAGCCGCGTTGAACCGATTCGATCAGTTCACCACCGAGATCGACGGCCTCGATATTCATTTCATTCACCAGCGATCGCCGCATGAGGACGCTTTGCCGTTGGTGATCACCCATGGCTGGCCGGGATCGATCGTGGAGTTTCAGAAGGTGATCGAGCCGCTGGTCAATCCGGCGTCGGGACGCGCCGAGGATGCCTTCCATGTGGTGTGCCCGTCGCTTCCCGGGTACGGGTTCTCGGGCAAGCCCGCTCGGACCGGATGGGGCGTCGAGAAGATCGCGCGGGCCTGGGACACGCTCATGTCCCGGCTTGGCTATGACCACTACGGCGCACAGGGTGGCGACTGGGGCGCGGCCGTCACGACGCAAATCGGCCGCAACCGTGGCCACTGCATCGCGATCCATCTGAACATGCCGATCGCCAGGCCTGGGAAGGATTCCGGCGGGCAGCTCACCGAGGACGAGCAACAAGCGCTGGTGGAATTCGTCGAGCACCGCAAATGGGGAACCGGCTATTCCAAGCAGCAATCCACCCGGCCACAGACGCTGGGTTATGGGCTCGTCGACTCGCCGATGGGACAACTGGCCTGGATCGTCGAGAAGTTCTGGGCGTGGACGGACTGCGACGGGCATCCCGAAAACGCGCTCAGCCGCGATGAACTGCTCGACAACGTGATGGTTTATTGGACCACCGGCAGCGGCGCATCCTCAGCGCGCCTTTACTGGGAGAGCTTCAACGACTTCGCCACGGATGGCCGTGTCGACCTACCCACCGGTGTCGCCGCATTTCCCAAGGAGATCCTGCGCACCCCGCGACGCTGGTGTGAAGTCGCCTACAACATCACGCACTGGTCGACGATGCCGCGCGGTGGGCACTTCGCGGCATTCGAGCAGCCGGATCTATTCGTCGACGACGTCCGCGCGTTCTTCGCGACGGTCCGGTAAGTGCCGAATCAGCGGCGGAGGGGTCTGCGATTTCGTCGCCAGCCCGTCCGCCGAGGTGCGCCTGCCGAGCGCCAGCGACCGCGCCGGGTGTCCAGGGCGTAGGGGCCGCCGCCGGCGAAGATCAACAGCAAGAAGCCGAAGCAGTACAGTACCGCCAGCTCACCGCCGTTGGTGATCGGGAAGAATCCGTGCGGCAGGTGCTGGGTGAAGTAGGCGAACGCCATCTCGCCGCATGCAATGAACGCCGCAGGCCGGGTGAACAGGCCGGCAATGATCAGCAGGCTGGTGACCAGTTCGATCCATCCAGCGTAGTAGTACGGCCATTCGCCGACAGCGGCCTTGTGTGCGGCGTCAGGCCAACCGAACACCTTGGTCAGGCCCTGGCAGAGGAATAGCAGCCCAATCACCACTCGGAAAACCGTCAGTGCGATCGGCCAATACGAATTGAGCCGTGCCTCCAGATTGTGAGCCATGCGCCGACGATACGGCCTTCGACGCGTCTACGTGGTTAAAGCTGGGCCCAGACCGATTTCGTCTTCAGGTAAGCCTCGATACCCTCGCGACCGAACTCGTGGCCCCAACCGGACTGCTTGTAACCGCCGAACGGCACGGTGTGGTCGAAGACCAATTGGCAGTTCAGCGTTACGGTTCCGGCCTCCAGCCGCTTCGCCAGACGATGGGCGCGGCTGAGGTTATTCGTCCAGGCTGTCGCGGCCAGACCATAGGTAGTGTCGTTGGCCATCGTCACCGCTTCGTCATCGTCGTCGAACGGCAGGACCGTGACCACCGGCCCGAAGATCTCCTGCTGGTACAGCCGCATCCCGCGGTCGACATTCGTGAGCACGGTCGGGTGGACGAAGTAGCCCTTCCGGTCGAGCCGGTGCCCGCCGGTGACCACCTCGACGCCATCGGTGCGTCCTTCGTCGATGAAGCCCATGACGCGAGTGAGCTGCTTTTGACTGATCAGCGGCCCGCTGACGCAGCCCTCTTCCTTGGGGCCGCCCAGCTTGATCGAATTCGCCACCAGTGCAATGCCTTCCACAACCTGGTCGTAGACACCGCGCTGCACGAAGACGCGTGATCCGCACACGCAGCCCTGGCCGGAATGCACGAAAATAGCCATCGACGCCATCGGTATGGCCTTGCGCAGATCGGCGTCGGCGTAGATCAGTACCGGCGACTTGCCGCCGAGTTCCAGCATGACCTTCTTCAGGTTGCCGGCCGAGGCCCGCACGATCTCCTTACCGATCTCGGTCGACCCGGTGAAGGCGACCTTCTCGACGTCCGGATGCGCGGTGATCGCCGCGCCCGCGGTGTGGCCGTAGCCGGTCAGCAGATTCACGACGCCGTCCGGGACACCTGCCTCGGCGATGAGCTTGTCGAGGAGAAATGCCGAAAGTGGCGTCTCTTCAGCGGGTTTGACCAGTATGCTGCAGCCCGCGGCGAGCGCCGGCGCAAGCTTGGCGCTCGCGTTGAAGATCGGGCCGTTCCAGGGGAAGATCAGCCCAACCACCCCGAAGGGCTCCTTGAGGGTGTAGGCGTGCATGTCGACATAGGTGTCTGACGCAATGCCGCTGGTTTTCACGTCATACGCGCTGCCGTTGAGCTTGGTGCACCAACCGGCGTAGTAGCGGAAGAACTCCGCGCACGTCGGAATCTGCAACTGTGCCTGCATTAACGGCATGCCGGTGTTGAGCGAGTCGAGCTCGGCGAACTCATCGGCATGCTGGTCGATCAGATCGGCGATGCGCCACATCACCTTGGCCCGCTCGCGACCGGGCAGCTGAGACCAGACGCCAGACTCGAAGGCAGCCTTCGCCCGCGCGACGGCCTCGTCGACCGCTGCTTCTCCGCAGTCGGTGAATTCGGTGATCTGCTCTTCGGTTACGGGATCGATGACCGGAATGACCTCCCCCGCGCCGGGGCGCTTGCGCATGTCGTCCAGAACCGTCTGCAGCGTCATCTGATCCCTTCCTTCGCTTAGATGCTGAGCACCTGCTTAGCATTGTTGGCGCTGCGTGGTCAAGATCGGTGCGCCTCGACTAGCGCACGCCCAGTTCGCCGTTGAGGTACTGGGAACGGCAGGCCCGGCGGGCCAGCTTGCCGCTGGTAGTGCGGGGGATAGCGCCAGCCGGCAGCAAAAGCACATCGCCGACGCGCAGGCGGTGTCGCTGCAACACCGCCTGCCTGATCGCGTCAATCGCCGGTTGCGGATCGACACGGCTGGTGCCCGCGGCACGCTCGGCAACGATCACCAGGACTTCACGGCCCGGCGATTCGTTGGCCGGCACGGAGAACGCCGTCGCGTAGCCACGACGTACCACCGGCGAGGCCTCGGCGGCGGTGGCCTCGATATCCTGCGGATAGTGGTCACGGCCATCGATGGTCACCAGGTCCGCGATCCGGCCGGTGACGTAGAGTTCACCGTCGAGATAGACACCGAGGTCGCCGGTCCGCAGCCAGGCGCGGTGGACGGTCGAGCCCTCAGCGTGGCTGCCTTGCCCGAGCCGCGATCCCAATTCGGCGCCGAACGTCGCGCGGGTCTCGTCGGGCAGCCCCCAGTAGCCCCGACCAATGTTGTTGCCTAGCAACCAGATTTCGCCAACTTCACCATCTGGCAGTTCGTTGCCGGTATCAGGGTTGACGATCACGGCCCACAGACTGCGGGCCACCTGGCCGCACGACACCTGCGGCACGGCGTTCGGGGAATCCGCCGCGACGCGAACCGCATGGCCGGTGCTCAGTTCTTCGCGATCGAAATACGCGACCGTCGCCTCAGCGCCCGGGCTGATGGTCGCGACGAGCAGCGTCGCCTCCGCGATGCCGTACGAGGGCTTGAACGCTGTGCGCGGTAACCCATAGGGCGCAAACGCTTTGTTGAATGTCCTGATCGCATCGATGCTGACCGGTTCGGAACCGATGATCATCACGACGTTGCTGAGATCGATGTCGTCGCCTTGCGCGGGCAGGCCACGCTGCGCGGCCCACTCGTAGGCGAAGTTCGGCGCGGCGGTGACGACACGGCCTTCTCGCGAGCCGGTGGACAACGCATGAATCCACCGCTGTGGCCTTCGGACGAACGCCGTCGGCGACATCAGCGTGGAGTGTCCGCCGTACACCGCCGGGAAACCGATCATCGACAAACCCATATCGTGGTAGAGCGGTAACCAACTGACGCCCTGGGTGTTTCGGTCCAGTAAGTCGATCGACAGGATCATCTGTACCAGGTTGGTACCGACCGCACGATGGGTGACTTCCACGCCGACCGGCGGCCGGGTTGAGCCCGAGGTGTACTGCAGGTGGGAAACGTCGTCCATGCCGAGTTCGGTGGGGACGAACTGTTCTCCCGCAGCATCCGGGATCTGATCGATGACGACGACGTGCGGTCGGCGGCGATGGGAAAGGTTGGTCAAGAAGGTCTCGACCGCCTGTTTTGCCGCCGTTGTGGTGAGGACGACCGTGGGCTCCGAGTCGCGAAGCGCCGTATTGAGACGTTCGGCGTGCCCGGGCAATTCGGGAGCGAACAACGGCACCGCGATGGTTCCCGCCTTGATCGCCGCATAGAAACCCGCAACGTAGTCGATGCCCTGCGGCGCGAGGATCGCAACCCGCTCGCCGCGACCTGAGACTTGTTGCACGCGCGCACCGATGGCTTGCAGCCTCGCTCCGAACTGGGTCCAGGTCACTTCGTCGGTGTGCACGTCGGCTGCGCGGGCGTAGTCCAGGTAGCGATACGCCGTCGCCTCGCCGACCTTGGCGATGTTGCGGTCGATCAGAGAGATCAGCGTGACGCCCGGGGGCAATGCGACGCCGCCCTCGGCGTCCAGGCAGTCTTCGATCTGGAGCAGTCCGAGACCACCCGTGTGTTCTTGCCCGGAACCGCAATCCATAACCGAAAGTCTAGGCGCGCATCGGATAGCCTCGGCCGGCCCGGGATGCGACGCTTGGTCGGTGGATCGGACCGAGAATCTTGTGCGCGAGAACGTTCGCCGAGCGATTGAAGTCATGACGGCGTGGACCGGCGACCCCGGCAACCAGTTCACCTGGAGCAGAACGTCACCGACGAACCGGATGGAGCCATGAAGCTACTGATGGGCTTTGTGACCCTCGGCGGTGAACTGCTCCTCGGGCTGGAAAAAGCGACCGGCAAAGAAGCGTCGTGGCATCTTGAGCAGGTCGCGGCGAAGTACGTATATCCACATCGCCGCGTGTGCGGCCGGGGCCACGCCCCAGCCGCCGACAGTTAGCCCGCGTTACACGTCGTAGTAGAGCGCGAACTCGTAGGGGTGCGGCCGGATCTGGACCGGCAGGATCTCGTTCTCGCGCTTGAAGCTGATCCACGTCTCGATCAGGTCGGGCGTGAAAACGCCTCCCTCGGTGAGGTATTCGTGGTCTGCCTCGAGGCGGTCGATCACCGCGGACAGCTGGGTAGGAGCCTGCGGGATATTCGCGGCCTCTTCCGGCGGCAGCTCGTAGAGGTCCTTGTCCACCGGTGTCTGCGGCTCGATCTTGTTCTTGATGCCATCCAGGCCCGCCATCAGCATGGCCGAGAACGCCAGATACGGGTTGCCCGACGAGTCGGGGCAACGGAACTCCAGCCGCTTGGCCTTCGGGTTGCTGCCGGTGATTGGGATGCGCACGCACGCCGAGCGGTTGCGCTGGCTGTAGACCAGGTTGATCGGGGCCTCGAAGCCGGGAACCAACCGCTTGTAGGAGTTCGTCGTCGGGTTGGTGAAGGCCAGCAGCGACGGCGCATGGTGCAGCAGGCCGCCGATGTAGTGGCGGGCGGTGTCCGAAAGACCGGCGTAGCCCGTCTCGTCGTACATCAGCGGGCTGCCGTCTTTCCACAACGACTGGTGGCAGTGCATACCGGAGCCGTTGTCGCCGAACAGCGGCTTGGGCATGAACGTGACGGTCTTGCCCTCGGCCCACGCGGTGTTCTTGACGATGTACTTGTAGAGCTGCAGGTCGTCGGCCGCGTGCAACAGCGTGTTGAACTTGTAGTTGATCTCGGCCTGACCGCCGGTACCCACCTCATGGTGGCCCTTCTCCAGGCTGAAGCCGGCCGTGATCAGGTTTTGGAGCATCTTGTCGCGCAGGTCGACGTAGTGGTCGACCGGAGCAACCGGGAAATAGCCACCCTTGGGGCGGACCTTGTAACCGCGGTTGGGGCTGCCGTCACTCTCGGACGGCTCACCGGTGTTCCACCAACCCGAGATCGCGTCCACCTCGTAGAACGAGCCGTTGGTGCGCGAGTCGAAGCTGACCGAGTCGAAGATGTAGAACTCGGCCTCGGCGCCGAAGTACGCCGCGTCGGCGATGCCGGTGCTGACCAAGTAGTTCTCGGCCTTGCGGGCGATGTTGCGCGGGTCGCGCGAGTACGGCTCGAGGGTGAACGGGTCGTGCACGAAGAAGTTGAGGTTCAGCGTCTTGGCTTGGCGGAACAGGTCGATCTGGGCGGTGTCCGGGTCGGGTAGCAGCAGCATGTCGGATTCGTGGATCGCCTGGAAGCCGCGAATCGACGAGCCGTCGAAGGCGATCCCGTTCTCAAATATGTCCGCGTCGAAAAATGAGATCGGAATTGTGAAGTGCTGCATGATGCCCGGCAAGTCACAGAACTGGACGTCGACGAATTCGACGTGCTCGTCCTTGGCGAGTTTGATGATGTCATCGGCCGTTTTTTCGGACACCGAAGCGCTCTCCTTTGCTGCGAGCTTCGAATCTACTGCGGTCACTGAAGGGGCTCTCCTTTACGTGGCTGTAACTGATCGCCCGACCAGACGCTATAGGACGCGGTGTTGCCTTGGGGTCAACCCTGCGTTGCACCGACGTTACGCGACAGCGCGGATCGGCGCCGGGTCTGGGCGGATCTCACCTTATTGTGGGGGTTATGGCCCGCAGCAACCGACCCTGGCTATCTGGTCAGGAGCCAGCCGAATCGGGGCAGCCGCAGGGATATCCGGGTGAGACGCTCGGCCTGCCCGAGCGCGGGCCGGGTTCGCTGGCCCGCCTGGGCCGCCGGTTGGCGGCGCTGTTCGTCGATTGGTTGCTCGCGTACGGCATCGCTGCGCTCGGTATGACGCTCGGGCTCATCTCCGTGCAAGTGCTGTCCTCGGCGGTGTTGGCGGTCTGGTTGGTGCTCGGAGCGCTCGCCGTCCGGTTGTTCGAGTTCACGCCTGGCCAGTTCGCCCTGGGAATGCAGGTGGCGTCCGTCGACGACCGATTGCACGTCGGCTTAGGCCGCGCCGCGGTGCGCGGGGTGATGATCGCACTCGTCATACCCGCACTGTTCGTCGACGTCGACGGCCGCGGGATGCAGGACCGCCTGACCGGCACCGCCCTGGTGCGGCGCTGACTGTGATTGCCCGGCTTCTCCTCATCGCGCTGCGCGTCCCCCTCGCCGCTGCGCGGCTGGGGGTGCCCCCACTGCATCGTCGCCGCGCTGATTCTGATTGCCGAACTAGCGGCGGCGGACCGTGCGCTGGACGCCGCGCATTTTGGCGGTGCCGGGCAGCGGGCCCTTGGGCATAGCGGCCGTCCCGGCCCGGGAACCCAGCGCGCTGAGCCGCGATTCCAACGAGTCCATCTGCTTGGCGGTGATGTTGGCGGGCAGCCGGGTGAGGTGGCGCTCGAGCTTTGCCAGTGGAACTTCTCCGTCACCGTTGCCGATGATGACGTCGTAGATCGGGACATCGCCGACCAGTCGGGCGGTGCGTTTCTTCTCCTGGGCAAGCAGCGGTTTGAGCCGCGCCGGCGACCCCTCGGCGACCAGGATGACCCCGGGTCGGCCGATCACCCGGTGCACGGCGTCGAAATGGCCGGTGGCCGCCACACCAGGGGTGACGCGCCATTTGCCGCGCAGGTTGTCCAGCGCCCAGGCGGCGGCGCCGGTTTGGCCCTCGGCCTTGTGGTACACCGACCGCTGCGCACGCCGACCGAAAATGATGAAAGCCACCAACACGCCCAGCACCACGCCCAGCGGGATCATCGTGACCATGGTGAACCCGCCGGACCACACTCCGACCGCCACTGACACCCCCACGATCAGCACGAACGCACCGATCATGTACGGCAGCAGCCGCTTGTCCTCTTGGCGCTGGATGTTGAACGCCTGCCAGAGTTGACTACGTCGCTCTTTGGCGGCCGCCTTGCGGGCCGCTTTCGCTTCGGCTCTGGCGGCCTTGGTCGCGTTGGCATTACGGAGTCTCGCCATAACCGCCAAGAATACGGAAGTCCGGCTCAGCGCGGAGGCCCGGTGCGCGTCTCCTGCCTCCGCATGCTGGCCTGCTGGTAGAGCCGCCCGGCACGGTATGACGAACGCACCAGGGGCCCGGCCAGCACCCCGGCAAATCCCAGGTGCTCGGCGTAGTCCGAATGCTCGACGAACTGTTCGGGCGTGACCCAGCGCTCGACCGGATGATGCCGCGCCGACGGGCGCAGGTATTGGGTGATGGTGACGATGTCGCACCCGGCTTCACACAGATCGGCCAGCGCGGTGCGTACCTCCTCCTGCGACTCGCCGAGCCCGAGAATCAGGTTGCTTTTGGTGACCAACCCGAACTCCCGCGCCGCGGTGAGCACGCCGAGGCTGCGCCGATAGGAGAACGCCGGGCGAATTCGCTTGAAGATGCGCGGCACGGTTTCGACGTTGTGGGCCAACACTTCCGGCTGCGACTCGAAGACCTGCCGCAGCCGGTCCGGTTCGCCGTTGAAATCGGGGATCAACAGCTCGACACCGGTGGACGGATTGAGCCTCTTGATCGCGCGCACGGTCTCGGCATACAGCCATGCGCCACCATCGGGCAGGTCGTCGCGGGCCACCCCGGTGACGGTGGAATACCGCAGGCTCATCGCCTGGACACTCTCGGCCACCCGTCGTGGTTCGTCGCGGTCTAAGGGGGCGGGCTTACCGGTGTCGATCTGGCAGAAGTCACAACGGCGGGTGCACACCTCACCGCCGATCAGGAAGGTGGCTTCGCGGTCTTCCCAACATTCGTAGATGTTGGGGCAGCCGGCCTCCTCACAGACGGTGTGCAGACCCTCACGCCGGACCAGGCTTTTCAGCTCGGTGTACTCGGGCCCCATCCGCAGCCGGGTCCTGATCCACGGCGGCTTGCGCTCGATCGGTGTCTCCGCGTTGCGCACTTCCAGACGCAGCAGCTTCCGACCTTCGGGAGTGACGGTCACGACCTCGATGCTACGCGGGCCGGGGTTGGCTCCCAGTGAACCGCGAGCCGGCCGTCCAGGGCGTCGCACACCGCGTCGGCCACCGCCGAGCGGACGTCGTCGACACCGACCCGGCGGTCCAGTTCGGCCGATAGCGACGTCACCCCGGCGTCGGTGATGCCGCACGGGACGATGCTTTCGAACGCGTGCAGGTCGCAGTCGCAGTTGAGCGCAAACCCGTGCAGCGCCGTCGCCCGCGAGACCCGCACGCCGATGGCGGCGACTTTGCGCGCAGGCCTACCGCCGCCGGCCGGCAACCACACGCCGGAACGGCCGTCGACGCGGCCCACTTCCAAACCCAGCCCGGTGCAGACTTTGATCAGCGATTCCTCAATGCGCCGAACGTAATTCACCACATCGAGCGGTTCGGCCAGGCCGACGATCGGATAGCCGACGAGCTGCCCGGGGCCGTGCCAGGTGATCTTGCCGCCCCGGTCGGTGTCGATCACCGGCGTGCCGTCCGATGGTCGTTCTTGCTCGCACGTGCGGCGTCCGGCGGTGTAGACCGACGGGTGTTCGAGCAATAGCAGCGTGTCGGTGCCGCCCGCGACCCGGGCGTTGGCCAGCTCCCGCTGCAGCTGCCACGCCACTTGGTAGTCGACCGTGCCGAGCTGGCGGACATCGACAGGGACGGTGCTCGAGCGAATGGAGCTCACGTCCGTGACGGTACTCCCGATTGATCCGCCGCACCTTCCGGGCGCATGGGCACAAATCGGCCTGCGGCCGCGTTGAGATCGGCACGCGCGCAACAACGTGAAGGGAGACGCCCGTGAAGGTTCGCTTCGGGGTCGGGCTCGGTGCGCAGACCGGTCCCGGTCAGCTCGCCGACATCGTTGATCACTTGGAGGCCAGCGGGATCGACTCGCTGTGGTTCTCGGAGTTGGTGTACTCGCCTGCGGTGGATCCGGTGGTCGGTATGGCCTACGCGCTGGCCCGGACAGAACGCTTGAAGGTGGGCACTTCAGTGGCGGTGCTGCCGGGGCGCCATCCGGTGCTGGTGGCCAAGCAGCTGGCGTCGCTGGCGGCCCTCGCGCCGAGGCGGGTTCTCCCCGTGTTCGGGTTGCGTTCGGCGATCGCGGCCGAGCGTGAGGTGTTCGTCGTCCCCGATGGTGAGCGCGCCGCCGTATTCGATGAGTCGCTGCGGGTGTTGCGCGCAGCGCTGGTCGAGGATTCGGTCGGCCACCGCGGCAAGTACTTCACGGTGAGCGCGTCGGCGGTGGCACCGCGGCCGGTGCCTCCGCTTGACATCTGGTTGGGCGGTTCGGCGCCGGCTGCGTTCCGGCGTATTGGCACGTTCGCCGATGGCTGGTTGGGCAGTTTCCTCACGCCGCCCGAGGCGCGGGCGGGGCGCGAGGCGATCGAACATGCCGCCGCGCAGGCTGGTCGGCACATCGAACCCGATCACTTCGGCATCTCGTTGGCCGTCGCCGACGGTGAGTTGACGGGCGAGCTGGCAGCAGCTGCCCGCCGGCGCCGCCCGGATCTCGATCCCGGCGAGCTGATAGCCGTCGGCTGGGACCAACTGCACCGCCAACTCGATGCGTACCTCGATGCGGGGCTGACTAAATTCGTCATACGACCGGCGGGTCAAGGATCAATCGACGGCTTCATCGATCGGTTCGTGGCTGAACTGATCGACCGGCAGAACTGACAGCGGCCGGAAGCCGTCGCAACGACCCGGTCGGTTAGGCGCCTAGGCGACGGCAAGCCTGGCAGTGGCGTACCGCAGCGCCTCACCGACGGTCTTGTGGTGGAACTCAAAGCCACTGTGTTCCAGCACAGCCGGGATCGCACGTTGCCCGCTCAACAGGCCCTCGTCGGCGAACTCGCCGAGCGCGGCGCGCACCGCGAAACCCGGCATCAACAGCGGGGTGGGCCGGTTTACCGCTCGGCCCAGTGCGGTGGTGAACTCGGCATTGGTGACGGGCGCCGGCCCGGTGAGGTTAACCGGGCCGGAGAGCCGGCTGTCGGAGATCGCGAACTGCAGCGCCCGGACCTCGTCCTCAAGGCTGATCCACGACATGTACTGGCGGCCGTTACCCAAGCGTGCACCAAGGCCGACCGAGAACAGCGGCCGCAACCGGCGCAGCGCACCGCCCGCAGAGGCCAAAACCAGTCCGGTGCGGGCCAGCACCACGCGGGTGCCGGCGTGCTGGGCTGGTGCGGTGGCCGCTTCCCAGTCTTTACACAGCTGTGCAAGGAAACCCGTTCCCGCCGAATCGGTTTCGGCGACCGCTCGGTCTTTGCTGTCGCCGTAGTAGCCGACTGCGCTGGCATTGATCAGCACCCCGACACCGGCGTCGGCGACCGCCGTGGACAGCACTTCAGTTGGCGTGATGCGGCTGTCGCGCAGGTTTTGCTTGAAAGCCCCCGACCAGCGCCGCTGTCCGATATTGATGCCGCACAGGTTGACCACCGCGTCGACTCCGCTCAACGCGCCGGCGTCGAATTCGCCGCTGTCGGGATCCCAGTGCAGCTCACCGGCATTCGCCGGCGCGCGGCGCACGATCCGCAGAACCCGATGGTCTGCCGTACGCAGCGCCGTTACCAGCGCCGAGCCGATCAGCCCGGATGAGCCTGCAATGGCGACGGTGGCGGTCACGCTTCAAGCCCTGTCTACAGTCCCAGGTCGGCCTCGAACGCGCCTTCCTCGAGCCGGTGCTTGATGGTCGTCACGAACCGTCCGGCGTCGGCGCCGTCGATCAGCCGGTGGTCGTAGGTCAACGGGAGGTAGCAGATCGAACGGACCCCAATGGATTCGTTGCCGGTGTCGTCGACGACGACCCGCGGCCGTTTGACGATCGCGCCGGTGCCCAGCATCGCGGCCTGCGGCGGCACCAGGATCGGGGTGTCCGTCAGTGCGCCTTGGCTGCCGATGTTGGTGATCGTGAAGGTCCCGCCGGACAGCTCGTCGGGCCTGAGGTCTCCCGACCGGGCGCGGCCAGCGATGTCGGCGATCGCGCGCGCCAACCCGGCCAGTGACAGGTCACCGGCATTGTGGATGACGGGGGAGAGCAGGCCCTGCTCGGTGTCGACCGCGAAGCCGAGATGCTCGGCGTCGTAGTAGGTGATCTCTTTGGTGTCTTCGTTGTAGCTGGCATTGATGTTCGGGTGCACTTTGAGCGCATCGATCACCGCGCGTGCGATGAACGGCAGGAAGGTCAGGTTGACACCCTCGCGTTCGGCGAACGCGGCCTTGGCTTTTTCTCGCAGCGCCACGATCCGGGTCATGTCGACCTCATGAGTCTGGGTGAGCTGTGCGGTGGCTTGCAGCGACTCGCGGGTCTTCTTGGCGGTGATCTGGCGGATCCGGCTCGCCTTTTGTGTGGTTCCCCGCAGATGTGCCAGCGCGGGCGCCGGTGCGGGGGCGCTCGGTTTCGGGGCAGCCGGGGCCGCGGCGGCCGGCGCTGCGACCGGAGCTTGCTTGGCTTCTTCTTTCTGCTGCGCGGCCGACAGCACATCCTGTTTACGGATGCGTCCGCCGACCCCGGTTCCACTTACCTCGTTGAGATCAATGTTGTTCTCGGCAGCCAGCTTTCGGACCAGCGGTGTCACGTACGGACTGCTTGCCGCGCCGGTCGTAGGCGCGGACTCGGCCCGAGGTTGGGGTGCCGGCTCGGGCTTGGCCTGGGGCGCTGGCGTCGGCTCGGGTTGGGCTGGCGGCACGGGTTTCGCCGCGGGCTCTGGTTGGGGTGCTGGCCTTGCCTCGGGTTGTGCGGCCGGTGAGGCTTGGGGCTCGGGTGCGGGCTTGGCTGCCGCGGCGCCGGTACCGATCCGGGCGAGCTCGCCGCCGACCGACACGGTGACGTCCTCCTCGGCGGTGATGCTGATCAGCGTGCCTGCCACCGGGGAGGGAATCTCGGTGTCCACCTTGTCGGTGGAAACTTCCACCAGCGGCTCGTCCAGCTCCACCGAGTCGCCGACTTTCTTCAGCCACCGGGTCACCGTGCCCTCGGTGACGGACTCGCCGAGTTCAGGCATCAGCACCGGCTGGGACGTGCCAGTCGCGTCGTGTTCGCCGGCTGCCGACGCAGGGGCCGGCTCAGGCTCGGCCTGCGGTTGCGGTGCTGGTTCGGGCTGGGCCTCCGGCTCCGGTTGTGGTTCAGGTGCTGCCTCGGCGGCGGGTTGCTCGGCGCCGCCACCTTCGGCGGCTTCCGCCGCGTCGCCGATGACGGCCAGCTCGCCGCCGATCTCGACGGTGTCGTCCTCGTGCGCAACGATCTTCGTCAGCACTCCCGCCGCCGGCGATGGAATCTCGGTGTCAACCTTGTCGGTGGACACTTCCAGCAGGGGTTCGTCGAGTTCGACAGTGTCGCCTTCTTGCTTGAGCCAGCGAGTTACCGTTCCCTCAGTCACGCTCTCACCGAGTGCCGGCATCTGAACTGAGAAGGCCATCTCTGTCGACTCCTCGATGGATCGGTCGGTGGGCGCGGATCGACCTCTGGCTTACCACAGCGTGATGTACCGGAAGCTGCACCCAAGCGGATTACCGAAACCATCCTGTCACTGCGGCCCCGTTGGCACACAACCAGGGCGGAGCCGGTCCAGCAGGGGGCGCGGTCGCCTCGCCGATTGATCTCAGGCACGTGTCCGGAACACGGTGAAGGATCGAGTAACGACTAACAAATTAAACGCAAGCCCAATAATGAAAGTCCAATAAATTGGACTTCTATTCCATAGGCGCGGATACGGTTGGTTTCCGCGGGGTTAAATACACTCGGCGTTTGACGCGTTTTGGATGAAGATGCCGAGAATCTGGATTATCTTGTTTCCCGTGTACCCAGATGACAGCGGCAAAGAACTCGCCACGGTGCTCTCCTACCTGGCCGGCCGTTCCCTCAGCAGAGAAGAGATCTGGACCGCGATGGAACTGCCGCGGTCCACGTACTACGACCAGCTGGACAAGGGAACCTTGATCACCGCGGACAACTTGCGCGTTGCCGCCGCCAACCTCGGTATCAACCGCGCCGAGCTGCTCACCCGCTACCGGTTCATCGACCCGGAAGAGATCACCGCACTGGCTGAAGAGATCCGCGGCGGCGCCCTTATGCCGCACGGCTCAACCGCCACTCAGCTGAAGACCGTGCAGCCGACAAAAATCGCGCAGTGGCGCCCGCGGCAAGACGCACCCCCGCTCTAACACTATCTGCTGACGGATATCTCGTGGGTCTCTCTGCTCTCATCATCATCACCCTCGCATCCATCGCGTGGAGCCTCTGGATACGGCGAGTCACCTGGCATTGCCGGTGGGAGGTGGCCGCCACGCTCAATATCGCCCTGCAGGGATGCGCGGTCGCCTTGATGTCCCCGCTGTGTGCCGAGACGCTGGGCGTTGTCCTACACAACATCACCGGTGAGTGGAACCTGCAGAACTACGTCGGGCACGACTGTTACGTCGTCGCGGCCTCGGCGATCGTCTATAACGCGGTCGGTCGGCTTGAAGAGAACGACGCTTTACAGAAGTCGTTCAAGCAATATGTGGAACGACCGGCGACGTTGTGCATTCCGCTGTTGTTGGCAACGTTCTCGTTGAGTTATGGCAGCAGGATTTACGCGAGCGATTTCTTTGCGCTACGCACCGACTTCTGGCTGACCGTGTATTGGCTTTTACTCTGTGGAACGCTCTCTTACCTGCTGGTGTTCGGCTCGCGAGCGCTGTTGGTGCTGCGCAAGGACCCGCGCTCGAGGAACATCGCGAACCTCTATCTGGTCGCCTCGGCCAGCGGCATTTCTGCTTGCGTGGTGCGGATGATCACCGCGCTGATTCCCCCGCTTCAAGGTCCGCTGGGGGCGGCGCTGGTCTGGCTGTTCGCATGTGCGTGCGGCGCCGGTTTCGCACTGACTTCAGCGCAATCCTGGCGGCAGAAGCTGAAATGGTTCCAGCGGCCGGTAGTGCACCGCTAGCCTCGCGCTGAGGCGCTGGTTAGCTGTTTGCTAGCCATTTTCAACGATGTCTTCCAGCACCGCGAACATGGTGCGGGTCGGAACACCCGTGCCGCCCTTGGGGGAGTAACCCCACGCGCTACCGGTGTTGTAGGCCGGCCCGGCGACGTCGATGTGTGCCCAATTCACGCCGTCGGCAACGAATTCGCGCAAAAACACACCCGCAACCAGCATCCCGGCGAAGCGTTGCCCGCTCACATTGGCCAGGTCGGCCACTGTCGACTTCAGGTCGTCCTCGAGTTCGTCGGGCAGCGGCATCGCCCAGCCGTTCTCGCCGACCCGCTGCGATATGGCCGCCACCCGGTCGCGGAACGCATCAGTGCCCATCACCCCCGGCGTACGCGCGCCGAGCGCCACCGTCTGCGCACCGGTCAGGGTCGACGTCTCAATCAGGTAGTCCGGGTGGTCTTCACACGCCCGGACGATCGCGTCGGCGAGGATCAGCCGGCCCTCGGCGTCGGTGTTGAGCACCTCGACGGTCGTCCCGCCGTACTGCGTCAGCACGTCGCCCGGGCGCTGGGCGGTCGCCGACGGCATGTTCTCGGCCATCGGCACGGTGGCGATCACGTCGATCGGCAGCTGCAACTGCGCCGCCAGTGCCACGGTCGCGATGACCGCGGCGGCACCGCCCATGTCGCCGGTCATGTAATGCATCGACGCCGCCGGCTTGATCGAGATGCCGCCAGTGTCGAACGTGACGCCCTTGCCGACCAGGGCGACTTTCTTGGCCCGCTTCGGTTTTTTGGCCAACTGCGACCCGTGGTGGGTCAGCCGCACCAGCCGCGGTGGCCGCGACGAACCCTTGCCGACTCCGACCACCCCGCCGTAGCCACCTTTTTGCAGCGCCTTATCGTCGAGCACTTCGACCTCAAGGCCGACCGATTCACCCAAAGTCTTTGCACGATCAGCGAATTCAGCCGGAAACAGGTGGCTGGGCGGGGTGTTGACCAAGTCGCGGGCGGTGGCGACGGCGGTCGCGACCGCCGCTGCATGGGCGGCTTGGGTTTTGGCGCCCTTGTCGGTGGATAACACGGTGATCTTGCGCAGACCGGGGTCTTTGGGGGCGGTCTTGTCGGTGCGGAACGCGGTGAACCGGTAGCTGCCTAGAATCAGCCCCTCGACCGCTGCCTCCAGGTCCAAGGCTGTCAGCGTGGTGATGGCGGCCTCGGCGCTGCCCAGCGCGCGCGCCGCCGAGCCGGCCGCACGGCGAATCACGTCGGCGGGCCACTCATCGCGCCGCTTACCCAGGCCGATCGTCAGCACGCTGGCCACCGGCAGCGAGTCCACCACCAGCCGGTTCACCTGCTCGCTGGCGCCGGTGGCGTTCAGCGCCCGCAAGCCTGCCTCGATTTCGGCGACCGCCTCGACCGGCAGAAAAGGCTCAGCGGCGGCGACGACGGCCCCCGGCTGATCCTCTGTGCCTTCTGGACCTGACGAGACCACCGGGACGATCAACACCGCCGACCCGGCGCCGCGACGCGGCAACGAGGAGGCGACGGTGACAGCTGGGGCGAGATAACCGGGTTGTGTGCTCACAAGCATTAACCATAACGATTGGCGGTCATCGGCCGCGGCTGAGGTCGTAGCAGGTCACCGGTTCGTCGAAACCCTTGAGTATCAACGGATCCTGGGTGATTGCCGGCCAGTCGGGCAATTGCTCGTGGACTTCCGGTGCGGCGAGGATCTGCCCCGGTCCCGCCGCGGCGACGAGCCTGGCCGCCAGGTTAACCGCGTTGCCGAAGTAATCGCCGTTGATGGCCAGGATCTGGCCGTAGCCGAGGCCGGCGCGGACCTGTAGTCCCGCCTCGCGTGCGCGCGGATGGTCGACGAGGTCGACGGCCGCTTTCGCCAGCCGCTCCGGGTTCGAGCTCACCCACATCACGGCGTCGCCGAGGAACTTCACCACCCGCCCGCCATCGGCGTGCACCACGTCGCTGACGGTGGCGCCGAACTCGGTGAGCATTGTCGACAACTCCGCGGGTGTCAGCATTTGGGTTAGCGCAGTGAAGCCGGAGAGATCCGCGAAACCGACGCCGCACTCCAGACTCGCCGACGGGCCGCTGACCACGCCCTCGATGAACGTTCGAGTGCTGACCAGATGGTGGCGGTAGACGGCGTCGATCATTGCCCCGAGGCGGGGGACGAACTCTGCGGCCTCGCGGTAGACCTGCGCGGTGGTGAGTTCGTCCCCAGTAAGGCCGAGCCACATTTTGGGCTGACTCATCCGGATCATCGACGATATGGCCTCGGCCACCCGGGCCACGTTCGCTCCGAGGACCCGCAAGAAACCATCCGCGGCGTCGGGGCCCATCTGCATCCTCATCGCCACCCAGGTCGCCAGGCCGTCGACATCGGCCTGACTCAACGCCGGGGTATCCGGATCTGCGACGGTCAAGCCGAGCATGGCCCAAGCGTGTTCGACGTCCGCCAAAGCAACACCGATCGCATCTGCGGCGGTCCGCAGGGTATAGACCTGGGGACCGGACCACAACAGGGCGTCACCGGCAAGCCCGAACAGGCGGCCGTTTCGCTCGGCCTCGACCATCTCGTCCGTGGTGAAACCGAGTCCAGTCAAATACTCGATCAGACCTGCACGCGAGCGGGCGTCGGCGATTCCGGCGGCCTCCAGCGCCTCTACATCGACCACCTGGCCAAGTCTGCCAGTGACGAGCCGGATTAGGGTCGAATGTCGTGAGCAATGACTTATTGCACGGACCACTCGAGGACCGCCACCGTGAGCTCGGCGCGAGCTTCGCCGAATTCGGCGGCTGGCTGATGCCAGTGTCGTACGCCGGGACTGTCAGCGAGCACACCGCAACCCGCACCACCGTCGGCTTGTTCGACGTCAGCCACCTCGGCAAGGCGTTGGTCCGCGGACCCGGCGCCGCAGAGTTCGTCAACTCCGCGCTCACCAACGACCTGAACCGCATCGAGCCGGGAAAAGCGCAATATACGTTGTGTTGCAACGAATCTGGCGGTGCGATCGATGACCTGATCGCATACTACGTCGGACCCGACGAGATCTTTCTAGTACCCAATGCGGCCAACACCGCGGCGGTGGTCGCGGCCTTGCAAAAAGCTGCGCCCGCGGGGCTCACCATTACCGACGAGCATCGCTCTTACGCAGTGTTGGCCGTGCAGGGGCCGCGGTCGGCGGAGGTTCTGGCTGAATTGGGGCTGCCGACCGATATGGACTATATGGGCTATGCCGACGCGGCGTTCGCGGACGTGCCGGTGCGGGTTTGCCGCAGCGGATACACCGGGGAGCAGGGCTACGAGCTGCTGCCGCCCTGGGAATCCGCCGGTGTGGTGTTCGACGCGCTGGCTGCCGCGGTGACGCGAGCCGACGGGCAGCTTGCCGGTCTGGGGGCGCGTGACACGTTGCGAACCGAGATGGGTTATCCGTTGCACGGTCACGAACTCTCGGCCGATATCTCGCCGCTGCAGGCTCGATGTGGTTGGGCAATCGGGTGGAAGAAGGGCGCGTTCTTCGGCCGTGACGCGCTGCTGGCCGAGAAGGAGGCGGGTCCGCGGCGGCTGCTGCGCGGCCTGCGCGCGGTGGGTCGCGGTGTGCTGCGGCCGGAGTTGACCGTGCTCGACGGCGACACCAAGGTCGGGGTCACCACGTCGGGCACGTTTTCTCCGACGTTGAAAACCGGTATCGCACTGGCGCTGATCGACACCGACGCGGGCGTCGAGGACGGCCAGCACGTCGCGGTCGATGTTCGGGGCCGCGCGGTTGAATGCGAAGTGGTGCGCCCACCGTTTGTCGATCCAAAAACCCGTTAGCGCCCGGTTATACAATCGCATGATGACCAGCGGCGTCCTCGAGTTTGCGGTTTCACGCACCGCAAACCCGACTAGCGACGAGGCACGCGAAGCGATGCTGGCCGACCCTGGTTTCGGCAGATATCACACCGACCACATGGTGTCGATCGATTACACCGATGGGCAGGGTTGGCATGATGCGCGGGTCATCGGGTACGGCCCGATCGAGCTGGATCCGTCGGCGATCGTGCTGCATTACGCGCAGGAAGTCTTCGAAGGGCTTAAGGCTTACCGGTGGCCGGACGGGTCGATCGTGTCGTTCCGCGCCGAGGCCAACGCTGCGCGGATGCGGTCCTCGGCGCGGCGGATCGCGATCCCCGAATTGCCCGACGAACTGTTCATCGAGTCGTTGCGGCAACTGATCGCCGTCGATAAAGCCTGGGTTCCGCCGGCCGGTGGCGAAGAGTCGCTGTATCTGCGGCCGTTCGTCTTCGCGACCGAGCCGGGGCTGGGGGTGCGCCCGGCCAAGCGGTATCGCTACCTCGTGATCGGCTCACCGTCCGGTGCGTATTTCAAGAACGGCATCAAACCCGTCAGCGTCTGGGTGTCAACGGAATACGTGCGCGCCAGCCCGGGCGGTACCGGTGCGGCGAAGTTCGGCGGAAACTATGCCGCGTCGTTGGTGGCGCAAGCCGAAGCCGCGGACAACGGCTGCGAACAGGTGGTGTGGCTGGATGCCGTCGAACGCCGTTACATCGAAGAGATGGGCGGCATGAACATCTTCTTCGTGTTCGGCAGCGGCGGATCGGCCCGGCTGGTCACCCCTGAGCTGTCCGGCTCGCTGCTGCCGGGCATCACCCGGGATTCATTGCTGCAGTTGGCAACTGATGCCGGTTTTGCCATCGAGGAACGCAAGATCGATATCGACGAGTGGCAGAAGAAGACCGCCGCCGGCGAGATCACCGAGGTGTTCGCCTGCGGCACTGCCGCGGTCATCACTCCGATTTCGCACGTGAAGTACGGCGAAGGCGAATTCACCATCGGCGATGGCGAATCCGGTGAGGTGACGATGGCGCTGCGCGACACGTTGACCGGGATCCAGCGCGGAACGTTCGCCGACACCCACGGCTGGATGTCGCGGCTGGGCTGAAAGCCGGGCTGCCCGGACTCGATCACGGGGCAACGATTTTGGTCGATGACATGATTTGGCCGTATTGCGCCGAATTTGGCCGTAAGCTTCTGCGCGCAAATCCGCCCCTGGCGGCTGCGTATGCGCTCCCGCTAGCGCGGTGAGCGGCCCGCCAATTATCGCCGGAGGTATGAGATGGTCAGCCCGAGTAGCCCGACGCCGCAGGGGTCGCGTCGCCAAGTGGCGGTGATCGGGACGCTGATGCCGCACCTGCATCCGGGGCGTCATCATGTGTACCGCAATGTCACCGCATTGGCGTTGTTGGCCGCGTTGATCGCAGCAGCGTTGGGCTCGCTGCCGGTCGCGTTGGTGTTGACGGCAGTGGCATTGCCGGCGGCGGTGCTGGTTTACATCCACGATCACCGGTTGTGGCACGACGAACCGCTGACGGTGATCGCTGTGTCCTTTGCGCTTTCACTGCTGCTCGGCGTCGGGGTCGGGCTGCTGGAAACCCATTTCATCAAGCTGGTGGCGGCGGGTTCGACCGGCTATCACCTGCCGCCGGTTCCTCGGATTCTCGAGCTGGGTCTGCTGGTACCGGTGGCGGCGTTTGTGGCGGTGCTGATCGCCCCGCTGGTGGTCAGCGCGCGCTCGGCATTCCGGCATCCGATGGATGCCGTGGTGGCTTGTTCGCTCAGTGGTGCGGCATTGTCGTTGGGGCTCAGTGTGGTGGTCCAGCACGGCGCGTTCACTCATGTGCAGGCCACGGCTGGGGATCCGGCGCACGTGGCGTTTATTTCTTTGACGCTGGGTTTTTTGCAGCCGATTGTGCTGGCGACGGCGGCCACCGTCGGTGTGTTGGGGTTGCGCCGGCTGGGGGTCAGCCCGGTCGCCGGCGTGATCGAGGGATTGGTGTTGGTGGTGGCCTATGAGTTGGCGACCACCTTGTTGCAGCCGTATGGGACACGCGGGATCGTGTTGACCGCCTTGGCGGCGTTCGTGCTAGCGGGAGCGGGGTTGGCCGCGGCTCGTGATGGGTTGCACGAGGCGTTGCTCGCTGACACTGGGCCGGATGCGGGTGTGCCGGCGACCGGCCACGCTGAGCACCGGTTGCATGCCGGGTTGGCCGCCGGGATCGTAGCGATAGTCGTCGTGATCGCTGCGGTGGTCAGCGCGGTGGTGGTAATGAGCGGTGCGGCAACGCACCCCACGCCGCCGGGTCAGGACGGCAGCAGCAGGATCGCTCCGCACAGTGCTTCATCGGCCGGGTCTATCCACCGCACGATTGGCCGACCTGGTCAGAGCCCTTGGGGCAGCGTGGCTTTGGCGTCGACCACCAGATCGCTGGCGGCCGGCGCCGCCACCACCGTCAACCTGGTGCACGGAATCAATATGACCGTGGCTCCCGGCTGGACAGTCACCCGTCAAGGTCAGCAGTCCGCCGACCTCATTAATAGCGACCAAAGCGCGGGCCTGTTCGTTGACGCGGGTAGCGAGAACACTTCGGACGTCAGACAAGAATCCACCTTCCTCATCAACCAGAACATCCAGAGCTCCGGATTGACCAACGTCAAGCAAACCCCGGCGGAGCCGGAGCCGTTGCAGGGCAAGAACTTCAATCAGCTGTTCGAGGTCGACTACACCGCCAGTCTCCAAACCAACCAGGGTACGGACCAGATCTACGGCGGATGGGTGACGCTGTACAACACCGTAACCGGCGTGTCGGGCCTCTTCAATCTCTACGCCGGGAGTCAGGCCACGTTTAAAGCGGCCCTTCCGGACGCCGCGCAAATGATGCTGTCGATGCAGTAGCGACCCGGTTCGTCGACACCAGGGCTACGGGTCCGCGGTCGCGGTTGCGGGTGCGTCGGGTTCGGCATACCGCTCCGCGAACTCGCGCGCGGGAACCGGCCATTCCTCACCGTCGGCGCCTCGCACTACCCAGTCGCCCTCAAAGGCTGTCGCGGGTCCCTCCAGGGTTTCGATTGTCTCGCCCGGCTGCGCTGGTCGAGCGAAAACGTTTCCGCGCCTTCGCCATTGGTTGCCATCGATATGCTCGTAGCTGTTCTGGAAGATGTTGTCGCGTACCGACCACGTTTGCCCGCCCGCCTCGACCTGCCAGTCCCCGGGGTTGGCCTGCATGGTCTGACCCGACTGCGACGTCCATGTCCACGGTGTGTTTCGCTGTTCGGCGGCGACCGTTCCGACCCGGGTGAACGGCTGCCATACCGGATGTGAACCCACATCGACCCCCTACGGCGGTTCGCCACGTTGAGCAGTCTCAGCGGGGCTGTGCCAATTTGCCAAGTGCAAAAGACTCGATTGTGGTGGTAATTCTAGCCGCGCTCCGCGCGGCCTTGTGTCAGACGTGCCGTCAGTCGAAGCGGACCAATCCGACCAGCAGCAGCGCAGTCACTGTCGTGGTCAATTCGATTGCGGCGCCTAGCACGTCACCGCTGATGCCGCCGAAACGGCGCACACAATGCCCGATCAGCGCCGCACCGCAACCGAGCCCGACCAGCACCGCCACCGGCCCCTGCCACGGCTGCCGACCTGCGGCCAGAGCCGCCGCGAGCAGCACGATGACCCAGGCCGCGATCACCGGCGCCGACTGGGTGCCTGCGACCCCAGCGCCCAACGTGCTGCCCTGAGCCGCCGGCAACGACCGGCGGCAGGCCAGCACGGCGGCGACCCGGCCGGCGGAAACGGCGACGACGATCGCGGCCGCGTGCAGCGCCGAAAAAGCCAGCCCCTGCAGTGTGATCACCAACACGACGCTGGCCACCCCGAACGGTCCGGTCGACCCGTCGCGCATCACCTGCAGCGCGCGTTCCGGCGGCCCGTAGCAACCCAGCCCGTCGGCGGTGTCGGCCACGCCATCGATGTGCAGGCCACGGGTCGCCGCCAGCAGGGCCGCTACCGCGAGCAGGCCGGTCAGCGGGTTGCCTGAGCCGAACACCAGCGCGCTCGCCCATGCCACGGCCGCGCCCAGCGCACCGAGTGCCGCGCCGACGACCGGCAGCGCGGTCATCGCCCCGCCGCCTAGCGGCCGGTCCGATGCGCGGGGCAGGGGGACCACGGTCTCGAACGCGAAAGCCGTTGCCAGCGAGCCGATCACGATGAGGGGGCAGAGCGGTCGACGCGGTTGGAAACGTTCGCGCTGGCAAAGCTGGCCATTGATGTCAACGCGGCTACTGCGGCCCGCAGCACCGGCAGCGCCACCGCCGCGCCGGTACCCTCGCCCAGCCGCATTCTCAGATCCACTATTGGATCGAGCCCGAGCTGGGCCAGGGCCAGCGCGTGCGCCGGTTCGGTCGAGAGGTGACCGGCCTGCCACCACAGCCGGGCTCCTGGAGCCAGGCGCTCGGCGATCAGCGCAGCAGCCGTCACCGCCATGCCATCGAGCAACAGTGGGGTACGCCGGATCGCGGCCTGCGCGCAGAAGCCGGCGATTCCCGCCAGATCAGCGCCGCCGCAACGCCGCAGCAGCGCAATCGGATCGGATATCACCGGCTCGGCCCGGAACAACGCATCGCGCACCGCCGCCGTTTTGCGGGACCACCCGGCGTCGTCGATTCCGGTTCCGTAGCCGACCGCCGCGACCGGCTCGATACCCGTCAGCGCTGCGGTCAGAACCGTTGCTGCAGTGGTATTTCCGATGCCCATATCACCGGCAATGAGAAGATCCGCCCCGGCGTCGACCTCCTGGTCGGCGATCTGCCGGCCGGCGTTAATCGCGTCGACGGTCTGCTGGTGGGTCAGCGCATCCTCTTTCGTGATGTCGCCGCTGGCACGCCGCACCTTATGCGCGCCGATCTGCTGTGAGAGCGGGTCAGCGTCCACGGCCAAGTCGGCGACGCGCACCGTTGCCCCGGCGACGTCAGCCAGCGCGTTGATAGCGGCGCCGCCGGCGGCGATGTTGGCGACCATCTGGCTGGTGACCTCTGGCGGGTAGGCCGATACCCCCGATCGGGCGACCCCGTGATCGCCGGCGAACACCACAATTCGCGCGCGCTCGAATTGCTTTGGCGGACAATTGCCTTGGCACGATGCCACCCAGACGGACAGATCTTCGAGACGGCCCAGTGCGCCCGGCGGCTTGGTCAGCGTGTCCTGGCGGCCCCGGGCGGCCGTGGCGGCAGCCGTATCGGGCGGCACGACCGCTGGAAACATCGTCAGATCCTCGGCGGCTTGATGCACAACGGCTGCCCGGCCACCATCAGCACCACCCGATCGCATAAGGCGGCCAGCCGCTGGTTGAGTGCGCCCAACTCATCGGTGAACCGGCGGCCGGACGCGGTCGCCGACACGACCGTCAGCCCGACCTCCTGGCTGACCAGGACCAGCGGCGAATTGAACGCGGCCACCGTGGCCAGCATCTCGTCGACGTCCCCCGACACCGAGCCGTGCTCCCATCCGCGGCGGTCCAAAGTGGCGGTCAGCCAGCCGCAGACGTCATCGACGAGGGTGGGCGCGGCCGATGACTGGCGCAATTGTGTTGGAATGTCGTTGCTTTCCACCGTTGACCAGTGCCCGGGCCTCCGATCCCGGTGCTGCGCGATCCGTCGCAACCAAGCCGGGTCGGTGTCCGCTACCGACCCGGTCGCCAGGTAGCGCACCGGCTCAACCGGTCCCAGCGACTCGGCGATGGCTGTCTCCGCCCAGCGGGACTTGCCCGACTTGATTCCGCCGAGCACCAGGGTTCGCACGGCAGCTCAAGCGGCTTTCCGACGACGTTTACTCGACACTGGCGCCGTGCTTGACTTGGGGCCGCGGCGCTCGCATCCGGCGCATCTGGGAAGCTCGGCCGGCTGCGTAAAGCCCCAGCTTCAAACGACTTTCGGTGTTGTCCGGAAACTTCTCGTCGACCCGTCTGGTGACCTTGCGGCCCAGGATGATCCCGTCGAGCATCATCAGACCCATCAGCAACGTCATTGCAGGTGAAATGTACAGCTGCAATTGTGGGACGGCGAACATGACGAACAGCAAAGTCAGGGCCGAAGGCATGAAGAGCCCGAGCACGTTGCGGCGGGCGTCCACCAAATCCCGGGCGAACCGGCGCACTGGGCCCTGATCGCGGGGCAGCAGGTAGCGCTCGTCGCCGACCATCATGCGCTCCCGACGTTCCGTCATCTGCGCGCGACGCGCTGCACTGTTAGCCCGGCGTTCCTCACGACTGAGCTTGGGCCCCGCCAACGACTTTCGCCGTGCGCGGGCCTCCGAGGAGGTCATCGGCGCCGGAGCGACCGGGCCCTTGCGGCGGGCGGCGGCGCTACGTCGCGGCGTGGGGCGGCCCTTGGGGGCGGTTGTCTGCGAACCACGGGACGCGGACTCGGAGGCTTCTCCCGCCTCCGCCGGCGTCTGGCCACCGGCCTGGTCACCGGCGGCGTCCACATCTTTCTTACGACCCAGCAGTTTCACGTTCGCCAGGTTACTTCGCACCGGATGTTGTCTGGTAGACGGTGCGGACCCTGATCTGGCGAGGGTGCACCTTTCCCCAGCGGGCCCTACGCTGGCTGAGATGAGCGGGTCGGCGGCTGACGTCGGCGGTATCGCACCCGCCGCGGACCTGGTGCCGACCCTGCGCGTGCTGGTTGCCCCCGATTGCTACGGCGACAGCCTGACCGCGGTCGAGGCCGCCGCCGCGATTGCGACGGGCTGGAACCGCGTGCGCCCCGCCGATCAATACACCATTGCGCCGCAATCCGACGGCGGCCCAGGCTTTGTCGAGGTGCTGGCCAGCCGGTTCGGGGAGCGACGGCAACTCGAGGTATGCGGCCCGCTGGACGAAAACGTGCAGGCCGAGTGGGTGCTGGACCTCAACTCGGCGACGGCATACCTGGAATGCGCGCAGGCGTGCGGATTGGCCCGCCTCGGTGGCCCGCCGACGCCGCAAACGGCGCTGTCCGCGCACAGCAGGGGAGTTGGCCAGCTCATCGCCGCTGCCGTGCGGGCGGAGGCCGCGCGGATCGTGGTTGGCTTAGGCGGCACTGCCAGTACCGACGGCGGCCGCGGACTGGTCGACGAGCTGGGCGGCCTCAGTGCGGGCCAGCGGCGGCTTGCCGGAGTGGAGCTGATCGCCGCGTCAGACGTCGAGTACCCGCTGCTGGGGCCGTGGGGGGCCGCGGAGGTATTCGGGCCACAGAAGGGAGCGGATTCGGCCACCGTCGCCATGCTCGAACAGCGGCTCACCGAGTGGGCCGGTGAGCTGGACGCAGCCGCCGGGCGGTCGGTCAGCGCACAAGCAGGCGCAGGGGCCGCCGGGGGCATCGGCGCGGCGCTGCTGGCACTGGGCGGCCGGTGTGAATCGGGTGCGTCGATCATCGCCGAGCACACGCGGTTGGCCGACGACATTGCCGCCGCCGATTTGGTGATCACCGGCGAGGGCCGGTTCGACGACCAGTCGTTGCACGGCAAGGTGGTGGGCGCGTTGGCCGAGGCGGCGCGATCGCAGGACATACCGATCGTGGTGATGGCTGGTCAGGTAGAACTCGACCGTCTGGCGGTGCGATCGGCGGGCATTCTGGCGGCCTACGCGATCGCCGACTACGCCGGTTCGGCGCGGCTGGCTTTGGCCGACGCCGCCAACCAGCTCATGGGCCTGGCCTCCTACGTAGCGGCGCGACTCGGGAATAGAGGCCCGACAAGGTACCTTTGAAGAGGTGGGTTTTTTCATCGGGGTGAACGAACCCTCCACCGACCCGGGAACGATTTGGGCTTGTAGGCACTTATAGGGAGACGCAATGACTGTTCAGGACGAGTCAGCCGCCGCAGGGCCAGCTACCTCAACCCACGACGTGATCTTGACCGATGCTGCGGCAGCCAAGGCGAAGTCACTGCTAGAACAGGAGGGACGCGACGACCTGGCGCTGCGTATCGCAGTTCAGCCAGGGGGATGCGCCGGCCTGCGTTACAACTTGTTCTTCGACGACCGCTCGCTCGACGGTGACCTGACCGCGGACTTCGGCGGTGTGACGCTGACTGTCGACCGGATGAGCGCGCCCTACGTACAGGGCGCCTCCATTGACTTCGTCGACACCATCGAGAAGCAAGGCTTTACCATCGACAACCCGAACGCCACCGGCTCGTGCGCCTGCGGCGATTCGTTCAACTGACGCTCAGGCTTCCCCTTTTGGGGCGTGGCTAGTAAGTGCCGGCGGTCCGCTGCACGTAGGAACACACCAGCACCTGGTTGTGCTGGGAAAGTAACTGCGCGGTCCCCTGTATCTGCTCGTGCAGGGAGCTGCCGGTGGCAGGTTTGACGCGCATGCTGAACAACACCTGCGCCTGGTAATCCGACCAGTACACGATCTTGTCGATCGAGGTCACCCGGGCCTCGGAGAACTGCTTGCGGAACGCGTCGCTGCTCAATTTGGCCAGTGCCTGATCGGAGCGCCGGTCCCGCACGGCGTCGTAGATGCCGCACAGCGCGTTGCGCGCGATGGTCTCGGTGTCGCGATGGTCGAGGGCGTTTAAATAGCCCTGGATCGCCGTTTTGGCGGTGGCGTCGGATATCGCGCCGGCCGAGGTGGTCGGGCCGCTGCGCACACCGTGCACAATCGCCGCGATCAACGCGGCAACCAGGACCGATGCCGCCACGGCGGCCAGAACCAACCGTCGACGGCGGTGTTTCGGGTACCGCACCGGCGGTGGCAGCAGACCTGGATAGGCGGCCGACGGCCGCGCCGCTTCAGCCGCTTGGCGCACCGGCGGTACGGCGTACGCCGGCTGGCCGGGGATGGGCTGGCTGGGATGGGGGTCGGTGAACGGCGGTCCGTCGGTGCCGACACGGTGGTCCGGCGAGTACGGACCGGGCATAGGCGGTTCTCCTCGGGTAGCGGGCTGAATGACGAATGTCGCCGCGAGGTTTGTCTTACCGAGGCTAGCGGGCCTCGCCCCGCGCTGCAGCAGCGGCCACACCCCGCGGGTAAGCTTAGCTAGCCGAACTTACGAACGAAGGGTGGAATTTTCGTGACGATTGCGGTGACCGGTTCGATCGCGACCGACAATCTGATGAGGTTTCCCGGCCGATTTTCCGAGCACCTATTGGCCGAGCATCTGCAGAAGGTGTCCCTGAGCTTTTTGGTCGACGACCTGGTGATCCATCGTGGTGGCGTGGCCGGCAATATCGCCTTCGCCATCGGTGTGCTGGGTGGTGACGTGGCACTGGTCGGCGCAGCCGGTGACGACTTCGCCGACTACCGCGAATGGCTGCAGGGTCACGGTGTCAACTGCGACCACGTGCTGATCTCCGACACCGCGCACACCGCGCGTTTCGTCTGCACCACCGATCTCGACATGGCTCAGATCGCGTCGTTCTATCCCGGCGCCATGTCGGAGGCCCGCAACATCAAGCTCGCCGATGTCGTGTCGTCGGTGGGTAAACCGGATCTGGTCATCATCGGGGCGAACGACCCCGACGCGATGGTGGTGCACACCGAAGAGTGTCGGAACCTCGGCCTGCCTTTTGCCGCCGACCCGTCCCAGCAGCTGCCCCGCCTCTCTGGAGAACAGATCAACAAGCTCATCGACGGCGCCGCCTACCTGTTCACCAACGACTACGAGTGGGAGCTTTTGCTCTCCAAGACCGGCTGGTCGGAAGCCGACGTGCTGGAAAGGGTCGGCCTGCGGGTGACCACGCTGGGCGCCAAGGGCGTCGACATCGTCGACCAGGACGGCACCACCGTCCATGTCGGCGCGGTCCCCGAGACCAGCCAAACCGACCCCACCGGCGTCGGCGACGCGTTCCGGGCCGGTTTCCTGACCGGCCGCAGCACTGGCCTGAGCCTGGAGCGTTCTGCGCAGCTCGGCTCGCTGGTGGCCGTGCTGGTGTTGGAGTCGACTGGGACCCAGGAGTGGAACTGGGACCGCGACGAGGCGGTGACTCGGCTGGCCGGGGCCTACGGCGACGACGCCGCCCGCGAGATTTCCGCCGCGCTGGTCTGAGCTTCTTAGAGCTGCACCGGGTAGCTAGGCTCGCTGATCTGTGGCATCACACTGTGCTCGACGAAGATCCCGTGCCACAGCATAAAGATCAGTACCGTCCACAGCCTGCGACTGTGATCGGTTGTGCCGCAACGATGTTCGTCTAACATCCGGCGAACGGCGGACAGGTCGATCAGATGGTCGGTTGCTGAAGAGTTCACCATTTCATGGGCCCACTCCAGCAGCGGGCCGGCACGCAACCAGTGCCGGATAGGCACCGGAAAGCCCAGTTTCGGCCGGTTGAGGACGTGCGGCGGAACGATGGGTTCTAGCGCGCGCCGCAGCGCGTACTTCGTGGTGGTGCGGGTGATCTTGGCCTGCACCGGCAATCGGGAGGCGACCGCGAACACCTCGGGATCCAGAAACGGGACCCGCAGTTCCAGCGAGTTGGCCATCGTCATCTTGTCGGCCTTGACCAGGATGTCGCCGCGCAACCAGGTGAACAGGTCGACGTGCTGCATGCGGGCCACCGGGTCCCAGCCGGCCGATTCGGCGTACAGCGACGCGGTCACATCGGTGTGGGTCCAGTCGTCGCGAAACCCGGGCAGCACGTCTCGCAACTGCGCGTCGGAGAAGCTGCGGGCATTGCCGTAGTAGCGCTCCTCGAGTGTCAGCGAGCCGCGGTGCAGCAGGCTCTTGCCACGCATGCCTTCCGGCAGCGGTTTGGACACCTTGCCCATCGAACGCCGCAGCGGCCGGGGCAGATAGTCGAAGGGCTTCAACGACAGCGGCTCCCGGTTGATCGTGTAGCCGCCGAACAGCTCGTCGGCACCCTCGCCGGACAGCACCACCTTGACGTGCTTGCGGGCCTCGCGGGCGACGAAGAACAGCGGCACCAGGGCGGGGTCGGCAACCGGCTCGTCGAGGTACCAGACGATCT